>NZ_KV816983.1:0-174844 GCF_001814535.1 Actinomyces sp. HMSC065F12
TTGTACAAGAGCGAAGAAAGATTCCATCGCAGCGGTAACCATTCACCTGTCCAACCAGCCCGGTGCGTTACACAAGGTCAAGTCCCCCTCCATCAGCCCGCTGCGCACGGACATGTCGTCGTGGGGATTCTTCGAGGCACACCAGGTGTGCGAGCCGTTTAGCTACCTCGATTCCGAGCTGATCGCCCACACGCTCACCGCCTCTGGGCAGGTCACCAACCCCGGACTGCTCGACGCGGTACCGATCATCACGATCAAAGGCACCGGGGCGATGACACTGACGGTCAACGCCGCCACCTACCGCGTCCAGTCACCGGCAGGGCAGATACCTTGGACTCGGCACAAAATCAACTTCAACAGCTCATTCAGGGGTACGTGCACTAGGTTCTGCGGTCTACTCGTGAGGTGCCTAAGGTCTATCCAAAGGTGATGCGGATCGAGGACCACAGCCTGCCGATCGGAGAAACGATCCACGATCAGGTTGAGGGCCGCGCCGATTTCGTGGTGCGCCGCACCTATGGTGGCTGGTTCAAGTCCCTAATGGAGTCTGAATCATTCGACTCTTACAGCGGAAAGTACGTGTTGGCGAAGCTCCTGAACACCTCCTCAAGCATTGTGTGGTGGCATCGCCTGCACCCACACGCAGGTGCATTCGTCTACTACAACCCGAAGGATCGCTACTTCCCGGACTTCGTTGCCCTTGACACCGATGGTGTCCACTGGATCATCGAGGGTAAATCCGAGAAGGGATGAGAAGACGCGGTTGTGCAAGCAAAAGCGCAAGGCTGCGGAATCGCTCGTCCGTCGATTGGTCGCCGAGGATGCCTTCGAAGGCCAGCGATGGGGCTATCTCATCGCGTATGAAGATGACATTGCTGATTCCGATTCGTGGGAAGACCTCAAGACTCGGAGCCAGCCTGTGAGCAACGCTTTATAGCGCGATGTGTGCGCGACTGGTCGCGAGCTACTCACCGCGTTGACGCTAGCTGCCAAGCACGAAGCGGTGGCCGAGGCCCGGCTCGGTGAGGAAGTAGCGCGGGGCGGAGGAATCCTCCTCGAGTTTCTGGCGGATCTGCGACATGTAGACGCGCACGTAGCCGGCCCCGTTCGTGTATTCGGGGCCCCACACGTTCTCGAGCAGTTCGTCCTTGCGCACGAGCTGATTGGGGTGGTTCACGAGGTAGCTCACGATGCCCCACTCGTGCGGGGTTAGGCGCACGGGCGTGCCGTTGACGGTCGCGGTTTTTGCGGCGAGGTCGATCGTGAGGCGACCGTCGGTGGTGGTCACGACGGGGGAGGGGGAGCCCGACGTTCGCCGCCTGAGGTTGGCGCGCAAACGCGCAAGGAGCTCCCCGAGCGCGAAGGGCTTGGTCACGTAGTCGTCGGCGCCGCGATCGAGCGCCTCGATCTTCGTGTAGGTTTCGTGGCGGGCGGTCACGACGATGATCGGGACGTCTGACCAGCCGCGGATCCCGTCGATGACGTCGAGGCCGCTCATGTGCGGCAGGCCGAGGTCGAGGAGGACGGCCTCGATCGGGTTGTCGGCGGCCATGACGAGCGCCTCCTCCCCGGTCGTTGCCGTGAGCACCTGGTATTTGCGGGCCGTGAGGTTAACGGTCATGGCCCTGGCCAGTGCCGGATCGTCCTCGACGATGAGAATCATGACGCGCTCCCAACGGTGGTGGTCTCGTGTGCGGGGGTGGGCACACTGTCGGTGGTGGCTGGGGTGATCGTGAGCGGCAGTGACAACACCATTGTGAGTCCACCTCCTGGAGTATCGTCGGCGGTGAGCGTGCCGCCCACGCCTTCCGCGAGCCCGCGCGCAACCGCGGCGCCGAGGCCAAGCCCGTGGCTGTTCGTCGTGTCACCGAAGCGCGTGAAGGGCGTGAACAGGCGCACCTTGCTCTCCTCGGTGAGGCCGGGTCCGTAATCGATCACGCGAATGAGGATACGCTCGCCATCCTGTGTCGCGTCGATCGTGACCCCCGAGTCGGTGTGTTTGGCGGCGTTGCTGATGAGGTTCTCGAGCACGCGTTCCATGAGCGCCGCATCCGTCGTGATTGCCGGCAGTTCGCGCGGGACGCGCTCGTCGAGCGAAGGCGGCACGAGGGAGGGGTCCATGTGGCGGAGGGTTTGGGCAACCAGTTCGGCGGGTCCGATGGTGACTGCCTTAACCTTGAGCTTATTCGTGTGGATGCGCGACATATCCAGGAGGTCCGCGACGATCCGATCCAGCCTGTCCGAGGACGATTCGATCGTGCGCAGAAGCTCCACCTGTGCGTCGCGGGGAAGATCAACGTCGTCGAGGAGGAGACCGGAGACGGCCGTTTTAATCGTCGCGAGCGGGGTGCGCAAGTCGTGCGAGACGGCCGTCAAAAGCGCCGTACGCACGGAGTTCGCGGCCTCGAGCTGCCGGGCCTGCGTGCGGGTCCGGTTGAGCTGCTCCTGGGTCATGAGGCTCACGAGCCGGCCCGAATAGGCTTCGAGGAGTTGCTGCTCACTCGACGTGAGCGGGCGGCCAACGAGGGCGAGAACGTGCTGGTCGTCGAGCGAAAAGGCTTCGTCGGCGAGCGTGACCGATTCGATCCGGATGCCCACTTCGTAGTCGGGCACGAGCGTCGTGCCCTCGACGTTGGCGAGGGCGACGCCATCCTGGCCGAACGTTGTGGCGATCTGCTCGAGGATCTCCTGAATGCCGATCCCGTCGCGGATCACGGAGCGGGCAAGCTCCGTCATGAGCTGCGCGTGCCGGCGCGCCTCCTGGGACTCGCGCTGGCGGCTCACAGCGCCGTCGACGACCTGGGCGACGAGGACCGCGACGAGCACGAACACGATGAGCAGGAAGATGTTCTTCGGTTCCGTGATGGACAGCGTGTGCGTGGGCGCGGTGAAAAACCAGTTGAGCAATAGCGCGCCGCCGATGGCCGTCGCGAGAGCCGGCCACAGGCCACCCACGAGGGCGACGACGACGGACGCGAGCACGAAGCTCATAATCGCCGTGGGCAGGTGCGCCGTGGGATCGCCGAGCGCGAGGTTCGCGAGGGTGACGACGATCGTGAGAATGGTCGCGAGTACCCAGCCTGTCGCGAGCCGCGCGGGGGAGAGGCTCGTGGACGGCGCAGGAGCCGACCAGTGCGTGGCGGGCGGGTCTACGGCGACGATGTGCACGTCGATGTCGCCGGCACCGTCGATAATCGTGGCGCTCGTGGACCGCATGAGCAGCCGCTGCGCGAAGCCCTGACGCGAAGCTCCCACAACGAGCTGGCTCGCGTTCACGGTCGTGGCGAAATCGAGGAGCGTGCGCGGGACGTCATCGCCCGAAAGCACGTGCCACGAGCCGCCGAGAGATTCGGTGAGGGAACGCGCTTCGCTCATCTGTTCGGGCGACATGCGCGGCGGGCCATCCGCCGCGAGGACGTGAACGACGAGGAGCTCGCGGCCGGCGATCCGCCCGGCGATGCGGCGGCCACGGCGAATGAGGGCGGCAGTCTTCTGGCCGCCGCCCACGGCCACGAGGATCCTCTCGCGCGCCGCCCACGGCTCCTTGATGCCTTCCTCGCTGCGGTACTTCTCGAGACCATCGTCGACCTGATCGGCGAGCCACAAAAGCGCGAGCTCGCGAAGCGCCGTGAGGTTCCCCTTGCGGAAAAACTTGCTGAGCGCCGCATCCACGGTCGCGGGCCCGTACACCTGCCCCTGCCGCAGCCGCACGCGCAGCGCATCGGGGCTCAGGTCGATCAGCTCGACCTCCTCCGCTTCGCGCAGGACCGGATCGGGAATCGTCTCGTTTTGCACGTGGCCCGTAATGTTCGTGACCACGTCGTTGAGGGACTCGAGGTGCTGAATGTTCACGGTTGAGATGACGTTGATGCCCGCATCGAGCAAACGGTGCACATCCTGCCAGCGCTTCGCCGTCGTATCCTCGCCGTGCACGGTATGAGCGAGCTCGTCCACGAGAACGACGTCGGGCTTACGCTCGATAATCGCCGGAACATCAAGCTCGTCATACGTCGAGCCGCGATAGCTCACCCGCCGAGGCGGAATCACCGGCAGCCCCTCAAGCCTCGCGGCGGTCCCCGAACGCCCGTGGGTTTCAACGACGCCCACGACGACGTCCTCCCCGCCCTTCAGGCGGTCGTGGGCCTCCTCGAGCATCGCGCAGGTCTTACCTACGCCGGGGGCAGCCCCCAGATACACCTTGAGTACACCGCGCACCGTGTTCATGTCAGTCCTTCGCCGCAAGCAGGTCGAGGTTCAGGTCATTGACGTTGACGACCTCTTCACCTGCAAAGCCGAGGGTTCGCCCCTGGGTGTGCTTCTTGACGAGCTGTTCAACAGCTGACCGCGAAAGCCCCGAGTTCTTCGCCACTCGTTCGATCTGGATACGAGCATACTCCGGGCTGATGTGCGGGTCGAGACCGGAACTACTCGCGGTCACCGCATCCGCGGGGACAACGGCCTCATCAACGCCGTTCTCGCGAGCGATAAGGGCGCGATGCTCAGCGATCTGCGCGGTGATCTCCTCACCGATAGGGCTCAAGTTCGAGCCGCCCGAAGCCAAACCGTCGTAGTTGCCCGCCGACATCCGGGGGTGGAACAGGGCGGGATCCTTCGACGTGTCCTGAGCGATCAGGGACGACCCGACGGTGCGGCCATCGAGGCTCATCATGGAACCGTCGGCATTGTGAGCGAACGCCCGGCCGGCGACCCATACGGCCGCCGGATAAAACAGGCCAAGCACAACGAGAAGGGCAAGAAGGACGCGCGTGGAGCGCCACATGGCGGAGACGATGCCCGAGAGTGTCGAGTTCATGAGTTTTCCAATCGAGAGAAAAACGACAGTGGTGGTGGGGCCGAGCCGGAGAGGTCACGAGAAGCGGCGCCCTCGCGGCTCGGCCCTCATGGTTAGAGCCCGGGAATGATGCTCACGACGAGGTCGATGAGCTTGATCCCGATGAAAGGAACGATGAATCCGCCCAGGCCATAGATGAGCAGGTTGCGGCCGAGGAGCTGGTTTGCAGAACCCGGCCGATACTTCACGCCCTTGAGCGCGAGAGGAATGAGCGCAACGATGATGAGCGCGTTGAAGATCACGGCCGAGAGGATCGCCGACTCGGGTGAACTCAGGCGCATGACGTTGAGCAGATCGAGGCCGGGGAACACGCTCACGAACATCGCGGGAACGATCGCGAAATACTTCGCGACGTCGTTCGCGATCGAGAACGTCGTGAGAGCACCGCGCGTGATGAGAAGTTGCTTGCCGATCTCGACAATCTCGATGAGCTTGGTCGGATCCGAATCGAGATCGACCATGTTGCTCGCTTCCTTCGCGGCCTGCGTGCCCGTATTCATGGCCACGCCGACGTCGGCCTGCGCAAGCGCCGGAGCGTCATTCGTGCCGTCACCCGTCATCGCGACCATGTTGCCGCCGCGCTGTTCACTGCGGATCAGCGCGAGCTTATCCTCGGGCTTTGCACCCGCGAGATAGTCGTCAACGCCGGCCTCTTTCGCGATCGCACGCGCCGTCAGCTCGTTGTCGCCCGTAATCATGACGGTGCGAATGCCCATCTTGCGAAGGTGCGCGAAGCGCTCCGTCATGCCTTCCTTGATGACATCCTTGAGGTGCAGGCTGCCGAGCACGCGGCGGGCCCCGGCCTTCTCTTCGGCCACGACGAGGGCCGTGCCACCGTCGGAAGAAATCTCCCGCACAGTCTCGTTGACATCCTCCGTGACGGTTCCGCGCTTCGCGGTGACCCACTTGAGGATCTCGGAAGCCGCGCCCTTGACGATGCAGTGCTCGGGAGTGCGCTGCACGCCGCTCATGCGCGTTTCCGCGCTGAACGGGATGAACTCAGCGTTTCGATACTCGTTTTCGGGAATCGGGCCAACGCCCATGGTCGTCGTCGCGAACTCCACGATCGAACGACCCTCGGGGGTCTCGTCCGCGAGAGAGGACAATAGCGCGCCGTAGGCAATCTCGTCCTCGCTCACGCCCTGGGCGGGAATGAACGCGCTCGCCTGGCGATCACCCACCGTGATCGTGCCGGTCTTGTCCAACAGCAGAGTTGTCACGTCGCCAGCGGCCTCGACCGCACGGCCCGACGTCGCCATGATGTTGCGGCGCATGAGCCTATCCATGCCGGCGATACCGATCGCCGAAAGGAGCGCGCCGATCGTCGTGGGGATAAGACACACGAGCAGGGCGATGAGAACCTCGATCGGTTGCTTCGCGCCCGCGTAATCGGCCATGGGAACGAGCGTTGCGACGACGAACAAGAAGATGAGCGTGAGCACCGAAAGGAACGCCGAAAGAGCGATCTCGTTCGGGGTCTTCTGCCGCTGCGCGCCCTCGACGAGGTCGATCATGCGGTCCACGAACGTGTTGCCCGGCTCCGAGGTTATGCGCACCTCGATCTCGTCCGAAAGGACGCGCGTGCCGCCCGTGACCGCCGAACGGTCGCCGCCGCTTTCGCGGATCACGGGAGCAGATTCGCCCGTAATCGCAGACTCATCGACCGTCGCGGCACCCTTGACGACGTCGCCATCGCCCGGGATCGTCTCGCCCGCACACACCACGACGATGTCACCGGGGCGAAGACCCGCGGCGCAAACCTCCTCGATGCTTCCATCCTCGCGGCGCACGCGGCCCACGGCCGCTGTCTTCGCGGAACGGAGCGCATCGGCCTGCGCCTTACCTCGACCCTCAGCCACAGCCTCGGCGAGGTTCGCGAACACGACCGTGAGGAACAGCCAGATCGCGAGCGAGAACACGAACACGCTCGGCTTGAAAAAGCCCACGATGATCGTGATGAGCGCGCCCATCTCGACGATAAACATGACGGGCGTGCGCACCATGTGCGCGGGGTTCAACTTGCGCAGCGCCTGTGGGAGCGCCTTGGCAAGAGCGCGCGGCGTGAAGCCTGATCCGGAATTCGCGGTCTTCTCCTCGTGAGGCTGCGAAGAAACGCGGTCGGTCACCTGTACCTGAGTCATTACATGAGTCCTTCAGCAAGTGGTCCAAGAGCGAGCGTCGGAAGGAAAGACAGGCCGGTCACGATGAGCGCGATGCCGGTCATGACGCCTGCAAAGAGAGGTGTGTGAGTGCGCAGGGTGCCGCGGTTGGTCGCGACAACCTTCTTGGAGGCGAGCTTGCCCGCGAGCGCCACCACGAACAGCATCGGCAGGAAGCGGCCAAGCAGCATGGCGAGGCCCAGCGCCACGTTGAAGAACGGCGTGTTCGCATTGAGGCCCGCGAAGGCGGAACCATTGTTGTTGGACGCCGACGTGAACGCGTAAAGCACCTCGCTGAAGCCGTGGGGGCCGCCGTTGGCGAGCGACGCCGCCGTCGACGGCAGGGCGATGGCGACTGCCGATCCCACGAGCACGAGCACGGGCACGACGAGGATGTACAGGCTCAAAAGCTTGACCTCGGTCGGGCCGATGCGTTTACCCATGTAGACCGGCGTGCGGCCCACCATGAGCCCGCTGATGAACACGCTCATGATCGCGATGACGAGCATCCCGTACAGGCCGGAACCGACGCCGCCCGGCGCAATTTCACCGAGAAGCATGTTGAAGATCAACACGCCGCCGGAAATCGGCTCGTAGGAGGAGTGCATCGAGTCCACGGCGCCCGTTGAGGTGAGCGTCGTCGCGGTCGCAAACAGGCTCGAACCGACGATCCCGAAGCGCGCCTCCTTGCCCTCCATCGCGGCGAGATGATCGCCCGCGAAGTGAAGCTGGAGGGAGGTCGTGGCGGCGAGCGAACCGATCGCGAGAACAGCCATCGCGCCGAGAACAGCCCAGCCCTGACGCTTGTCGCCCACCATGATTCCGTAGGTGCGGGGGAGGGCGAACGGGATAAGCAGGATCAGGAAGATCTCGATGAGATTTGTGAGGCCGTTCGGATTCTCGAACGGGTGCGCGGAGTTCGCGTTGAAGAAACCGCCACCGTTCGTGCCGAGCTCCTTGATCGCTTCCTGGCTCGCGACGGGCCCGCCGGGAATGATCTGTGTTCCACCGGTGAGGGTGTGCACGTGCTGGGCGGCGTTGAAGTTCTGGATGGCGCCGCCGGCGATCAGAAGGATCGCGCCGATGAACGCGATCGGCAAAAGGATGCGGAAGTTACAGCGCACGAGGTCAACCCAGAAGTTACCGAGCTTATCCGTGCCGTGGCGGGCAATACCGCGGATGATCACGATAGCCACGCAGATTCCGACGGCGGCCGAAATGAAGTTCTGGAACGACATGCCCAGCATCTGCGTGAGATGGGACATCGTCGTTTCACCGCCGTACGACTGCCAGTTCGTGTTGGTCACGAACGAGGTTGCCGTGTTCCACGCCTGCGTCTCTTCGACGGGGCCGAGGCCGTGCGCCATGGGCAGCCACTGCTGAACGCGCTGCAGGATGTAGAGGCCGAGCACACTCAGGAGGGAGACGGCGAGAATGTTGCGAAGGTAAATTCGCCACGAGTGCTCTCGGTCTGTTCGGATCCCCGCGAAGCGGTACACGAGCCGCTCCGGCCACAGGTGGCGCTCAGAGGTAAAGGTGCGCGCCATGTACGCGCCGAGCGGTCGATGCACCGCGACGAGTGCCGCGATGAGAACGAGGATTTGAATGAACGCCATGGCTACCCGAACCTTTCCGGTCGAATGAGTGCATAGGTCACGTACACGATTGCGGCTGCGCAGATGAGCAGCCAGGCGATATCGAGGATGGTCACAGCAGGCTCACCGCCGATGCGAGGCCCAGGCATCCTCCGAAGAATACGGTCGTCAATACGACAAACACAATGTCGAGCACGGTATGGCTCCTGAATGATGCTGCCGGAAACCCTCCGGCGTGGCGGATCCGCAACCGGGGTACCCGGCGTGCGAAGTCGCTCGGTTGAGCGGCACTGCTATTGAACGTCGAGGTCGCCCGGGCCCGAATGAAAACTGACGCGTTCTTGACGCGGCGCCGATTTTTCCTGACACATTCTTGACACCGCCTGGTCAGGGGTCACATTTTTTGCCTGTTTCTCGCCGCGCGCGTGCGTGAGGTGTGCCCCGTGAACTTGGAGGCGGGGCGTGGGGCCGCTATGCTGCTGTAGTTGGAGTAACAGGGGCCTTTAGCTCAGTTGGCAGAGCATCGGACTTTTAATCTGTGGGTTGGGGGTTCGATTCCCCCTGGGCCTACCACTGTGATGTGTCGGGACATTGTTGACAGTTTGTTGGCGGTGTCCCGGTCTTTTTGTGTGTGGGGTCGATGGTGTGTTCGGCGATGATTTCTCCGATGGTGCGGTCGATGGTGATGGTGTCGTTGCCTGCTATGAGGATGAGGACTGGGTGGTGTGCGTAGGGTCTGCCGATGCCGAGGCGGAGGAGTTTTCCTGAGTGGCGCATGGTGACTTTGCCTGCGATGGCGACACTGTCGTGTCATATTCGCCAGATCCTCTCGAATAGCTCGGTGGTGGGGTGTGCGGGTGGTGTGGTTGTGTACACGGTGTGTGGGGTGCGCCTGTTGAAGACTCTGTGGGGGCGTTCGTAGTTGTAGATGCGGGTGAACGTGTCGAGCTGGTTTTGCAGGCTGGTGATGGTTGGGGCTGATGGTTGGGCGGCGAGCCATTTTTCGAGCGTGTAGTGGTAGCGTTCGATTTTTCCTTGTGTGGTGGGATGGCCGAGGAGCCCGTTTTTCTGAATGATGCACAGGTCGTGAAGGAGTTGTTCAAACGCGTTGCGTTGGCGGTTTTGGGCGCGTGCTCCGCGCGCGTGGCGCGTGCTGTAGACCATGGCGTTGTCGGTCAGTGTGGAGCGCGGGTACCCGTAGGTGCGCGTCGTGGTGGTAAAGGTTTCCACCACGACGGGGCCAGTGATGCGCGGGTGTGCGCTTGCGTGCAGGAAGAACGTGAGCGGTCATCCAGCCAGGAGATAATCTCGACTTACTCGGTTTGAATGTGCCAGTGCGTGAAGTCGGATTACCACATTTCATTAGGTGCAGCGGCTTCGAATCATTTCCATGCTGATCGTGGTTCCTTGTGGGGCTGAGGCACAACACAGTTGTGCTATTTGAGGATCCTCCAGATCGTGCTCACGCTGGGGCGTTCGTGTTCGTCAAGACGCGCCCATATGCTTTCAGCCCCGCCATCAAGAACTTGCTCGATCAGCGTGGCGCGTAACCGCAGCACGTGATCCACCACGTGGGGTGGGCATTGGTGGGGGTGATGGTGGGGTCTGCATGAGCGGGACTGCAGGCCTGTCAGGCCGTCTTGTTGGTAACGCTGGATCAGGGTGTAGACCCATTGGCGTGAGATGCCGAAACGCTTCACGGCCTCGCTGATGTTCATGCCTGCTTCGATAACGCTGGAGACGATTACTTCGTTTTTGTTTGTTTCAATCATGTGTCAACGATGACGTGACACACCTGTCAACGATGACCCGACACATCGCCTGCACCCCATGTCAACTATGACGTGACACACCTGTCAACTATGTATTGAAACCAGACAAGCGGCCAAGGCGCACTGTGTTTTGTTGGTTGAATCCGACTGGGAGGGCGACTCAGAGAACGAGACTCTGAAATATTGGAGCCAATTTGACGGCCAGCGCGTGATCGTCGGGCTCAGTGATCTGCGACTGCCCACTGACGTCAGCCTGCCTGTGGGCGAGCCTCGCGGCGGAAACAACTACGTTTTCTGGCCGCAAAATTAAGCGGCAAAAGGCGCTAGGCCGTCACCAGCGGCATCGTCACGGCATACTGCGCAGCGTCGTAGCAGTGCGTCGCGTACTCGACGATCCGCCCCGACTCGTCATACGACGTTCGCTTCATGGTGACGAGGGCAGCCGACGGATCAACGTGCAGAATCTCCGCCTCATAGTCTGAGGCATTCTTCGCTCCGATCTGCTGATAGCCCGACTGGAGGTGGACACCAGATTGGGCCAGGCAATGGTAGAAGCCGTCGCGTGCCAGGTCGGTCAGCGACGGGGCAATGTCGGAGGGCACGTAGTTCTGCATCAAGGCAAGGCGAGAGTTATCGAGCCACCGCAAACGCTCGAAGAACACAATTTCCGTCCCCTCATCGCACGCGAGTTTCTTACTGATGTCCTCATCAGCAAAACGCACCTCGTAGCGCAGGACTTCCGTGCGGGTGGTGTGGCCGGCTTTGATGAGGTCCTCGTTCAGACTTGACAGCTTCACCTGGCGTTGAACCGGGCTGGGGGAGACCCGCGTTCCGACACCGCGACGTCGCGACAGCAGTCCTTTCGTCACCAGATCCTGGAATGCGCGTCGAACCGTCGGGCGGGAGATCTGCAAGCGGTTCGCCAGTGACACCTCGTCCTCAATTGTCTGGCCGGGCAGGATCTCACCCTTGGTGATCATGCGTTCCAGTGGTACAGAAATCTGCTGATGCAGAGCAACCGGCGAGTCACGATTAATGGTGATTTCGAGGATAAAGGGCTCGTCGAGGTGTTCCTCGTCTGACTTGGTAGTTGTCATGTCAATCTCCCACTGCCTGTTGTCGTGTTCTCGCGGTAAAGGTGCTCATCAGCCACGATGGTGAAGGAGCATTAGCCAGGATCCACGTCATGTTGTGTACACGCTAGTCATGTCAACTCCGAATGATACCTCATTTTGAAGGGGTTGGAGATGACAAATAAAAAGGAAGTTCACCCAGTGTCAAAATCCTCTTGTTGTATCTAACTGCACAGGAAAACCTTAAATTGTACTGACAAAATCTTGACGATGGGAACTATGTGAGAGATAATGAGTGTAGTCAAGAACCAAGAGCCGGACGGGCACAACGCTGGCCCGACCGATCCTGGTGGAGTGACCGTGAGCAATAGGGCTCGTAGGACGATGAGAGAAGAAATGGTAGCTATCAGGGAAATTCCCGAGATCAGGATGTATGAACCGCAGCGGATTGCGCAAGCTTTGGAATCACGCAAGCCGGGCGAGTTGAAGAAAGGCGACAAGCTCATGATCATCGCCTGTGACCACCCTGCGCGCGGCGCGCTGGGAGCAGGAAGCGATGACATGGCGATGGCCAGCCGCATCGACGTGCTCGAGCGTTGCGTGGAAGCATTGAGCAGACCCGGTGTCAACGGCTTCCTGGGTACGGCTGACATGATTGAGGATCTCACGTTGCTGGGAGCTCTGGACGGAAAACTTGTCTACGGCTCGATGAACCGCGTGGGCTTGCGCGGCTCGAAGTTCGAAATGGACGACCAATTCAACTGCTACGATCCGGACGGCATTGAAAAGGCCAGGCTGGACGGTGGCAAGACGCTGACGCGTATCTGCCTGGAAGACCCCGCCACGGCCAACACCCTCAAGGCGACAGCCGATGCAATCAACGCAATGTCGGACAGGGGACTGGTCACCATGATCGAACCCTTCATGTCGAAGTGGGTGGACGGCTCCGTCGTGAACGACCTGACTCCTGATGCCGTCATCAAGTCGATGGCTATTGCTTCGGGCCTGGGTCGCACATCCGCCTATACTTGGTTGAAGTTGCCATGTGTCGATGACATGGAGCGCGTCATGGAAGCTGCGACACTACCGTCGCTGATCCTGGGCGGCGAGGTGTCCAAGGATGCTGACGTGACACTGGAGAAGTGGCACGTCGCCCTGCAACAACCGAACGTCTTTGGCCTGGTCATCGGGCGGTCCCTTCTGTTCCCGACCGATGGCGATGTCACCAAAGCTGTCGACAATACTGTGGAGTTACTGTGAACGACAACGAAAAATACGTCATCAAGGCCGGATCCACGGCCGAAGGCAAGTTCCAGACCTCGATTTCCGCTGAACGTGCTGGCTGGGAATGGTGCTCGCTGCGCGTCGTCGCGCTCAAAGCAGGCGAGTCCCAGAAAGTCGACACCGAGGGCGAAGAACTGCTGGTTCTTCCCCTCGAAGGCTCAGCAACCGTCGAGGTCGACGGCGAACGCTACGAGCTAGCTGGCCGCGAATCCATCTGGACCGGAGTCACCGACTACATCTACATCCCGCGCGGCAAGGAATTCACGCTCACCGCAACGACCGACGGCCGCTTTGCGTTGCCGGCAACCAAGGCGGCCAGAGATCTGCCCGTGCGGTACTGCCCGATTGACGAAGTCAACAGCGGCATTCGTGGTTCCGGGAACTGGACTCGACAGGTGAACAACTACGCCCTCGGCAATGAGGTGGAAACGTCGCACCTGCTGGTCACCGAAGTGCTGACCCCCGGCGGCAACTGGTCCTCCTACCCGCCTCACAAGCACGATGAGCACACAGAGACTGAACGCGTCCTTGAAGAGATTTACTACTTCGAGATTCGCGAGGGTGGCCTGTCCGGCAGCGACGAAAAAACTGAGGGCCTGGGCCTGCAGCGCGTCTATGATTCGCCGGGACACCCGATCGATGTGTGTACCGAAGTGCGCTCCGGTGACACCGTTATCGTGCCTCATGGCTACCACGGTCCGTCGGCAGCTGCGCCCGGATACGACATGTACTATCTCAACGTGATGGGCGGCCCGGCTGAAGACTCAGTATGGCTCATGACAGATGACCCGGTCCACACGTGGATGCGACAGGAATGGGAAGGGCTCGACATTGACGAACGAGTCCCGTTCTTCCCGATTAAAGAATCAGAGGTGAAGTAATGGCCAACGAAGAAACAGTACGCCTCACAGTTGGACAGGCAATCGTCCGTTTCCTGGTGAACCAGTACGTCGAGCATGACGGGGAAGAACATCGCTTTGTCTCCGGTGCATTCGGCATTTTCGGTCACGGCAACGTCCTGGGAATCGGACAGGCTTTGTTGCAAAACGAGCTGGACCCCGAACCCGATGGCGGATCCCTGCCCTACATCATGCCGCGCAACGAGCAGGGAATGGTCAACGCGGCTGCCGCCTACGCCAAGGCGACCAACCGTCAGCGTATCTTCGCATGCACGTCTTCGATCGGACCTGGCGCACTGAATATGGTCACAGGCGCCGCACTGGCCACGACGAACCGTCTGCCGGTTCTGCTGTTCCCCAGTGATATTTTCGCCACCCGTTACCCCGATCCCGTGCTGCAGCAGGTTGAGAACGCGCAGACACTGGATACCTCGGTCAACGATGCGTTCCGCCCGGTCAGCGTGTTCTTCGATCGGATCAATCGTCCTGAACAGCTGCTCCCGTCACTCATGCAGGCTTTCCGTGCGCTGACTGACCCGGCCGATACGGGTGCAGTGACGCTGGCGTTGCCTCAGGACGTGCAGGCCGAGGCGTATGACTTCCCGGTCAAGGCGTTCCGCAAGCGCGTGTGGCACATTCGTCGCGCTCCGTTGGACCAGGCGTCGCTGGATCGTGCGGTTGACGCCATTAAGGCTTCGAAAAAGCCGCTGGTTGTTGCCGGCGGTGGGGTGAAGTATTCCGAGGCATCCCAGGCCCTGCGTGACTTTGCGGCCGCGACCGGGATGCCGGTCTCTGACACTCAGGCAGGCAAGGGTGCGATCAACTTCGATCACCCTCAGGCCGTCGGCGGCGTGGGATCGACGGGCTGCGACAGTGCGAACCACCTGGCTGACGAAGCTGACCTGATCATCGGTGTGGGCACACGCTACTCGGACTTCACGACAGCTTCGCACACCCAGTTCAAGAACCCGGATGTCGCATTTGTCAACATCAACGTCAAGCCCTTCGATGCAGTGAAGAATGCTGGAGAAATGCTGGTGGCTGACGCGCGAGAGGCACTTGTCGCACTGACCGGCGCGCTTGATGGCTGGCATGTCGATGATAAGTACTCGCACAGGATCGCTGATGAGAAGGCAGCGTGGGAGAAAACCACGAAGGAGCTGTACCACCTTGATCATCAGCCATTGCCCTCCCAGCTGGAGGTCTTCGGCGCACTGAACGAGATGATGGGTGACAACGACATCGTCATCAACGCTGCCGGATCTATGCCCGGCGACCTGCAGGCACTGTGGCAGGCGAAGAACCCGACGCAGTATCACGTGGAGTACGCCTTCTCGACCATGGGATATGAAATCCCAGCCGGCTTGGGTGTTAAGCTGGCTCATCCTGATTCCGAGGTTGTCGCAATCGTCGGTGACGGTACCTATCAGATGCTGCCGATGGAACTGGCCACCGTCGTTCAGGAGCGCGTGAAAGTCATCTATGTCCTGTTGCAGAACCACGGCTTCGCCTCGATCGGCGCGCTGTCAGAGTCGCACGGATCCCAGAGGTTCGGCACCCGTTACACGATGGGTGCAGGCAATGCGCACAACGAGCCGGGTGACAACCTGCCGGTCGATATCGCCAAGAATGCTGAATCATGGGGCCTGGACGTACTGCGCGTGACAACGATGGACGAGTTCCGCGATGCCTACCGCAAGGCCGAAGCATCCGACAGGGCGACGATGATCCACATCGAAACTGACCTGTACGGACCGAACCCGCCGAGCTCAAGTTGGTGGGATGTTGCAGTGGCCGAGGTTTCGCGCATCGATTCGACCACCGAGGCTCGCAAGGAGTACGAAGAGAAGAAGGCAACGCAGCGCCTTTACCTGTGAAGATGACGAGCGGGCGGTAGGGGACTGGGCTCAGTCGCCTACCGCTGCTCGCGTCTTAAGACATAAAGCAAGCGCGGCAACAGGTGTGTTCCTGCTGCCGCGCTTGATGCGTCGTGCGACCAGATCAGATCTGGTCAGCCGCTTTCAGGATCTGGCGGACGACCACGACTGGTGTCAGGATCGAGGTGGCCAGACCGGTTGCGATGGTCAGCGCTGGGTTAACGAACAGGCCGGCGATTGCCAGGACGGCGGCCAGAGCAAGCAGAACCGTCAGGACAATTGTAAAGGTGCCGCTGTGGGCGTACTCCTGCTCGCGGATTGCTGGCATGGTCATGCTGGTGTCAACGAGTGCAGTCATTGTGGAACTTTCCTTTCTGAATATGCCGTCTCAGACTCGTTTTTTCGTGATTAATGTCGTTTCTTCCCTCACGTCTGAGGTTCCAGGCATAGCGGATTCTGTTTATGGAAGTCAGTGGGATGATCTGAGAAAGTGTGCGAGGCCTCGCGGATAATTCGTCTCAGGATCGTCTGCAGCAAGTAGGTGCAGGCGTGAAAGAATGGCGCTGTCCGTGGGATATGGAGCAGTCGCGGCTGAGCAATGAGAGTGAAATCGCTGGGGCATAAGCCTCAGCCTGCATCATCTGCAAAGCGTTTCTCCTTCAACTCGGGCGCGATATGCCTTGGTGGGCATTCGCACCACCTAGTGCATGGCGTGTCCGAGGAGGCTCACCTCGCTCGTACGGTCATTACAGTAACGTATACATCTGGCGATTGCTAGTACAAAGTGTCAATTGTGGTGCACTACTCCAAATTTGAGGCCCTTCATGATGGTAAATAGCCTGATGTAGAGGGATTTGGGGAATGTAGCGACAAATGTGTGACTTTCACTTGAATAAGTCAGTGATGCGCGATACACTTTTGGCGCGCGCCAAAAGGGTGAAAGAAGAGCGACGTGAGCCCATTCAGGCAGGTGCGCTGAAGAGAAAGGTTCAATGATGAGCGGAAAATCCAGGAACACCGAAAACCCGAAATACTCCAAATTGGTCGTGGGGGTGTGTCCCGACCAGTGGGGAGTGTGGTTTGCCGAAGATGACAAGCAGATCGAGCCACGCCAGGCGATGAAGGAAATGGCCGAGGCAGGCTTTGAGATTCTTGAAACCGGACCGTGGGGATACTTCCCGACTGATCCCAAGGAGCTGACCAAGTGGACTGATGAATTTGGCTTCAAGGTCGTCTCAGGTACAGGGTGGGGCATCCTGCACAAGAAGGAAGCATGGCCAGAAACTGAGCGCCATTTCCGTGAGATGGCGGAAACGGCTGCCGCGGTGGGCGCCGAATACATGGTGCACCTGCCTCCGCTGTACCGCGATGATAAGACGTGGGAATGGACGGATGATCGTGTGCTGGATCCAGACACCTGGAAGCTCTACATCGAAAACGCCAACAAGCTGGGACAATTGCTGCTTGATGATTATGGTCTGAAAATGGTGCTGCATCCGCACGGCGATTCCCACATTGAGACCCCCGAAGAGATCTACCGCATATTCGATGCCACCGATCCTCGGTATGTCAACCTCTGCCTCGATACCGGACACATCGTCTACGGCGGAGGCGACCCGATCGAAATGATCAAGAAGTACCCCGAGCGCATTACCTATGTGCATATCAAGTCCTTCGACATGGACATTGCACGTGAAGCCCATGAGAAGGATTGGCCATTTGGCGAGGCGGTCGCGAAGGGAGCAGCAGTGCGTCCACCTGCCGGCGCCCCCGACATGGTTCAGCTCATTGACGCGCTCTCGGAACTTGATCGAGAGATCTACTGCGTGTGCGAGCAGGACATGTACCCGTGTGCACCTGATTTCCCGCTGCCCAATGCCATTAAGACGCGCGAATATCTGGCCTCCATTGGCCTTGGCACGCTCTAGCAAATCGGAACAAATAGGAGGAAGACGATGACCGTGCGAATCGGTGTGATTGGTTGCGGCGGAATGGGGCGGGCCCATGTCGAGCGCATCATCAATGACTTGTCAGGGGGGCAGATTGTTGCAGCCGCAGATGTCAACCTGGAGGCCGCGCAGCAGGTCGCAGATGCGGTTGGTGGGACAGCGTATGCGTCAGGCCAGGAACTGATTGCAGATCCGAATGTTGATGCAGTGCTGATTGCCACCTTCGGCCGTGTGCACGCCCCCGACGTGATCAACGCGATCGAAGCTGGCAAATATGTACTCTGTGAAAAACCGCTGGCGACGACTACCGAGGACTGTCTGGCCATTATGGACGCCGAACAGAAGGCAGGTAAGCGCCTGACTACCGTGGGATTCATGCGCCGCTTCGATCCTGCCTACAATTCGATCAAGGCTATTGCCGATGCCGGTGAAAACGGTCCGATCCTCATGGTGCACAACAGGCATCGCAACCCGAGTGTGCCAGAGAACTACTCATCGCGCATGCTCATCGATGACACGGCAATCCACGAGATCGACACCATGCGCTGGATGACGGGCGAAGAAATCGTGGAGGTTCGCGTCGATCCGGTACGTCAGACCACCAAGGCGCGCGAGGATCTGCATGAGCCCATCGTGTTGGTCATGTACACAGATTCCGGCATTCGCCTCGATGATGAAGTTAACGTCAGTCTGCAGTGGGGATACTCCATCGAGTGTGAAGTCGTCCTGGAGACGGCGGCAGTGCGCCTCGGAGATCAGGAGGGCATCCACATCCGCGACATGGCTGGCAACCGTAATCCGATCTGTCGATCGCACATTGATCGCTTCCAGACAGCGTTCAACGCGGAAGTACAGGCGTGGATCAACGCAGTAGCGCGCGATGAACACACTGGATCGACGGCGTGGGACGGGTACGCGGCAACTGCCGTTGTCAACGCAGCACTGGAATCGCAGGAAAAGGGCGGGGAGGTTGTTCGAGTCAGCATGATCGACAAGCCTGATTTCTACGCCTGAGACAGACAGTGGGGCGCTCACCGGATCTGTTTATACCTGGGAGCGCCTCGCTGGACTCGCCGCGCTATTGAAGTTCGTGTGTAAAACAGCTACATTGGAACTACCGATTTAACGCGCGTTAATGCAGGACCGACAAACGGAGTCAGATCCTTACACCGCACATTTTTCACATCGAAAGGGACGCAATGGTTCACATCGCACTTGATCCGAACATGTATTACCGCTCCATGTCAACGGCTCAGACCCTGCATAAGGCTCGTGAGCTTGGTTTCAACTACGTCGAGCTATCACCCAACACAGAGTTCCACTTTTGGCAGCGCCATCCGAAGTGGGATGACGACCTCATTGACGAGCTCAAGAAAGCTGAAAAAGATACGGGAGTGAAGATCGAGACTCTCAACCCGGTCTTTAACTGGTCATCTGTTGACGAACAGGAACGTCAGGCGCAGGTGCGCAACTGGCGCTCCCTGCTCGAAGCTGCTGACCGCCTGGACGTGCGCAAAATAGTCTCCGAGTTCTCCGGCAACCCCAACACCCTCGTCCAGTGTGAACACCAGTGGTACAAGTCGATTGACGAGCTGTCTGGTGACTTCGAAAAATACGGCATCCAGCTGGCGATGGAGCCGCACCCTTACGATTTTGTCGAAACTCACGACGAGGCCTATTCCATCATCCGCGGCGTCAACAAGGACTGGATCGGCTACGAGTACTGCGGGCCTCACACATTCCATATCTCCGAAGGCAAGGGCGACATCGAACGGATGATCAAACACTGCGCACCGAAGCTGCGCGAGGTGCACGTGGCCGATGCCTACAACCACGCGGCCAATGACGGTAACCGCTACATCGTCAACCCGCCCGGTGTTGACGCCCGAGTCCACCAGCACAATGAAATCGGCCAGGGCGAGGTCAACTGGAGCGAACTGTTCGACGCACTGCGCGAGGTCAACTTCGATGGAGTCTTCTCCGTGTGCATCTTTGGGTGGCATGAATGGGCCGATGAGATGAATACGCGGGTCTTGGAGCGTCTGCGCTCCGAGTTTCCGGATGCTCGATAAGCTGGAGGACAGTCCAGACTCACAGGAAGGCCCCCGCATGCGGATCACACAGACAGATGTTGCTCGCATGGCGGGGGTTTCCCGTCAGACAGTCTCGCTGGTTGTCAATGATGATCCGAGAGTGGCGCCCTCGTCACGCCAGGCAGTCCTCAAGGCGATAGAAAAGAGCGGATATCGCGTCAATGCGACAGCACGCTCCTTGGCGACAGCATCCAGCGGCGTCATCGGAATGCTGCTCCCGAACCTCAACAACCCGTTTTATGCCGTGTTGGCTCAGCAAACGCGCGAGGCGTGCGACGCTGAACGCCTGGGGCTGTTTATCGCCACCTCCGATTCTGCACGCGAAAAATCCGCGATCGAACGCTTCCTTGACTTCGGGGTCGACGGATTATTGCTCGTGTCGCCGCGCCATAAAGCTCACGAACTGGCCGCATTGACACGGGGAACACCCGCTGTGATCCTCACAGCCTCGTCAGCGCCTGCCGGTATCGATCTGGTTCGCGCAGATGACGAGGGCGGGAGTGCCCTCGTCACCGGGGATCTGATGGACGAGGGATACGCACCCGTTATCCATATTTGTACCGACATCGATATGGAGAGTGAAACGGCCTCACTGAGGCAGGCGGGGTACGCGTCAGTCGTGACATCACGCGGACAGGACGTGCTGACCCGTGTGGTCTCAGATCAGGACATCGTCACCACCGTAAAGGACATCATCGCTCGGTATGGCTCAGGCTTTGGAATCGTTGCACACAACGATATGACGGCGTTCCGCGTCATCTCTGTCCTGCTGCAGGCAGGGCTGACGATCGGCCAGGATGTTGGTGTGGCCGGATTCGACAATACATATTTGGCACGTTTCCCCGGAACCGAATTGACGTCAGTGGATCAGGAAGCTGAGCAGCTCAGTAAGCTGGCTATCCGGCTGGTATTGGAACGCCGCGAAGGCCGGACTGATGACGTGGAAATAGCAGTGCCGACCAAGTTGGTCAAGCGTGCATCGACAAGCAGGGGAGAAGTCACATGAAACCGGTTCGGCAAGCTGATGTCGCCAAAGCGGCAGGCGTTTCACGCGGACTGGTCTCCCTCGCACTGTCAGGCTCTGGCCGCGTAGCGCCAGAGACCGTGGAGAGAATCCAGAAAGTCGCGCGAGAACTGGGCTATAGCCGAAACTTCACGGCCGCGACTCTGGCATCAGCTCGAAGCACTCTGGTGGGCGTGGTGCTGCCCAATTTGCGCAACCCATATTTCGAATCGCTCGTCTCCGCCTACCAGAATGAAGCAGATCGGCGCGGTTTGCTCACCTTGGCCGCGACAGCTGCCGGGCATCTGGGGCGTCTGGAGCGGTTGCTGGACCAATTCGATCAGTTACGTGTGCGTGGCATCATCCTGGTCACCCCCGATCAGGACTCCCAGATCTACCAGTCGATTGCCGAACGCTACCCGGTTGTTGCCGCCGGTGTTCCCTTGACGCATGAGCTCATCAGCACGGTTCATATTGATGAATTCAAAGCAGCGCGCCTGATTGCGCACCACGCGGTCGACACCGGCTGTACGCAGGTGGTGTACGTGACAAATGATCAGACCGATGCGTCTACACGCTATCGTCTTGCTGCCATCGAGCAGGAAACAGATGCGGCTGGGCTGCAACTGGAGCACTACACGATCCGCGATGGGCGTTTAGGAGAACTGACGTCACGCGAGGCGACGTGTTATCTGGTTCAAAACGATCTGATGGCCATCGATGTTGTGGCGTATCTGAAGGCATCTGGCGCCAGGCCGGGTATTGACTTCCCGGTCATGAGTTACGACAACACCTATCTGGCGGAGAATCCGCAGTTCCTCCTCACCTCGATCGACCAGGAGCCGGCGCAGCAGGCGCAGCTGAGTTTTGACCTGATCGAGGCAAACCGGCAGGTCGGAACCGAACGCGTCGTTGAGCCGCGTCTGATCGTGCGTGCCTCCTCACGCAACCTCGCCCGCCCGTAGTGCGACTCACTTTACGATTCGCCTTGACAGTTGTGAGAACAAACCATACTATTACTCGTAGTTAACGCGCGTTAGCGTATGAATAGCGCCGTTAATTCACCGCTTGCGTAGCTCGGGGCGGTGACTCACCAACAGATGATCGACGAGGGAGTCATGATGAATGGTCACACAATTTCAGTAGCTGTTATCGGCGCAGGAATGGCTGGTCGCACGCACGCCAACGCGTGGCGGCAGGCCACGACTATCTACGATCCACATAAGCTGCCGCAGCTTCGATATGCTGCAATCTGCGATGCCTATGAGCCATTCGCGCAAGATGCCGCACGCGCATACGGATACGACAAGACCGTCACTGACTGGCACGAAATTGCAGAAGACCCGGAAATCGACGTGGTCTCGATCGTTGTCGCGAATGCACTGCATCGTGAAATCGCCCTGGAACTGATCAAGGCCGGAAAGCACGTCCTGTGTGAGAAGCCCTTGACGGACAACCTCGACGATGCCCGTGCAATGGCAGAAGCTGCTGCTGCGGCCGACGTCGTTACAGGCGTTGGGTTCGGATACCGTCGCCAGCCTGGCATCGCTGAAATTGCCAAACTGGCCGAGGATGGAGCGCTGGGCGATATCGTCCATTTCACCGGTCGCTACACCTGCGACTACGGAGCCGATCCGAACACCCCGATCGCATGGCGGTACAAGGGGCCGATGGGGTCAGGCGCCCTCGGAGATGTGGGGTCACACCTGATCGACACCGCGGAATTTGTATGCGGGCAGATCAAGTCCGTTTCGGGTGCCGCATTCGCCACTGCGATTACCATGCGTCCACCGGCAGTGCAGGGTGTGTCCGGAGGTCGAGGGATTTCCACCGATGCGAAGGCAACCGAAAAGGTGGAAAACGACGATGCGGCCATCTTTACCGCGCACTTTGAATCCGGCGCGGTCGGATCGCTGGCGGTGTCACGCATCACTGTGGGCGATCCGAACCAGCTTGAATTCGAAGTCAGCGGCACGAAAGCCAAGGCAGCCTTTGATATGTCACGCGCAGCAGAAATCAAGCTGGCTGACAACGCAGGAGCGCGCGGCCTGACAGGATCGCGCCGCATACTGGTGGGACCCGACTTCCCGTACTTTAAGGATGGCTCCTCGATGGCGTTCGCAGGCGTCGGTGTCACCCAGATCGACCAGTTCACCTACCAGGCACGCGCATTCCTTGACCAGGTTGCCGGCATCGACGAGGGACTTCCCGAGGTTCCCGGATTCGACCACGGCTACCGCGCCATGCGTATCCAGGCAGCTGTCGCAGAATCTGCCGCGAATGGCGGCGCCAGCGTCGACATCAAATAGTCACAGTAATTCTCAACGACCGGAAGGAACACCATGTCTTTAACACTGAGCTTCTACACGCAGTGCCTCGGCTCCTACCCGTTGGCAGAGGCACTCGATATCGCCAAGTCAATGGGATTGAACGGTGCCGAGGTCAACGTCGGCGGCTTCGTACCCAGCCCGCACGCGCATGTGGATCTGCTTCTGAGTTCGCAGACGGCACGCGACGAATACCTCGGCATCTTCGCTGACAGGGAGATGAAACTTGCCGGACTCAATGCAAACGGTAACCCCGTCAACCCTTTGCCCGACGTCGGTCCCAAACATGATTATGACCTTAAACGAGCCATCAAGTTGGCTGGCCTGCTCGGCGTCAACGAGGTTGTCACAATGTCGGGTGCACCCGGCTCCGACCCCGGTGCACGCTACCCCTCGTGGGTGGTCAACCCGTGGGACGGCGTGTATGGGGAGGTGCTGGAATACCAGCTGGATGTCCTTGCCGACTACTGGAAGGAGATCGATCAGCGTGCCGGCGATGCGGGCGTGAAGATCGCCTGGGAACTTCACCCTCATAACACGATCTTCACCCCACACGGATTCCTCGACTTCGTCGAGCGTACCGGTGTGCGCAACATCGGTGTGAACCTGGATCCGTCCCACTTGATGTGGCAGCAGATGGACATTCTCGCATGCATCGACCTGCTGGGTGACCACATTCTGCACGTCCATGCCAAGGACACGAAGATCGAGGCAGGGGTGGCAACCAAGGGCGTCTTGGATACAGGATTCGGCCATTGGCCGGAAAATGAGGACGATCGTTACCCCAGCGCAATGGCACACTGGTGCCAGGTCTGGCCGCAGGATCCTGCATGGCGTTTCGTATATCTCGGTGGTGGCAATGACGTCAGCTTCTGGACGCAGTTCTGCCAGGCAGTCGCGGCGATCAACCCGGATATGAACGTCTCTGTCGAACATGAGGACAACCAGTACGACATGATCAAGGGACTCGAGATGAGCGCCCAGACGCTGATCGAGGCCGCCAAGGGCCTGTGAGACTGACTGATCACTGAACAAAGCTGAGCATGGTCGCTAAATGTAGTGACAAATGCTCGACTTTGTCGTACACTGGAAATGTCCAAGCTGAATAGCACGACGAAGTGAGGAGAAAGGTCATGGCAGTTCACGACGTTCTAACCGTTGGCCGCAGTGGCGTGGATGTTTACCCCCTTCAGGTGAACACGCCCCTTGATCAAGTAAAGACGTTTCAAAAGTTCCTCGGCGGATCGCCGATGAATGTCGCGGTGGCAGCGGCAAAACTGGGTGAAGATGCGGCAATCCTGACAGGTGTGGGCGACGATCCATTCGGAAAGTATGTTCGCGACGAAATGCGTCGCCTAGGTGTCAGCGATGAATTCGTCATCACCGATCCGAACCTGAACACACCGGTGACGTTCTGCGAGCTTGTTCCCGACGCGCCGTTCTTTTTCTACCGCGAGCCGTCGGCTCCGGACCTGCAGATCAGGACTTCCGATCTGCCCGAGGAAACCGTGAAGAACTGCAAGATTTTCTGGTTCAGCGGCACCGGCCTGTCAGAGGATCCTTCCTACACCACCCACATTGACGCACTGAAGATGCGCGGCCACAAGCCATACACAATTTTCGATATGGACTGGCGGCCCATCTTCTGGGACGACATTGAACTCGCTAGACAGCGTTACGCCGAGTGTCTCGAATACACCGACGTGGCAGTGGGTAACCGCACCGAATGCGAAATTGCAGTAGGGGAGAAGGACCCCGAGCGTGCTGCAGATGCACTCTTGGAACGCGGCGTTAAGATCGCCATCGTCAAGCAGGGGCGCGACGGCGCACTGGCCAAGACGGCCGACGAGCGCTTGGTTGTGCCTGAACTGCCGTGCGTGCCCATGAATGGCGCAGGTGCTGGTGACGCATTTGGCGGCTCGCTGGTGCACGGTCTACTGCAGGGTTGGGATTTGGAGAAGATCATTCAGGGCTGCAACGGTGCCGGTGCGATCGTGGCAGCGCGTCTGGAATGCTCCACGGCAATGCCGACCGAAGAAGAAATCTGGAAGGCGGTCAACGCCGGAACGTGTGACGTTCTGAACGAAGACAACTGACTCAACTCAGTCAATATGAGACGGTGGGCTAGCGGCCGATTTGCTTTGGCTCTGGCCCGCCGTTTCGTATGTCCTCCGAACAGCGGATCGGTAGACTCCCTCGGTAATCGATAGTTTGTACGTTCAATTCCATTTACAAATGTTACAAATGAGGATAGAATTGATGTACGGTCCGGAAAGCACAATCCGGTGCGTCGGCAGTGAGAAGTGTCTGAATCCAATGGAGGAAAAATGTCAGAGGCAATTCCAGAAACGATGAAGGCTGCGGTACTGCGTGACCCTGCCAAAGGCATGCAGATAGAAACGATCAAGACGCCTAAGCCACGGAGCCGAGAAGTTCTGATCAAGGTCGCAGCATGTGGCATGTGTCATTCCGACCTGCATGTTATTCACGGCAAAATCGCCTTCCCGTACCCGTGCGTACTCGGCCACGAAGTGACCGGAGAAATTGTTGAGGTAGGCCCCGACAACGACCACACTGACCTGGAAGTGGGGCAAAAGGTCGCCGGAGCATTCCTGATGCCGTGCGGCCAGTGCGATCACTGTGCAGAAGGCCGTGATGACCTGTGCGACACGTTTTTTAACCTCAACCGTTTGGAAGGAAAACTCTACGACGGTCAGACTCGACTGTTCGGCACCGACGGCGAGGAAATCGCCATGTACTCGATGGGCGCGCTGGCTCAGTACTGCGTCATTCCGTCGACATCGATTGCCGTTCTGCCTAACGACGTTGACCTTGTCCCAGGCGCGATTCTGGGGTGCGCGGCGATGACGGCCTACGGTGCGGTGCGCCGCGGAGCAGACCTGCGCTTTGGTGAAACTGTTGCCGTCGTGGCGACCGGAGGCGTTGGCTCCAACATCATCCAGATCGCTAAGGCATTCGGCGCCAGCAAGATCATCGCGATTGACGTGGCCGACGACAAGCTCGAAGCGGCCAGGCAACTGGGTGCCACGGACGTTGTGAATTCCACCAAGGAAGATGTTCACGACGCAGTCTTCGCACTCACCGACGGCAAGGGCGTCGACGTTGCATTCGAGGCACTGGGACGTCCCGAAACATGGGAGTCCGCACTGAATGCTCTGTCAGATGGTGGGCGGATGGTGCCGATTGGGCTGGGCGCCGGTGTGCAGACCGCGGGCGTTGAAATCAACCGCACGGTGCGCCGCGGACAGTCTATTCTCGGCTCCTATGGTGCACGTACACGAGTTGATCTGCCCAAGGTTGTCGAGATGGCCGCCAACGGCTACATCAACTACTCGCAGATCGTCACCAGGCGTTTCTCGCTCGAAGATGCAGGCAAGGGCTATGACGAATTGGCTGTCGGCAACATTCAGGGTCGTGCAGTGGTCGACATGTCGTTGTGACACCAGACATCGAAAAGGCTGTGGGATCATTTCGATCCCACAGCCTTTCTGTATAACGTCAGGTTTAGCGTGTACGCTCCGTTCGGTAACGCCAGCTCTGTGAATAGTTTTCCTTCATTTCCTCTTCGATCTCTTCAAGCGACTTGCCGGACGTTTCCGGCATGAAGAAGTAGAGCCCGAGCAGAACCAAAGCGTTGATACCCGCAAACACTGCATATGTCACCATTCCGCCGAGATTCGCCATGAGCCAGGGGAATGTGGTCGTCAGGATTGCGTTTGACACCCACAGGCAGAAGACGGCAGTGCCATTCATGAGACCGCGGAAACGAGCGGGGAACATCTCGCCCATCATGGTCCAGCACACGACACTGTTTCCGGACTGGACGAAGAGCATGAAGATTCCCATGCACCCGAGAACTCCGTAGGCGGCGATGGGATCCGGCAGCGTTCCAGCTTCAATATGAGGTTCGATCAGCGTGCCGAACAGGATTGATATCAGGAGCAGTGAAGCCGCGATGCCCGCCACGTTCCACGCCAGCAGTCCGCGACGAGAGAAGCGATAGATCAGGT
This sequence comes from Actinomyces sp. HMSC065F12, assembly GCF_001814535.1. Lineage (NCBI taxonomy): Bacteria > Bacillati > Actinomycetota > Actinomycetes > Actinomycetales > Actinomycetaceae > Actinomyces > Actinomyces sp. HMSC065F12. The sequence goes on from NZ_KV816983.1 coordinate 26,915, forward strand.
AAAGGCCCAGCGATGACCCGGCGACAGACAAGATTCCATTAAGAACCTGGGCGGTAATGGCTACAGCTGTTGACATGCCGGCAAGTTCGAGGACCTTCGGCGCGTAGTACATAACGGTGTTGACGCCGGTGAGCTGGTTGCCCACTGCAATGAGGATGCCGATCGCCAGGAGGCGTCGAAGCCACTTGGTCCGGATCATCTCACTCCATGTGCCCTTCTTTATATGGACGTCACGCTCGGTCGCGGAAACCATTTCTGTGAATTCCTTTGAACGCGGCTCGTCGCGATCATCACGAACCCGCTTAAGAGCACCGGTTGCTTCAAGGTACCGCTGATTTGCCGCGTACCAGCGCGGCGACTCCGGCATCAGACGCATACCCAACCACAAGGCGATTGCGGGTATCGTGCACAGAACAATCATGAAGCGCCATCCGGACCCGTTTCCGGACGTGAGAGTGAGCGAATCTGCCCACGCAATCAGGTCTGACTGAGCGTTGAGAGTACAGCTAGCACTGACCTGTTCCTTGAGGTAGATCCACGAGGAGATGTCCTGCCAGTTGTATGTTCCGGGCTCGATGCAGCCAAGCGGATCGGCCTGCACCGTCAGCTTTGGGCCGCCGAGAACCTGATTGATGACGGCGTTGAATGCGAACGCAGCGAGCTGACCAGTTACGATCATCAATTGGTCAATTGCGACGATTGTTCCACGAATTCTTCTGGGAGCCGTCTCAGCAAGATATACCGGTACGGTTGCTGATGTCCCTCCGACGGCCAGGCCAAGGATAAATCTGGACACGTACATGAACCACAGGCTGGGAGCGAGGGTGACCATTAAAGCGCCTGCCAAGAAAAGAGCGGCGAGCAGCATGATGTTGTGACGGCGTCCGAATCGGTCAGAAAGTCGTCCGCCCAACAGTGCACCAATTGCCGCACCGATGAGGAGGGTCCCGCCGATCCATCCCTCCTGGATGGTGTTCAGGTGCATTCCGCCTGCATCCCACGGCAAATGCATGTAGGGGAGAGCTCCGGAAATCACTCCCGTGTCGTAGCCGAACAGGAACGAACCAATGGTCGCTACGGCTGCAACGCGCCTATACCGCGGTGTTTACCTGATGCTGGAGTTTTCTCGACAAGGTCCTCGATCTCACGAGGCGAAAGCTGAGGCGATTGATTAGTCATGTATCCACTCTCTTCGTTGTGAGTCGCATTCTCGAATATTGTGCGAAGTACAACATCTATGTTAACGCGCGTTAATACCCGATAGGAATGAGAGTAGCACACTCGTGTAAGCTTCGTAACAGTCTTGTCATGATATCTGGAGGTTTTGGCGGCAGAAAGTTCTGCAAAAGATCGTATTCGCACACTAATGTCGTCACAAATGCTTGAAGAAACAAAGGGGTTTGTGTGAATTGGTCTCAGAGGTGATAGATTGCCTGCGACGAAGAGGTGTGTACTCGCATGTAAGATCTACCATTATTTGTGAGGACAAAGCGATGTAGGGAGGTGAAGTCAGTTGGATCTGTCAGCGGGAGCGTGGATCGTCCTAGCGATCGCGTCGATATTTGTAGGTCTGGGTAAGACTGCTCTGCCTGGAGTGGTCAGCGTGGCTGTTGCAATGTTTGCGGCAGTATTACCGGCAAGGGAATCGACGGCCGTCCTGCTGATTCTGTTGCTGGTAGGGGACATAATCGCGGTGTGGGTGTACTTCAAGACATGTGACTGGCGAACCCTTTTTCGGCTGATCCCATCTGTCATCATCGGTGTGGCTTGTGGTGCGGCATTCCTGTACTTCGCCTCCGACACGGTTGTGCGTCGCTCCATCGGAATTATTGTCCTGGCACTGACATTCCTCACGCTCGCGCTCATGCACGCCTATGGGGAGAAGATGAAGAAAGCGGTCGCACGAAGCGGCGTGCGCGGAATCTATGGCGCGTTAGGTGGTTTCACGACGATGTCCGCGAACTCGGGTGGGCCCGTCATGTCGATGTACTTTTTAGCCTCCGGTTTTGATGTTCAGAGGTTCCTGGGAACCCAGGCGTGGTTTTTCTTTCTCATTAACCTTGTCAAGCTGCCGTTTTCAGCAGGAATAGGCCTGGTAACGCGTGAGGTTGTGACAATAGCGCTGATTCTGGCTCCCGTCGTCATTGCGAGCTGTGCCGTTGGCAAGCTGGTCGCCAACAGGATCAATCAAAATGTCTTCAACGCCATTGTTATTGTCCTAACTATTGCTTCTGCGGCATATCTACTTGTGTAGAGGATCTCGCAAAGACCTGTCATCTGTCGTCGATTCGGTGCCGAAAGACGCCGAATCGGGGTTTAATGTCAGAACAAGCCGTGATAGGATCGTGGGATAGAGGCACAACGGGATAGCCAACGCCGGTTGTTCATGACAATAAGGAAGGTCTTATTATGGTCAATATTGGTCTCATCGGTGCGGGACGCATCGCACACGTGCATGCCAACACCATCGCTGCCAACCCCAACGCACAGCTTGTGGCAATTGCTGATCCGTATCAGCCGGCAGCGCAGGAACTGGGTGGGCGATTCGGCGCAACGGTTCTGTCCGACGCGCAGGACCTGTTCGCCCTCGACAACCTAGACGCAGTCGTCATCTGCTCCCCGACACCGCAGCACCCACAGCACATCATTGCCGCCGCCAAAGCCGGCCTGCCCGCACTGTGCGAAAAGCCGATCGCCCTGGATTACGAGGCAGCTAAGCAGCTCGAGAAGGACCTCGAAGGCCTCAACCCGACCATCATGCTCGGATTCAACCGCCGCTTCGACCCGTCCTTCGCCGCGATCAAAGCCCTCGTCGATCGGGGTGAGATCGGCCAGGTTGAGCAGGTGACCATCACCTCGCGTGACCCCGAAGCTCCCAGCCCGCAGTACGTGGCCACCTCAGGCGGCATCTTCAAGGACATGACGATCCACGACTTCGATATGGCGCGCTTCTTCCTCGGCGACATTGTCGAGGTATTCGCCTACGGCCAGAACTTCGACCCGGAGATCAAGAAAGCCAACGACTTCGACGCAACAATGATCCTGCTGCGCAACGCCAACGGCGTTGTCGCGACCATCATCAACTCGCGCCACTGCGCCCCCGGATATGACCAGCGCCTGGAAGTCTTCGGTGCCGACGGTGTGCTCAATGCCGACAATGTGCGCGCCACAACCGTTGAGCTGTCCACTTCGAACTTCTCCGCATCGAAAGAGCCTTACCTCAACTTCTTCCTGGAACGCTACGCCCAGGCATACAGCAATGAGCTCAACACCTTCCTCGACGCGATTGCACACGGCCAGACACCGACCCCGAACGTCACCGATGGGATCAAGGCGCTGCAAATCGCTGAAGCAGCACAGGAATCCGCTCTGACCGGCACATCCATTACATTGTCCTGAATCGCCCGCATATCCACACGACATGAAAGGTTGACACGATGAAAATTGCAGGAGCCCCGATCAGCTGGGGTGTATGTGAAGTTCCAGGCTGGGGATACCAGATGAGCCCGGAGCGCGTCCTAACGGAAATGAAGCAGATCGGTCTGACCGCCACAGAATTCGGCCCCCAGGGATGGCTGCCGCTCGAAGCAGAAGCCCGCGCCACCGAGGTCGCCAAATACGAACTCGACGTCGTCGGTGCATTCTTCCTAGCCATCATGCATGACCCTGAAACCGACCCGATTCCCGCCGTCCAGAAAGAACTCGATGCGTTCGAGGTCGCAGGCGGCAAATACTTGATCCTCGCAGCTGACTCCGGCGTTGAAGGCTATGACGAGCGTCCAGTCCTGGACGAAAAGGGCTGGGAAACACTGTTCACCAACCTTGACCGTATCTCAGCCGCATGCGCCGAGCGCAACGTGATCGCGTGCCTGCACCCGCACTGGGGCACCATGGTGCAAAACGTTGACGAAGTCGAGCGCGTCCTGGACAACTCGAAGGTCGGCCTGTGCCTGGATACCGGCCACCTCGCCTGCGGTGGCGCAGACGTAGTCGAACTGGTCAACAAGTACGCCGACCGCGTCGACATCGTCCACGCCAAGGACATCCACAAGGAAATGACCGACAAGCTTCTGCCCGGCGAACTCACATGGAGCGAAGGCGTCAAGGCCGGCATGTTCGCACCCATTGGCGAGGGCGACATCGATTTCGCCGAGATCGTCAACAAACTCGACGAAGCCGGATTTGACGGATACTACGTCCTGGAGCAGGACATCATGATCGATGAGGAACCACCGGCAAACGGCGGTCCCGTCGTTGATGTCGAGAAGTCGCTGGAAGCACTCAAGACTCTCGACAAGTAAGACGAGTCTATTCATGAGGCGTCTCGCGCTGTCTGGCGAGGCGCCTCATGAGCGTCTAAGGCGCGATGGTTGCGCCTGTCGTCTCCCTTTCGATCAGAGATGGCGACACGACCACATGGTGTGGCTCCCCGTCCGGATCCTCCATCCGCTCCAGCAAAATCGACGCCGCGCGCGTCCCCATTTCCTCCACGGGCTGCGAAATCAAAGTCACCTGAGGTGACACCATTGTCGTCCAGTCAGCATCATCGGTGCCGATCAGTGACACATCCTCGGGCATGCGCCGCCCACTTTCCTGCACCGCCCGATACACACCCATCGACAGCACGGCGTTCGCCGCGTAGATAGCGGTCGGCGGGTGGGCTCGAGCCAAAGCGGACGCGGTCGCCTGGCGGGCTCCTCCGGCGTGAATATTCGTCTCCACCAGCTGCAAACCATGACGATCGCGATGCGCCTCCGTCCATGCGGCCTGGAAACCCAGATAGCGGTCAAACGTGGTGGAAGCTGCAGACGGACCAAACAAACACAGAACACGCTGGTGGCCGCGTTCAATCAGATGATTCGCAGCCAACCGGCCGACAAGAACGTTATTCAAGAGCACCGAGTCACCCTCGTACGATCCGACACGCCGGTCAACGACGACGGTGGCAATGCGGGCCCGGGTCAGCAGCTCAACGTTCTCATCAGCTTCCGACGCCGCGGTCAGGATCACTCCGCACATGCGCTGTGAAATGGCATTGGCAATAAAGCGGCGCTCGCGGTCCAGATCTTCACCCGTATTACACAACACGATCGACAGGCCGTTGGCGGTGGCGATCTGCTCAATGGAGGCGACCAGTCGCGAAAAGTACGGGTTCTGAATATCCGACACGATGACAGCCCACACATCCGAGCGCTGGCGGCGCAGGGCGCGACCTGTTGAATCGGGGACATAATGCGTGCGCCTGACAGCTTCCATCACCCGTTCAGCGAGGTCAGGCTTAACGGTGCCTGCATTGCTCAACACGCGTGAGACGGTCGCCGTTGACACCCCTGCGGCGCGAGCGACATCGATCATGCGCACGCGTTGGGGAGCATCGATGGATTGATGTTTTCTTTTCATAGTGTCTTTTCCGCAAAATGCCAACCAGTGTTGCTGTCAAGTGTAATGACTGCGCCACTGCAGACCCGTCTTGACGTGGACTGTCAGCAATATTAGCCTAAAATGTAATCGATTGCATGAAAGGCCGACGATGACCACCCCACATCCATTCACTGCTCTGCCCCTCGGCGGGATCGGAACGGGAAACCTAGCGCTCGCTGCGGACGGATCACTCAAACAATGGCAGCTGCACAACATCGGAAATCACACGGGAACGCTACCCGGATCATTCTTTGCCCTACGCATCAGTCAGTGGGAGCCGCCTTTCAACGAACAGTGTGTCCTGATCGCCCAACCAGGTGAGCCGCACGAACCAACAGTCCTGGTCAACGATGATGACGTACCGACTTGGCAGCGCGACCTGCTCGAGGACTTCTCACCGATGGCCAGTGCCTCCTTCGAAGGACACTATCCATTTGGCACCGTGACATTCGATGACGACACACTGCCGGTGAAAGTCACGCTCGACGCATTCACCCCGCTCATCCCGCTGAACGAAGATGACTCCGCACTACCTGCCGCCCTTTTCACCTTCACCTTCACGAACACTGACCCCAAGACCGGGCTCAACGGCTGGCTCGGCGCAGGTCTGCAGAACGCCATCGGTCATGACGGCATGACCAACCCGGTAGGCGTCCACTCACCGCGATACGGCGGCAACGTCAACACCGTCCACCGCGCAGACGGTTGGACCGAACTCACCATGACCAACCCCTCCTTAAACGAATCCGCCCCGCGCGATCCCGGCGCAGGCACCATGAGCCTGAGCGTGTCAGGCACGCGCGTCAGCTCCCTTCCTCAGTGGACTGATCCGGCGCAGTTCATGGACTTCATGGCGACACGCCAGCCGGTGGGCCCCGACGAATGGAACGGTGTTCCAGATGACCTGCCTGACCCGCAGCCCAACGGCATCACAGCGCGTCCCATGCCCAGCCCGTCAGGATCAACATGGAACGGGGGAGTGGTCTCGCAGTTCTTCCTTGAACCGGGTGAAACCACCACAGTGCGCGTCGCGATCACATGGCACTTCCCGAACAGATACGTCAACTTCGTTCAATTTGGAGGCGTACAACCCACCTACGCTCCGGCCACACACTGGCTGGGAAACCGCTACACCACACGCTGGTCGGATGCCTCACAGGTCACCGCGTACGTACACGAAAACTGGGACACCCTCGAACACCACTCACGCGCATGGGTGGATGCCATGACGAACTCTGACCTGGCCGACGAACCGGGCGGCGAAGTCGCAGATCGGATGCTCACACAGGCCGCAATTGTGCGCTCCCCGAGCTACTTCCAAAGTGCTGATGACCGCACATTCGCCTTCGAGGGAGTCCTGGGCGCATCCACGCCGATGTGGGCTGGATTCGTCGGCGGGTCATGTCCGCTCAATTGCACGCACGTGCACGCCTACGCGCAAGCCACAGCCAAGCTCTTCCCACGCATGGAACGCTCCATGCGCGAAACAGAGTTCACCATCACGCAGGCACCCGAAGGATTCATCCCGCACCGCGTCCTGCTGCCACTGGAGACGCCACAGATCTGGGATCGGGAAATCGGAGGACCGGGCGATCCGGCGCTTGACGGAATGCTGTCAATAGTTCTGCGCACCTACCGCGAAGCCCGCTACCAGGCGGGCAGCGCATGGCTGGAGCAGTACTGGCCGAACCTGGTGCGGCTGATGGACTACATCGAAAACACATGGGACCCCGACTCAACCGGACTGCTCCACGGCATTCAGCCCTCCACGCACGACATTGACCTGTGTGGCATTAACTCCTACATGGGAACGTACTGGCTGGCAGCACTGCGCGCGATGGAAGAGATTTCCAAACTTCTGGGCGACGATGAGCGCGCCAGCCACTACCGCGAACGCTTCGAGGCATCCTCACGTGCCTACGATGAGGCGCTGTTCACCGGCGAGTACTACCGCCAGGTCCTCGAAGAAGGGGATCGCGACGACTTCCAGTGGAAGGACGGGTGCCTGTCTGACCAGCTCATCGGCCAATGGTGGGCGCACCAGCTTGACCTGGGATACCTGCTGCCACGCGACCACGTGGTGACGGCGCTGAAGAATGTTGTACGCCTGAACCTACGCACCGGTTTTGACGACTTCGAGCACCCCTACCGCTCATTCGCTACCGGCAAGGAAACGGGTCTGCTGATGTGCTCATGGCCGACCGGTGGGCGACCCGATGTGCCCACACGATACTGCGACGAAGTGTGGACGGGCATCGAATATCAGGTGGCGGCACACTGCCTGCACGAAGGGCTCACCGACGAAGGCTATGCGGTCCTGCACGGACTGTGGGCGCGTTACGACGGCACGACACGCAATCCGTACAACGAAATCGAATGCGGTGACCACTACACGCGCGCGCTGTCCGGTTGGAGCGTCTTCGATGAGCTCACAGGGATCACGTGGAACCAGTTCACCGGCGAACTGAGGATTGCCCGCGAGCCGCGCCGCAGCCTCGTCGTGATGACGGGCACCGGTTGGGGCACGCTGACGCGCGACGAGGGAGGCCTCACACTGACCTGCCTGTACGGCACCATCGATGCCACGACCGTGACCGTGGCAGATACCCTCGTGGCGCCGGAAGGAGTGAACATCTCAGCTGGAGAGAGCGCTAAACTGTCTGCAGCACAGGAAAGTTGATCGAAAGGCGCCCAGTGACATCTGCGAAGCGTGCAGGAATCCCGACCACCATCATTGTCGTGGGGTTGATGCTGTTCTCCATGTTCTTCGGAGCGGGAAACCTGGTCTTCCCTCCACAACTGGGACAGCAGGCTGGAACGAACTACTGGCCGGCGATCCTTGGTTTCCTGTCAACCGGTGTGGTTCTGCCGATGCTGGCGATTATTGCGGTGGCAGTGTCTGGCGCCGGGCTGGGAGATATTGCCAAGCGAACCGGCAAGGTTTTCGCGATGATCTTCCCGGCACTGATCTACCTGTCGATCGGCGCGTTCTACGCGATCCCGCGTACTGCGAACGTTGCGTACGAAATGGGGTTTGTCGGGCCAACCGGAATATCGGGCACAGTGGCGCTGCTCCTGTTCGTCGTGGCGTTCTTTGCTCTGAGCCTATGGCTGTCACTGCGCCGCGCCGGCATCGTCGACGCGCTGGGCAAGTATCTGACTCCTGCCCTTCTGACATTGATCGTCATCCTGGTGATCGTGGGATCCGCGCGCCTGAGCGCTGCTCCCAGTGCGCCGAGCGAGGAATACGCGTCCTCGCCTTTCACGTCCGGCATCCTGGAGGGCTACCTGACGATGGATTCGCTGGCTGCACTGGTCTTCGGGATTGTTGTCCTGCTGTCGCTGTACTCGCGTGGAGTACCCGCGGGGCGCCCCTCCGTCATCGCCTGCATCATGTCAGGTGTGGTCGGGGCAGTACTGCTGGGACTTGTCTACCTGGGGCTGGGGCATCTGGGTCGCTCCGTTGGCCAGCAATTCAACAACGGTGCAGAACTGCTTGCCTACGCTTCGCACGTCGCCCTCGGATCAGCAGGATCGTGGGTGTTTTCCGGAATCGTCCTTCTGGCATGTCTGACGACGGCGGTTGGCCTGATCACCTCGACCGCCTCCTATTTCGCGACCCTGATCCCTGCTGTTGACTACCGAGGGTGGAGCATCATCTTCACCATCATCGGCGCACTGATGGCGAACCTGGGCCTGACCGTCATCCTCGACATTGCGGCTCCTCTCAACGCGCTCCTCTACCCCGTAGCCGTTACGCTGATTTTCCTCACGCTGATCCAGGCCGCACTGCGTTTCCGCCTGGTGTGGGCCTATCGCCTGCCGGTTGCGCTCGCGGCGGTTTTCGCACTCAACGACCTTCTGCGTTCCTTCGACATTGAAATTGGTCGGGCGATCCCCGCCATCATGAAGCTGCCGCTGTATGGTCAAGGACTGTCATGGATCCTGCCAGTTGCCATCCTGGCTGCTATCTGCATCGTGATCGACAAAATCCGAGGACTGCCAATTCAGAGCCCCTCGGAGATTGCCCGCCGGTCAACACTGCTGCATGACCTGCCCGAAACGGGAACTACCGCGTAATCAATCCGGCGTACTCAAAAGCGCGCGCCAGACCATCCTCGTCAACGGGGGAGGTCACCCACGAGGCGATCGCCTTGACGTCTTCGCTTCCATTGCCCATCGCGATACTCGTGCCCACACCCGCCAGAAGCTCACGGTCATTGGGGGAGTCACCGATTCCTACAACGTCACTGATGCTGATTCCAAGGTGACCACACAGCACATGGGCGCCCGTCAGTTTGTGACACTGTGCTTTGAGGATTTCACCGACGCGCGCATCGGCCGTACCCACCGATCCACCGATGATGTCGAAACGCTCATCCAGCTGGCTGCTCATCGCCTCAAATATTCCGGCGCGAGGTGCCAGGAACGCACATTTCGAGGCCGAATCGGGTATCCCGGAGCGCAGGTACGGTTCGATCTGGCGCATATACGGCACCCAGTCGGGATCTTTGCCGGGGAAAACTGACAAATAGTCGGCAGACGGATGCATGGCCTCGGAACTTTGCCACACCCACAAACACTCATTGCGGCTCAGCACCTTGTTGACTGATTCAATGTCCGCACGGTCGATGCGTTCATCTCGGATCACCTGACCATCGACCTCAACGTAGGCACCTGATCCGCCGATTACTGCGGAAAAGCCCAGATCCCACAGCCACGGGTAGATTTCTGGAGTGGATCGGCCGGTGCACATGGCCAGAATATGTCCGGCCTCGCGTGCCTCGCGGCAGGCAGCTTGAGCAGATGGTGGCACGTCCTGCGTCCGTGTGAGCAGCGTGCCGTCAAGATCAATCAGAACGAGTCGAGCCACGGTACCTCCTTCGTATTAGGCAGTGTGTCATACCTGTGGAAGAATGGTCAGCTGAAATAAGGAGAAGCGATGGCGTATATCGGAACCGATGATTCCTCGGGCGACCCGGTCTTTCAGGAAGACTCGGACGTTGAAGTACGCACCTACCAGCGCGGTCGTATCCGCATGGTCTACGCCATGCGTGATAACCGCGTCGAGGAACATGCGCCGGATCCTTCCCGCCCTGTCTTCGTCATGATTCACGGCGTGGGGATGGGCAGGCGAGCACTGGCTGGACTGGCCAGGGAACTGGCACCTCACGGCACTGCCTATACGGTTGACTTGCCAGGCTTTGGTGATTCACCCACTCCGAAGCGCCCCCCGTCGATGGCTCAGTACGGCAAACTCGTTGCCGCTTTCATACGGGACAACAAGCTGCGTCACGTGATCGTGATTGGTCACTCGATGGGCACCCAGGTCGCAGTGGAGGTGGCGCAGCAACGGCCCGACCTGATCGATCAGCTGGTTCTGATTGCTCCGACCATCAACCCCGCCAGGCGGACCCTCCACCAACAGGCATGGGATCTGATTACTGACTTTGCCGACGATGGGCTGCACGTGATGGCAGTGGGTGTTGCGAATTATCTGCGTGCCGGCCCAGTCTGGTTCTTCCGAACGATTCGCGCCATGATGGATCACCGCGTTGAACGCATCTACCCGCAGGTGCCCACACCCACACTGGTCATGCGCGGAGAAGACGACCTGGTGTGTCCGCACGACTGGACGAAGCGCGTGGCACAGCTGCTGCCACACGGCACGTACGCGTCGATCGAGGATCACGGCCACGAAGCTGTGCTGCGAGATGCCGTTCCTGCCACTCAGATCATTCTCGATCACGTACTATGACCGATGTGGACATATCTCATCAGCCACTGCTGAGCGTCATCATCCCGGCGTATAACTCGCAAGATTATCTGCGCCGATGTGTGGAGTCCCTGATCGGCTATGCGCACCCCATCGAAATCCTCATCATCGACGATGGATCGAGTGACAAGACTCCCGAGCTTGCCGACAAACTGGCGCGCAGATTCCCTGAAATCCGCGCAGTCCACCAGGCTAACGCAGGGCATGGCGGCGCCCTCAACACCGGCATCCGCGAGGCCACTGGCCGTTACCTGAAAGTCGTGGACTCTGACGACTGGCTCGACCGGCGCTCGCTGACACGCGTGTTGGATCAGATGGCCGCAGACCAGGACCGCGGCGACGACGTCGACATGTACGTGGCGAACTACGTCTACGAGAAAAAGGGAAAATCTCATAAGCATGCGGTCCGCTTCCTCAACGTTCTTCCTGCTGATCGCATCATTGGGTGGGATGACATGCGTGCGTGCCGCTACGACCAGTACCTCATGATGCACACGCTCATTTTTCGCACCGAGCTGGTCAGACAATCCGGGATGATCCTGCCGGAGCATACCTTCTACGTGGACTACCTGTATTCCTACGTGCCCTTGCCGCATGTGCGAACGCTGCGCTACATCGATGCGAATCTGTACCGCTACTTCATTGGCCGCGATGACCAGTCAGTGAACGAAAAAGTCATGATTTCACGTATCGACCAGCTGCTGCGCGTCAACGCGGGGATGCTTGCCGGCACCCCTGACGAATCCACTGTCCCTGTACACCTGTATCGCTATATGATTCACTACCTGCGCATCAATTTCATCGTGTGCTCCCTGATGTTGTTGCTCTCTGGCACACCAGAACACGTCCAGGAGAAAGAACGCCTGTGGGCGGAAGCTGACCGAGACTACCCGCAGGTCACTCGGCAGGTCAGATCAGGTCTGCTCGGACGGCTGATCTCGCTGCCGGGAACGCCCGGACGCGTCATCCCGCTATCGATCTACCGCATCGCCCGCGCCGTCCTCGGCTTTAATTAGAATGCGAAAAGAATCTGCCCGCCGGGCTCGGTGATCGTGACGTGCGGCGCGTCAGAATCATGCAGGTCGAGAAAAACGCAGATCGTGTGTCCATCCGCGCTGGAGCGGTACGACAGCTGCTCGTTGGTTACCTCGCACACCTGCGTGCGCGCATGGACAAGCCACGGATGCTGGCGACGCAGCGCAATGAGCGCCTGGTGGGTCTGGAACACTGATTCGCCCAGATTCGACAGGTGGTCGGGCAGATCAGGGAACGAGGGACGCACCTGATCGTCGCCGCCGAGCTCCTCGGTCTTGATTCCGGTATAGCCCTGTTCGTCGCCATAGTAGATCGATGGGATCCCGCCGACAGTCATGACAATGGCGAGAGCGACGCCGACATGTTGGCTCCCGATCTGCGAGGCAATTCTCGTGACGTCGTGGTTGCCGATGAATGTCTGTGGGGTGAAGGAATCGAGGAAATGGTTGTGACGATCGAGGCACCACTGCAGCTCAAAGAAATTTCGATCCGAGATACTCGACCAGATTGCCTTCCACAGTTCGTATTGGGTCAGTGAATCAAAATGGCACTGCTCGATCATGTCGGTGTAGTCACCGTGGATTACTTCACCCATCAGCCACGCTTCAGGGAAACGCGCCCGAACGGGGTCGATGACGTCGCGCCAAAAATCGCTCGGCACAGAGTAGGCGGCATCCAGACGCCAGGCGTCGATGCCGCGTTCAAGCCAGTAGGTCATGACGTCGGTGGCGTATGTGCGTGCCTGTGCACCGGCGTGATTGAGCCGAACCAGCTCACCGTGCCCCTCGAAGACGCGTGGAGTCGGACCTGCGGGATCCTCCCAGTCAATGTCGAATAATTCCGCGTGCTCACTGTCCGGGCCGGCAGCGAGAACCTCGCTGACCAGCGGGTGCTGGGAGCTGACGTGAGAAAAAACACCGTCACACGCCACGCGGATGCCGCGCTCGTGGCACGCGGCAATGAGGTGATCAAAGTCAGCTTCATCTCCCAGGCGCGGGTCAACTGCGAAGTGGTCAAGAATGTCGTAGCCATGTGATGTTGACTGGAAGATCGGGCCCAGAAGCAGGCCGTTGGCTCCCAGCTCGATCAGGTAGTCCAGCCAGTTTTCCAGCATGGTGATCCGGTGCGCCGACGCGTCGGCCCCGAACGGAGGACGAATGGGGGCGCCGCACATTCCCAGCGGGTAGACGTGCCACCACACCATGTGATCAATCCATGACATGACTTTCGCTTTCCTGGTTGTGGCCATAATGTAGACGCGTGGGACAAGTAATCGAGGGCATCGCGGTCATCGCAGTCATTATGGCTGTTGGATGGATCGCGCGCGCAACGAAGATCCTCAAGACCGATGCTACTGGACACATCACTGACCTGGTGTATTGGATCGCCGCGCCCGCACTGCTGTTCTCCACGATCGCATCAGCTGATCTTGATGTCGTCATCGGCCGTCCCCTCGTCGTGGCAGCAGCAAGCGGTGTCGTCACCGCCAGCGTGTTCGCTCTGATCGCTCGCCTGACGATGCGGCCGGCGGTTGGCGATCTTACGGTCGGCGCAATGTCGTCCTCGTTGAACAACGCGGCCTACGTCGGCATCCCGATCGCGATTTACGTACTGGGGTCAGCGGTTCACGGAGTGCCGATCATGGTGTTTCAGCTGGGCTTCTTCACCCCGATGTTCTTCGTCCTCATCGACCTGTGTACGCCGGGTATCACGCTGTCGATTTTGACCATCGTGCGCTCCGTGGTGACCAACCCGATGGTGATCGCGGCGTTCCTCGGATTCCTGTGCGCAGCGGTGAGCCTGGATGTGCCGCCACTGATCGCCAACGCGACCGAGATGATCGGGCAGTCCGCGCCGGCGCTGGTCCTGATTAGTTTTGGCGCTTCCTTGGTGGGGCAGCGCCTGACTGTGCGATCCCAGGACGGGCACATGGTGATACTCGCCAGCTGCTTCAAACTCATGGTTCAGCCGGCGTGCGCGTTCGGAGCAGGACTGCTGCTGGGCATGGACGGGCACGCGCTGTTGGCAGTAACGGTGATGGGCGCGATGCCCACCGCGCAAAATGCCTTCATCGCCTCAGCGCGGGCAGGCGTCGGCAATCACATCGCGCAGGGCACTGTGCTGATTACCACGATCATGTCACTGCCGGTGACTGTGCTGATCGCCTGGCTCTTTCACCTTGCGGCTCTGGTCTAGGCAGATCACGACAGCGCGGCAGCGACCGCCAGACGCAGCGTCGTCTCAAACTGTGTTTCACGTTCCTGCGCCGTCATATCCGACGACGAGTCAAGCAGGTGATCCGAACACGTCAACACGGTCAGTGCCTCTCGGCCGCACTCTGCCGCCACGCCATACATCGCGGCAGCTTCCATATCCACGCCCAACACACCATAGTCCGCCAGGCGTTGTGTCTGACCGTCGGGCGCGAAGTAGAAGTGGTCACGCGAAATAATCGTTCCCACGTGAACAGTGTCGTCTTCGGTTGCGGCCTCGACGGCGGCTCGCGCCAGGTTGAACGAGGCGACCGCACTGAAATTGACACCGGGAATGCGCAGCTGATTCATTGCGGAATCCGTGTGTGCACCGATCGCGACGATCGTGTCGCCCACATGAACTTTCGGTGAGATTCCGCCGCACGTGCCGACGCGGATCACGCGCTGAACGTCGAAGAACTTCATCAGTTCGGTGACGTAGATCGTTGCGGAAGGCTGACCCATTCCCGATCCCATCACCGACAGTGGCTGACCGTCAACAGTGCCGGTGAAGCCCAGCATGCCGCGCACATCAGTGACCAGGCGTGGTGAGTCCAAAATTGTTTCAGCAATACGCTGGGCACGCTTCGGGTCACCCGGCATCAGGACTGCGGGGGCGAAATCACCTGGCTCAGCTGCAATGTGTGGGGTCGACATGGGCCTTCCTTCGTTCTCGTCTGGCGCGAGACCATCCGATATGCGGATACTTCTTCACCGCGCGCTGACAATACTCTAGCGTGAGCTTCATCCCGCAAGTGATGGAGTGACGAAAATGAGCTCACAACAAACCAAACCGCGTCGCGAAACGTGGTCCGGTCAAACAGCGTTCCTTATCTCAGCCATTGGTTCAGCTATCGGCCTGGGGAACATCTGGCGTTTTCCAGGCGTGGCCTACGCCAACGGTGGTGGCGCATTCCTGGTGCCGTACCTCGTCTCACTCGTCTGCGTCGGTATCCCGATCCTCTTTCTTGACTACGCGATCGGTCATAAACTGCGTGGCTCACCGCCGTGGGCGCTGCGCCGCATGACAGCCGGCGGAGAATTCCTCGGCTGGTTTCAGGTCGGCGTCTGCTTCGTCATCTTCATTTACTACGCAGCGGTGGTTGCCTGGGCGGCCAGCTATGCGTGGCACTCCATCACCCTGGCATGGGGAGATGACTCGCAGACCTTCTTCCTCGAAACGTTCCTCCAACTCGACGGATCAGATTCAGTGTCATGGACACCCGTCCTGTCAGTGTTGGTCCCCCTGGCCGTGATCTGGCTGTTCGTCCTGTTCATCGTGGGACGCGGACTGACCAAGGGCGTGGAACTGGCGAACCGTATTTTCCTGCCGTTACTGGTCATCCTGTTCGTGGTGATGGTGGTGCGCGCACTGTTCCTGCCTGGCGCCATGGAAGGACTTAACGCTTTCTTCACCCCGCAATGGGATCAGCTGACGAATCCGCATGTGTGGCTGGCAGCGTTTGCACAGATTTTCTACTCGCTGTCAGTGGGCTTCGGCATCATGGCGACCTACGCCTCCTATCTCAAGCCCAAGTCAAACCTGACCGGAACCGGCCTTGTTGCAGGTTTTGCCAACTCATCCTTCGAGCTGCTCGCCGGCATCGGCGTATTCGCCGCCCTCGGCTTCATGGCACATGCTCAACAGGTTGGCGTGAACGAACTAGA
Source organism: Actinomyces sp. HMSC065F12 (assembly GCF_001814535.1). Lineage (NCBI taxonomy): Bacteria > Bacillati > Actinomycetota > Actinomycetes > Actinomycetales > Actinomycetaceae > Actinomyces > Actinomyces sp. HMSC065F12. Next base: position 43,067 of record NZ_KV816983.1, read on the forward strand.
AGGCCTTACCGGCCCGATCCTGTCGTTCGTGACCTTCCCGCAGATTATCTCGATGATGCCGGGCGGCCCCATCTTCGGCGTCCTGTTCTTCACGTCCCTGACGCTGGCAGGAATCACCTCGCTGCTGTCACTGTTGCAGGTTGTTTCCGGCTCCATCCAGGACAAGTTCGGAGTCACCCCGCGTAAGGCTGCGATGATTATGGGCGTGCCTGCGATGGTGCTGTCGCTGGGACTGTTCGGTGTGCGCTCGGGGCTGAATGTCCTCGACGTCATCGACACCTTCGTCAACAACATCGGCGTGGTTGCCTCCGCCATGGCGCTGTGCCTGCTTTCCGCGTTCGCCGGTCCGCGCCTGAAGGGACTGCGTGCGCACCTCAACTCGGTCTCATCGATCCGAGTTCCCGCTTTTTGGGACCTCGTCGTGGGTGTGATCAGCCCGATCGTCCTGGGCTTCATGCTTATCAGCGCACTCATCGACTATGTGATGCACGGATATGACGGGCATGCTACCTCCTTTGTCGGCATGTTCGGCTGGGGAATGCTGCTGGCAATCATCGTCTTCGCCGTTATCATGACGGTGATCAAGTGGCATCACTCCCTCGACTCGCGCGCGAAAGGACTGGAACAATGACAGCGAGCGCACTCATCTTGATGGTCATCTCGATCCTGCTCGTGTGGGGAGGCCTCGTCGCCTCGACCGTCGCACTCAAGACCCTCAAGCAGCCTGGCGTTGACGACACTATTGAGGAGTCCGTGGAGTGAAACTGGCAGCTTTCGATCTGGACGATACGTTAGCCCCCTCGAAATCTCCGCTCCCACCCCTGATGGACGAGCGCCTGTGTACGCTCCTCGACGTTGCCGACGTGTGCATCATCTCCGGAGGACACATCGGTCAATTTCGCACACAGGTCCTGGCGCACCTGCACGCTGACGATGCGCAGCTTGAACGCCTGCACCTGATGCCAACGTGTGGAACCCGCTACTTCAGGTATCGTGACCAGCAGTGGCACCAGATCTACGCGATGGATCTGAGCGCAGACGAGCGCCAGCGGGCCATCGACTCCCTGACCCGGCACGCACACGACCTGGGAATTTGGGAAAGCCACACCTGGGGAGACATTATTGAAGATCGAGGCTCGCAGATCACCTTCTCTGCCCTGGGGCAGGAAGCACCCCTGGAGGCCAAGCGCGCATGGGACCCGGACGGAACGAAGAAAGCCGCACTGGCTGAGCGGGTCGCCCGCGACGTTCCTGAACTGTCGGTACGCGGTGGCGGGTCCACATCCGTCGATATCACCCGACAGGGTGTTGACAAGGCGTTCGGCATGCGCCACCTGGTCGAGGCGACACGTATCGCCGCCAGCGACATAGTGTTTGTCGGGGACAGGCTTGATGAGGGTGGCAACGACTACCCGGTGAAAGCCGCAGGATTCACGACGATCCCAGTGTCAGGATGGGAGCAGTGTGCTGAGGTGATCGCGCAGCTAATTGAGTGCGCGGGTCGCCCAGAAGAACACTGCTGACGCAGCAGCCACATTCAGCGAATCCACTCCGCCGGCCATCGGGATACGCACCGTCAGATCTGTCTGCTCAATGGTGCGGCGCGACAATCCGTCGCCTTCAGTACCGAAGAGCAATGCCACCTTCTTGTCCGGAGGGTTCGCCACGAACTCATCGAGACTCAGTGAGTCATCACTGAGTGCGCAGGCGACCGTGCAGTAGCCCGCCTCGCGCAGCACGTCAACGGCTGGCCAGGTATCCAGCCGAGTCCACGGCACCTGAAAGACCGTGCCCATGGAGACACGGACGGAGCGCCGATACAGCGGATCACAGCAGCGAGGTGTGACGATGACAGCGTCAACACCCAGAGCAGCTGCAGAACGGAAGATTGCACCGACATTCGTGTGATCAACCAGGTCTTCCAGCACAGCGATCCGGCGCGAACGTGCCAAGAGGTCCGACACGTCCGGCAGCTCGGGACGCTGCATAGCGGCAAGAGCCCCGCGATGCAGGTGAAATCCGGTGATGTGTTCGAGCACCTCTTCGGAGGCGATATACACGGGCACGTCACCACCGTCAACACTGCCTGTCGAGGATGCCAGCAGATGCTCCATCTGCTCGAGCCAGCGCGGCGCCATGAGGAATGAGCGCGGGTGATGCCCCGTCTCAAGTGCCCGCATGATCACATTGTGTGATTCCGCCATGTACAGTCCGCGTTCCACTTCCATGCTCGAACGCAGCTTGACGTCCGTCATGTACGTGTAGTCAGCAAGCGCACCGTCCGGTACGGCTGCTTCCACGTCTTCCAGGCTCTGACATGCGGTTAAATCGATGATCACACCCGCCATTATGCTCCATCGTTTATCCACAGCGCACCGTGGGTACCCTCGTCAATCCACAAAGACCAGGCGCGTGCTGGCACAGGTCGATCCTCATGCGGTGAACTGCACGCACCGACACAGAAGGAGGACGTCATGCTGACCGAGCAGACGAAGGTAGAGGGAATGTATGGGCCTACAGGGTGGCTCGACACGAGTGGCATCACAGTTCTTTTGGCTCCTTACATGGAGCTGGATGATCACGATTATTGTCGCTTCACTATGGTTGGTGGGGACGATGCTCGCGAGCTGAGGAGCCTGCTGAGTGCAGAAAACCTGCAGTGTTCGCAAAATGGAGGGCCGACGGTTGAAGCCGCGCTCGATGCTGCGATCACTTTCCCTCAGGAGGTGTACGTGAGCGGTTATGTCATTCGCCAGCCGCGACGAGACGAACGAGTCAGTGTCGATGCGCTCGTGATACGTCACTCATTACCGGACGGTGTGACGCGAGCCTGGCCCTATCTGCGCGACAGATACGCGCTGCATTGTCTGGCACCCGACGAATGCGACCGCATCTTGCTGGATGATCCGGTCGGGCGTCTGGCGTGGTGGTTATGGTGGGACTAGAGACGCTAGGCTAGATCCATGTCCGTCTACTCATGGCTTTTTCGCAGCGTCATCCACCGCACTGATCCTGAACGTGCCCACCATGCAGGCCTTAACGCCGTTGCGTGGGCAGGACGACACGGCTTAATCCGCGCACTGATGCGCGCCACCATCGGATACTGGGATCCGCATGCACGCTCCATGCTGCTGTGGCCCACGCGCTCGCTGCCGACAATCGGTGAGCGCACCGTGCACGGACGCCTGGGTCTTGCAGCCGGAATGGACAAAGACGCACGCGCCATTGAGGGCATGTGCGCACTGGGATTCGGATTCGTCGAGATTGGGACGATCACACCCCGACCGCAGCCAGGGAACGACCAGCCACGCCTGTGGCGCCTCATGGACCAGGCCGGCCTGCGCAACCGGATGGGATTCAATAACGAGGGTGTCGACCAGGCTGTTGCGCAGCTACGTGAGCTGCGATCCACCCGTCACGGCAGGCGCTGTATCGTCGGGGCGAATATCGGAAAGAACAAGGTCACTCCACCTGACCAGGCGCCTCGTGACTACGAGATCTGTGCCCAGAAAGTCGCGCCGTGGGTGGACTTCATTGTCGTCAACGTGTCCTCACCCAACACTCCGGGACTGCGGGACCTGCAGGCTGTCGATCAGCTTCGCCCCATCCTGGAGGCTGCGCGACGGGGAGCCGATGCGGCGCAGCAGCGCCGTCACGTGCCGCTGCTGGTGAAAATCGCGCCCGACCTGAGCGATGACGACATCATCGAGGTGTGCTCCATGAGCCGGGACATGAAACTGGACGGGATAGTGGCCACCAATACGACGATCAATCACGAGTGGGGAGAAGGTGGCGTTTCAGGAGCCCCGCTGTTCCCGCGTGCTCTCGATGTGGTGTCTCTGGTTGCTGAGCACCTGGATGACCATCAGCTTCTGATCGGCACGGGCGGGATCTTCACCGCATCTCAGGCTCAGGCCATGCTGGATGCCGGTGCCGACCTCGTTGAAGCATTCAGCGCATTCGTCTTCGAAGGGCCGACGTGGCCGGGCGCGATGAACCGCGCCCTGACCCTGAACTAGTCTTTCTGTTTCTTCGACCCCTTCGGGAACTCACCGCGTCCCACCTGAGGAGCCGGCGAGCGCCAGCGGCGTGCCATCAGCATGCGTGAAAATGCGTAGAACCACGAGCCGCGCGGGATCACCTTGTCAGGGAAGCGCTCGCGGATACGACGTTTGAGGATCTGCCAGACGATGACGCCCTCAATAATGCAGAGCAGCAACGCGCCGTAGAAGAAGATGAACATCACCATCATGACGACGGGGAGCTGACCGTTGGTCTGCTGCGCCGGTGCGATGAAGGAAAATGCCAGCGACAATGCGATGAAAACCAGCATCACCGGCATCATGAACTCGCAGATCGACCAACGGGCATCCAGGTAGTCGCGGATGAAACGACGGATAGGGCCACGATGCTGGGGCGGCATATAGCGCTCGTCTCCCGTCGTCATCGCTTCCTGTTCACGGCGGAAACGCTCATCACGCTTCTCTTTGGCCTGTCGGCGGGCTTCCTTACGGTCAGCCGGCACCAGCGGACGATTCCTGCGCGCCTCAGCCTGTCGGCGCGTCGGCGTCGGACGGCCCTTCTTTGCGCTCGCTTCATGCGTCGGCTCGTCGACGGGAGCGGCTGTCGTTGACTCTTCTGAAGATTTCTTACGGAATAACACACCTTTAGGGTAGTTGATTGAGACCCACAAGCCGAACTACTAAACTCAGTGATATGACTACCACTACTCATGATGACCTCACGCCCTCAGTCCAGGAGCTGCGTGAACGTGTCGATCAGCATTTCGACGAGCTGCTCGACGAACTCAAGACACTCGTATCCATTCCGTCAGTTTCCTCCCTTCCGGAGCATCAGGACGACGTGCAGAAATCAGCTGAACACGTCAGCAAGCTCTTCAACGATCTTGGCCTGGAGACTGAGATTCTACGTGCCGACTCGCCTTTCGGCGGACAGGGTGAGCCAGCCATTGTTGGACACACCCCCGTCATCGAGGGAGCGCCCACCGTCCTGCTGTATGCACACCACGATGTTCAGCCCACTGGTGAACTCGACCGCTGGGACGGTGACCCGTTCGACGCCACCGTTAAGGGGGACAGGCTCTATGGCCGCGGCGCATCCGATGATGGCGCCGGCGTGATCGTCCACCTGGGCGCTCTGCGCACCCTTGCCGATGATCTGGGCCTGAACGTGCGTGTCTTCATCGAAGGTGAAGAGGAGCTTGGTTCCCCCTCGTTCGAAAACTTTCTGACGACCCACGCTGACAAGCTGGACGCTGACGTCATTGTGGTTGCTGACGGTGACAACTGGAAACCGGGGATTCCCGCGATGACTGCGTCACTGCGTGGCAACGCCGTGGTGACCGTGGACGTGCGCGTACTCGAGCACGCTGTCCACTCCGGCGCATTCGGCGGTCCGATCATGGATGCTGTCACAATCGCTGCGCGCATGATTGCGACCTTGCACGACGAGGACGGCAACGTGATTGTCGAGGGCCTCAAAGCCACCGACACGTCCGATATAGACTGGCCTGAAGACGAGTATCGTGAGGCTGCTGGCGTCCTTGATGGAGTGACGCTTGCCGGATCGGGTGACCTGGCGGCGCGCGTGTGGACAAAGCCATCTATCAACGTTATTGGCATGGACGTTCGCTCTGTTGCGGAATCATCCAATACGATCGCCCCGCACGCACGTTTCCGCCTGTCGATGCGCGTGGCCCCCAACCAGGCCCCGGCCGAGGCTCGAGACAAGCTGATCGAGCATCTCAAGGCGCATGTTCCGTTCGGCGCTGCCATCGACATTTCAGTGGAAAAGTGCTCACCGGGATTCCTGGCCGACCTTGATTCCGAACCTGCCCGCGATCTGCACTGGGCGCTGGACACCGCGTGGGACACTGACGCGGTGAATAAGGGTGTGGGCGGATCAATCCCGTTCATCTCCCACTTCAAGAAGCACTTCCCGCAAGCAGAGGTCCTTGTGACGGGCGTGGAAGACCCCTTCACGAATGCCCACTCCGAAAACGAGTCGCAGAGCATCCCCGACCTGAAGGCCGCGATCCTGGCAGAAGCGCTCCTGCTGGCCCGCACTGCCAAGCGCGCACGCAGGTAGTGCGCGTCCTTATCGTCGGACACTGGTTCGCCCCGCGCGCCCTCCCAGCACTGGAAGCGGTCGCGCGGGGTATTCAGCGTGTGCGCGACGCGGCATGTGAGCCGATCGTGTTCGGACCCGGCCCGTTTGTCACATCCGATCGCCTCATCGTTCGTGTCCCAGATTCCGCGACGAGTACACGCGACGCAGGCCGGGAACTTCGCCGCCTCCTCGACCAGGGCGATACTCCCGTGCTCGAAGGTGGTCATACCTCCTGCACAGACGGGGGAAGCGAATTTCTCAGTGCCATCACCTCGCTGCCTGTCGACACGTACGAGCAGATGGAACAGGCATTGCACTGCGCGCAATCGGACCGCAGGCTACGCGAGGTGGTCGCGCTCGCCTCGACCAGGCGCAGCTTGCTCGGCTTTACCTCGGTACTGTCGACACACGCAGACGGGACGGCTCGTCATGACCAGAACCTGGGTTTATCGAGCCGCCTGACACGCCTGTTTGCCACACATCGGGATACAACGGACGTGTCACGTCTGGAAGGCAGTGGCGCGGCAGGAGGAGCGGCCGGCATGCTCGCCCTGTGTGGTGGGAGCATCGTGCCCACAGGCGAGGCCCTGGCCAGAACCCTCAATCTTGACCATCGCATGGAGCAGGCGGATCTGGTCGTCATCCTTGAGCCCTACGCGCACGACCCACTGCTGCATGATACCCTCATCGACACTCTGACCGACCATGCTGGTTGCCATGCGTTGCCAGTCGTCCTCGTGTGCGAATCGACGACACTGTCAGCACCGGAAAAAGCGCAGTGGGGGATCCACGGGATAATTGACACGCATCCTGGAGCACTCATGCCGACCTGTATCGCTGAGAACGAACAGGATGATTACGAGGTGCTTGAAGCTGCTGGAATGCGCATGGCGCGCACGTGGATACCCGGCGTGGAAAACACCACGATATGAACACGGTCATGGCGCGTTGCCCATGAGCGTCGTAGGCTGGATCTACGAGTACTGAAATGATGAGGAGCAACATGTCTGACGTTGAGACACAAACCCCGGCCCACGAAGTGACCTTGACTGACGCGGCTGCCGCGAAAGTTAAGAGCCTGCTGGACCAGGAAGGCCGCGACGACCTGCGTCTGCGCATCGCCGTTCAGCCAGGGGGCTGCTCGGGTCTGATCTACCAGCTTTACTTTGACGATCGCCTGCTTGACGGCGATGCCATCCGTGACTTCGAAGGAGTCGAAGTTGTCGTCGATCGTATGAGCGTTCCCTACCTTGCCGGAGCCTCCATCGACTTTTCAGACACGATCGAACGCCAGGGATTCACGATCGACAACCCCAATGCGCGTAACACCTGCGCATGCGGAGAATCCTTCCACTAAACCATTTCCCACCTCAAACAAAGGTCCTGTACGTGAAATTTCAGCGAATCACGGCGGTTGTCGCTGCCCTCTTTCTGGCCGCAACGATGAGCGCATGCTCGTCCGGCGACTCCTCACAGTCCGGTCAATCAGGCCAGGCAGCAAGCCAATCCGGTGATGAGAACCGTCCTGCTCCCTCCGATGAGCCAAAAGTTGACCGCTCAGGCACGCAGACGATTCCCGAGGTGAAAGGTGATTTTGGGGAAGAACCTGTTATTACCCCGAGCACCGGATCCGAACCCGTCGACTCCATCATTGCGACAACACTTGTGCAAGGTGACGGCCGCGAAGTTCAACCCACCGATGCCGTGCAGGTGGCATACAAGGGTGTTCTGTGGGACGGAACGGAATTTGACTCCACCTTCAAAGAAGGCGGGAAGCCCATTGCGTTCTCACTGGATCGCGTGATTGTCGGATGGAAAGCCGGACTGACAGGTCAACACGTGGGGGACCGGGTCGAATTGGTCATCCCATGGCAGTGGGCATACGGGGAGCAAGGACAGGCTTCGATTCCGCCCAAGTCAACTCTGACCTTTGTCGTTGATATTCACAATGCGGTCGACACCGCCGATGTGGACCAGCTCAAGAGCGCCACGCCTACAGACGCAGCGTTGCCCGACGGTGTCACCGTGGAAGGTGACTTGGGAACTGCTCCGAAACTGACGCTGGCCGAAGGCGCGAACCCCGAACCAGGAACGTACCTCATTTCCGAGGGAACAGGTCCTGAACTGACCAAGGACAATTACGCTGTCCTGCGTGCCGTTGAAGCAGTGGTGGGCGTGCAGAATGAAGGACAGACGCAGATGTGGGACGTCCCGAACCTTGCACCGGTCGCCAAGCTGGTGCAGCTGGAAGGTCACAAAGTCGGATCACGACTCATGGTCGTCATCGATATGGCCGATCCGCGTCCGACCTCGGATCAATCACAGTCAGGCGAGGTTCAGATGCTGCGCGACGTGGCCATTTTTGATCTGGCTGGATCGCTCTGACCTGTAAACAGATAGAATGACTCGAAGTCGACTTCCGTGACTAAGGAGCTATCGTGACCGAACAGAATGTGAACGTCCTTGTCTTCAGTGATGATGTGGATACCCGAAAAGCAGTCATAACGGGGGCGGGCGTGCGTCCCGGTCGAGACACTCCCACCGTCACATACGTTGAAGCTGCCACCGCTTTCGGAGCCGTTGAAGCAGTCAAAGATACTGAGTTTGCGGCGTTGATCCTTGACGGTGAGACCGAAAAAGAAGGCGGTATGGCTGTCGCCAAACGCCTGCTGACCACCATGGATAATGTTCCACCCATCATTATGATCACGGCACGCCAGCAAGATGACTGGCTGGCGCAATGGTCCGGTGCAGCGGCCACCGTTCCTGAGCCAATTGATCCCATCGTGCTGCAGGAAACTCTGGCACGCCTCCTTCAGGAGTGATTTGCATGGAGTGGACTGACATTATTGAACGCCTCCTTGCCGGTGAGGACCTGAGCTACGAACAGACATATGCGGTCATGGACCGTGTGATGACGGGCGAACTGGGCGACGTGAAACTCGCTGCTTTCCTGACGGCACTATCGGCTAAAGGTCCCTACGTCAGTGAGATCCGCGGTCTGGCTGACGGCATGCAGGATCACGCCGAACCTGTCGATGTTCCCACCGATGTGCTCGACATTGTCGGCACGGGCGGTGATGGGGCACATACGGTGAACATCTCCACCATGTCAGCGATTGTCCTCGCCGCTGCTGGAGTGCCCCTGGTCAAACACGGTAACCGCGCGTCAACCTCGTCGTGCGGATCAGCTGACGTGATCGAAGAACTGGGAATCAAGATCGACCTGTCGCCCAGCGGTGTGGCTCAGGTGTTCGACGAACTGGGAATTACCTTCCTGTTCGCCAACAAGTTCCACCCGTCAATGCGTTTTGCCGCAACTGTGCGCCGCGCTCTTGGCTTCCCAACAGCGTTCAATATCCTCGGTCCGCTGACCAACCCTGCCAAGCCTGAAACATCTGCGATTGGTGTTGCCAACGAAAGTCACGCACCGCTCATGGCAGGAGTGTTCGCTCAGCGCGGCCAGTCGGCTCTTGTGTTCCGCGGAAAGAATCATGGCCTGGATGAGCTCAGCTCAATTGAGCCTGCTCAGATCTGGGCAGTGCACGACGGTGAAATCACCTTCAGCGAAATCGATCCCGTCGCAGAGTTCGGCATGAAGCGTGGAACGCTTGAAGACCTGCGCGGTGGCAAAGCCGATGAGAACGCGAAAGTGGTCTACCGCATCATGGACGGAGAAGAAAGCCCGATCCGTGACGCCGTGCTGCTCAACGTCGCAGCCGGACTGGCAGCATTCGGACGTCACGATGGCGTCGGCCCGACCCACGGCTCACTGACCGACCGTATGCGCACCGGTATCGATATGGCGCGCGAGACGATCGACAGTGGTAAGGCAGCTGATCTGCTCAAGCGGTGGATCGAGGTCTCCAAGACGGCCTCACTCAAGGCCTAGGTGGAACGCCTCTTCAAGGTCCTGGGATGCGAATGAGCGGAACGCGATATGCGTACGCATCTGAGTGACACCCGGGACCTTTCCCAGCTGATCTGACACGACCTCGGCAAGGTCTTCGTACTCGCGGACCTTGACGAGGGCGACCAGGTCGATATCACCGGTCACTGAATACACATCACTGACGCCATCCAGGTCAGCAAGCGCCTGTGCAACCTCGGGAATTTTGTCGATCTCAGCGTTGACAAGAACAATTGCGGTCAGCATGGTCATCCTCTCCTGTAGGTTCCTAGTTCATTGTGGTCTCTGGACGTCTGGCCTGTCCAACGGCGCGGATGAGCGTGTCGCGTCGAAGCGGTGACGTCCACGTTGAACCGAGCGGCACGACCCCATCCCATTCAATCAGGCGTGCTCCCGGCCTGGTCAGATCGCGGTACAGCACTCGCGTCTCCTCCCACGTCGTTCCCGCAAGAAACACGTCTGGGCGAGCGGGGACATCCTCGTCATGGAGCATCTCCACCCACGGCAACGGTGACGTACCCGGCGGCGAGACCGCGACGCGTACCAGGCGCCCGAACGAAGTCAGCGCGATCTCCCACCCGCCTTCACTGCGATGGTGCGCCCATACGGCCCGCCGAGCCAGCCCGAGCGCCCGGACAATTCTCTGCTGCTCAATGCCGCGAATATACGTTCCGAGCAGGGTGCGCAGACGTGCAGCACGCTCAAAATGCTCATCGCCTGCAGCCTGATTCATCTGCTCATTCAACGCGTCGATGACGCTGCACTCGTCACAATCCATCGTGTCGGCACCTGCCTGTTGGAGTGCGTCGATCGCCTCACGTGCAGATGCGTGCGTCGAATACGGTCCGAGGGCGTCGAGGGCTTCGTGCGATTCAATCACCGGCACGCATTCAAAACGATCGTGGCGCCGTACCACCCAGTGCGTGGCTTTTTGACGGCGCGAAGCGGAGTTGAACAGGGGAGACAGGGTGCGGATCAGACGCAGTTCCTCCACGCGTGCCTCAAGTTCAGTAGACGTGGACTGAGCCTCCACGCCGGTGGCGACCGCCAGCATTCGTCGGACCTTCCGGCGCGTCTCAGTTGCCGTGAAGTAGGTGCGTACGCGTGAGCGGATATTGCGGGCAGAGCCGACGTACAGCGTTCCGCCGGCATCATCGACGAAACGGTAGGTGCCCGGTGTTTGCGGCAGAGAATCAGCGAGTGTGGATTTTTGACGTGTGCGTGGGGGAACGGGGCGCCCGAGTGTGACCAGATCCTCCACTGTTGATGCGCCGGACTTGCTGACCAGGTCGCACAAACCGTGGAATACCTGCACGGTCGCCAGTACGTCGCCGAGTGCGCGATGCGCGTCGTAGTCGCTGACACCAAAATGCGCAGCAAGGGTTCCCAGCTTGTGGTTGCTGATCATGGGGCGGGGGAGTGCGAGGCGTGCCAGAGCCAGGGTGTCAACGATGCGGATGCGCGGCCACGTCATGTCACACGCATTGGCGGCGCGGCGCAGGAAGCCGACGTCGAAACGTGCGTTGTGGGCGACAATGATGGGCTGCTCGTCAAAATCTGCCCACTGGTGAAACTGTGGATAGACGTCTGTTATCAGTGGGCACTGCGCCACCGACTCATCGCTGATGCCGGTCAGAGCAGTGATGGATGCTGGGATGGGCTGGTCTGGATTGACCAGGGTGTGAAACTGGTCGGTGATGCGCCGACCGTGCACTTTGACAGCGCCGATTTCTGTGATGGCGCTGCGCGTCCCGATGCCGGTAGTCTCTAAGTCAACGACGATCCACGTTGCCTCATCCAGCGGCGTGCCCAGCTGGTCGAGGCCAACCTGGACTCCAACGGGAACAGCTTCAGCCAAACGGCGTGCAACCGGGGAGTGAGGATGAAGGTCGACCTCGCCATGGCCATCTTGAGCCGGATGAGTCGAAATCGTCATACAGTGGATCCTAGTCGGTTGATTGCCCATCGCAGATGCCAGGAGGATTCGTGGCTTTCTATCAGACATTGAAATTTGCCGGTGGTCCGATTCTTCGCACCGCATACAAACCGTGGATTCGCGGAGAGGAGAATATCCCCAGCGAGGGGCCCGCGATTTTGGCGTCTAACCACAACGCTGTGTGGGATTCAGTGTTTCTGCCGCTCATGATTGACCGCGAAGTGGTGTTCATGGGGAAGGCTGACTACTTTACCGGCACCGGTTTCAAAGGATGGGCTACCAAGGAGTTCATGCGCGCAGTCGGCACGATCCCAGTTGACCGCTCTGGTGGGCGAGCGTCGGAAGCCGCGCTGCAGGCCGGTGTGGACCGCCTGAAGGAAGGGGAACTGTTCGGTATATATCCCGAGGGGACCCGCAGCCCTGACGGGCGTCTTTACCGCGGTAAGACAGGTGTGGCCCGTTTAACACTGATTTCCGGGGCGCCGGTCATCCCAGTGGCCATGATCGGCACGCACGATGCGCAACCCATTGGGCAGCGGATCCCCTCGCGTGAAGACATCGGAATGGTCATTGGTGAGCCGCTCGACTTTTCGCGTTACCGCGGACTTGACCGAGACCGCTACGTTCTGCGCGCTATCACCGATGAAATCATGTACAACATCATGCTGCTGTCGGGCCAGGAATACGTCGACATGTACGCAGCCGACCGGAAAGCGCAGCTCGCGCAGGAGGGGAATTTTGATGGGCCTGTGCCCTCGAACGGTCGGACAGGTCCGGGCGGGCGCAAGGCTCCCGACGTGTCTGTGCCGAAACGCCCAGAGGATTCATCTGACGATCCCGTAGACTAGAGACGTTCAGTTTTCATCGTCTGAAAGGTGTTTGTGCCATGTCGGTTCGTCGAGTAGCTTTGCTCACTGCTGGTGGTTTTGCCCCGTGCCTGTCGTCGGCTGTTGGTGGGCTCATCCAGCGTTATACCGATATTGATCCGTCCATTGAAATCATCGCGTACCAGCACGGCTACCACGGGCTGCTGACTGGCAACTACGTTGTCGTCGACGAGGAGGCCCGCAGGAAGGCCGGCATCCTTCACCGTTTCGGCGGTTCACCGATCGGCAACTCGCGCGTCAAGTTGACCAATGCGAAGAACCTGGTCGAGCGTGGCCTGGTCAAGGAAGGCGACGACCCGCTTCAGGTTGCGGCCGAGCAGCTGCGCAAGGACCATGTTGACGTTCTGCACACCATTGGCGGTGACGACACGAACACGACCGCCGCCGATCTGGCACAGTATCTGCACGATCACGACTACGACTTGACGGTTGTCGGCCTGCCGAAGACCATCGACAACGACGTGGTTCCGATCCGTCAGTCACTGGGCGCCTGGACCGCCGCTGAGCAGGCCTCGGTCTTCGCACAGAACATCATCGGTGAGAACCGAGTGGGACCACGCATGCTGATCATCCACGAGGTCATGGGCCGTAACTGCGGATGGCTGACAGCAGCCGCTTCACGCAAGTACACCGAGTGGCTCGACCAGCAGGAATGGGTGCCGTCGCTGGGACTGAGCAAGGAACACTGGTCAATCCACGCGATCTTCGTTCCTGAAATGGCAATCGACCTTGACGAGGAGGCCGACCGCCTGCGCGCCATCATGGACAAGCAGGGCAATGTCAATATCTTCCTGTCTGAAGGTGCCGGCGTGCGTGAAATCGTCGCTGAAATGGAAGAACGTGGCGAAGAAGTGGCGCGCGACCCGTTCGGTCATGTGCGCCTTGACGAAATCAACCCCGGACAGTGGTTCGCCAAGCAGTTTGCTGACCGACTGGGAGCTGAGAAGGTCATGGTACAAAAGTCCGGATACTTCTCACGTTCAGCTCGCGCAAACCAGGACGACCTGCGTCTGATCCAGTCGATGACAGACCTTGCCGTCGAGTGCGCACTGCGCGGCGAATCCGGCGTGATCGGTCACGATGAGGAAAACGACGATCGTCTGTGCGCCATCGCCTTCCCGCGCATCAAGGGTGGCAAGCCCTTCGATATCTCCCAGCAGTGGTTCGTTGATCTGATGGATCGTATCGGACAGCCACTGACGCCGACGCAGAAGTAAGTATGCGACAGCCTGAAGAGCTCGAACCGGTTGCTGGAGGGTGGAATACGTGGAGACAGTATCCCTCCCTCCAGCAACCGCACTATCCAGATGAACACGCGCTGCGCGCGGTGACCGCTGAACTGCGCAGTCGCCCGCCCCTCGTCTTTGCTGGCGAGGTGGATGACCTGCGTGACGAACTGGCCGCTGCCGGACGCGGCGAAGCTTTTGTGCTCACTGGTGGTGACTGCGCGGAAACCTTCGCAGAATCCACTGCTGATCACCTTCGCCTCAAGATCCAGACGATCCTGCAGATGGCCGTTGTCCTGACGTATGGAGCCTCGCTGCCGGTCATTAAAATTGGCCGTATCGCAGGGCAGTACGCCAAGCCTCGTTCATCGGATATCGAAAAACGCGGTGACGTGACCCTGCCGTCGTATCGCGGCGATGCGGTGAACTCGTTTGAATTCACCGAGGAGGCGCGCACACCCGACCCCGGTCGACTGCTGGGCACCTACCAGCATGCTGCCGCCACGTTCAACCTGATTCGCGCCTTCACGAAAGGTGGCTACGCTGATCTGCGCTTGGTCCACCACTGGAACCGCGGCTTCACGTCCAACCCGGCGTATGCGCGCTACGAATCTCTGGCCTCGGAGATCCATCGCGCCGTGAAGTTCATGGAGGCAGCCGGAGCTGACTTCGAGTCGCTGCGACAGGTCGACCTGTTCTCCTCCCACGAAGCGTTGCTGCTCGAATATGAAGCAGCGATGACGCGCGTAGATTCACGAACCGGCGACCTGTACGACACGTCCGGCCACTTCCTGTGGGTGGGGGAGCGCACGCGAGACCCGCAAGGCGCGCACGTGGAGCTGCTCTCACATGTGCGCAATCCTCTGGGGGTGAAGCTGGGGCCGACTACAACCCCTGAAGAGGCCATTGCACTGATCGACCGCCTCAATCCTGACGGCGAACCTGGACGATTGACGTTCATCGCCCGCATGGGGTCGAAACATATTCGCGATGCGCTTCCACCTCTTGTGGAAGCGGTGAAAGCTGATGGCCGTCCGGTGATCTGGACAACCGACCCGATGCACGGTAACACGATCACGTCCTCAACAGGCCTGAAGACCCGCCAGTTCGAAACGATCATGGACGAGGTACGCGGGTTCTTCGAGGTTCACGACGCCGCCGGAACAGTTCCCGGCGGCATCCATGTGGAGCTCACCGGTGATGACGTCACTGAAATTATCGGCGGCTCCGAGCATCTGGATGAACAGTCCCTCAAGGACCGCTACGAAACCCTGGTTGATCCGCGCCTCAACCACCAGCAATCGCTGGAAATGGCGTTCCAGGTGGCTGAACTGCTGCGCTAGACAACGGTGATCGTGACAGTCGATCCCTTCGGGATCATCTGTCCGCTCCCGGGGTCGGTGGAGCGCACGGTGCCGAAAATGCCGCCGAGGATCTTGTTGACCTCCACTTTGAACCCGGCATCGCGCAGCGTCTTTTCAGCCTGATCGAGCTGCTTGCCCACCAGGTCGGGAACCTCGACCAGTTCGGGACCTTCCGAGACAACAAATGACAGCGTGTCACCGCGCAGCAATGTCGATCCGGCCTCAGCTGACTGAGAAATGATCTGGCCTTCGGGCACGGCGTCCGAATGTTGCGATGTGGATTCAGCAGCCAGGCCCGCTTCTTCAACGGCAGCGCGCGCCTCCTCGCCAGTCATTCCCGCTAGGTCTGGAACCGTGATCGGCTCACGACCTTTCGACACGACGAAATCAACCGCCGTGTCGTGGCGCACCTGTGCGGCAGCCTCCTCTGATTGTGAGATCACCTGTCCCTTGGCAACGGAATCTGAGTATTCCTCGCTCACTGTCCCTGCGGCCAATCCGGCGTTGGTCAGTGCCCCACGAGCCTGGTCCGCACTCAGGCCTACCAGTTGCGGCACAGCGCGCATATCCACACCTTTGGAAACGACGAGGGAGACCTCGCCGTCCTTATGGATCTGCGACCCGCTGGCCGGATCGGATCGAATGATCAACCCGTTCTTGACGTCATCTGAAAATTCTTCACTGAGCGTGGACGATAATCCCAGAGCTTCGAGTTCTGACTGAACGGCTTTGACGGCGCGGCCGTCAGTTTGCGGCATCGTCAGATAGGATCCTGGCCCGTACTGGCTCCACCACCACCAGCCGCCGCCCGATCCGACGATCAGCAGCACGGCCAGCAGAGCGATGACGGTTTTCAAACGCGAACGCGACTTCTTGTGTGGCCGGTCGGTACGCGGCAGCGATCCCGATGCTTTGACGACGGTTTGTGACGAGGGCGTGAGGACGCCGCCAGGTAGCGCTGTCGTGACCGCGTGGAACTCGATGGGTGCCGTGGGCTGGCCGGACTGCACCGGCTGGACATCGGCGCGACGCTCGGCAAGATCGGACGGCAGGGAGGCGCGCACCCGTGCCACCAGTTCCAGTGCGTCGCGCGCATCCCGGGGACGTTCTGCCGGGTCGCGGGCAGCGAGCGTAGCGACCAGTTCATCGATCTCGGTAGGAAGCCACGAACACTCTTCAGATGGGGAGGGAACATCCTCGTTGACATGGGAGTACGCCATTTTCATGGCGGGCGCGCCATCCCAGGGCACGTGGCCCACGACCATCTCGTAAAGCATCATGCCAACGGAGTAGATGTCGGTGCGCGCATCGGTGTGACCGGTGGTTGCAATTTCAGGAGCCATGTAGGCGACGGTGCCGAGCATGGAACCAGTGGTGGACATCGATACTTCGGATGCCGCACGTGCCAGGCCGAAGTCTGTGACGCGCACGTGCGAGTCCTCAGAGATGAGGACGTTTTCCGGTTTCATGTCGCGGTGGACAACGCCGACACGATGCGCGGCGTGCAGAGCATCAAGGATTTCCTGCGTGTAGCGCAGTGCCTGCGAGAGAGTGAAGGCGCCCTGCGAGGTGAGCAGCGTGCGTAGATTCGGACCGCTCACGAGTTCCATGACGAGGAATCCCTGCCCGTGCACGATGCCCTGGTCAAAAACGGAGACAACGCCGGGATGAATGATGCGTGCAGCGGCGCGGGCTTCGCGTCTGAAGCGGGCGACGAAGTCGGCGGACTCTGCCAGGTGCGGATGCATGACTTTCAGGGCGATGGGCCGGTCCAGTCGCTCATCGTGCGCGATGTAAACAGTTGCCATCCCGCCGCGCGCAAGTTTGCGGTCGATGCGGTAGCGCTGGTCGACGAGCATCCCGATGAGCGGGTCAGTCACTGTTTCGTGGGTATCAGAAGATGGCGCGTCAGGTTCTGACGACGCTTTCTCATCTGTGTTTCTGGTACTCACGTCTTGGATTGTACGGGATGCGGGCTACATACGACTGCGGCGCGCCCGATGAGACGCCGCCCAAAGGCCGCACGATCATCTAGGCTAGCGACCATGAACGAGCCTACTGACCTCATCAGCGTGGACGCTGCTGCACAACTGCTGGGTATTGAACCGCGCCGAATCAAGCAACTGGTGCGTGACCGCATCCTGTTCACGGTGCCCGGAGAAGACGGCAAACCTGCCATTCCGCGCGAGATCATCGTCAAGTCCGAAGGCAAGTGGGAGCCGCTGGACACGCTGCCCGGCACGCTGACCGTGCTGGCTGATGGCGGCTTCAGCCCCCGGGAAGCTGTGGCCTGGCTGTATACGCCCGAAGCTGAGCTGGGGCAGACTCCGATGCAGGCCCTCCTCGAAGGGCGTCAGCACAGGGTGAACGCCATCGCCTCTATGCTCGCCTGGTAGTCAGCATCGGCTCCATTTCGCTCAGGAGTGTGCGCGAGTGCTCATCAAGTGCGGCCAGTGCATCGCGCCCCTGCTGCGTCACTGTGTCAATAAGCTGTTCGTGGGGCTGCCGCCCGACTTGCTCGATGATGCCTTGAAGGTCGATTACGCCGTCGGGGCTGCCAATCAGTGTGGCGATCGCATGGCGCTGCTCGGCTGATGCGTGCTCCCATGTCAAAGCCAGCAGTGCCGTTCGTTTACCTTCGATCAGGTCTCCGCCTGCCGGTTTTCCGGTGGTCTGGGGGTCACCGAACACTCCGAGCTCATCGTCGCGCAGTTGGAACGCAATGCCCCACGGTTCGATGACGCGCTGCACTGTCTCGACCATGTCTGCCCGGCCGCCGACAAGCAATCCGAGGACCGTGGGGTGCACAACCGAGTAGCGCGCTGACTTGCGGCGGATAACTTCCATGATGACGTCCAGGTCGAAATGGTCCAGTGCCGGCTGCTCGTTGACAATATCGAGGTACTGGCCGAGGGCGACTTCAGCATGCATGAGAGTGAGCTGGCGTAACACGGCTGGATTCGCAACTCGTGTCGCCGTAAAGTCAGCGGCCGAGAGCAGGAAATCGCCCACCAGAAGTGCGCCGGCTGTTCCAAATTCGCCGGCATCCCCGGTCCACCCCTGGTCTCGATGCATCTGCGCGAAAACAACGTGAGCGGTGGGGCGCCCTCGTCGAGTCTGCGCATGGTCGATCAGATCGTCGTGAGCCAGTGCGGACGCTTGGTAGAGCTCGGCGGCACCTGCCAGGCGCGCAATCGAATCATCACAGTCACCCCACGCGCGACCAGTGGCGAGCGCATACCCCAACATGACCCACAGGCCACGCAAACGCTTCCCACCTGCGATGGCGTCACGTGCGGCAGTAACGAGGGCGTCAGCCGGCTCCTGGGTGGGGCCGAGGGTGTTGATCAGGTCGGTGAGCGCGGCTTGGGTGTGGTCTCCAATGCGCTCCACCATGTCGCCTACTGTGAGATTCTCCATGCGCCAAGCGTATCGAATGAAGTGCTTCTAAGATACAAACATCCGCTGGAACAAAGGATTGACCGATATGGCAATTGTGTTGAGCTATCACGGTAACCGTGAATCGGAAGCAGCTTTGCAGGAAGCGTTGAGGCTCGCTGATGTCAGGCGTACATCTGTGGTCGTGGTGTTGGCACGTCGAGAAAGTGAAGATGACGCCCGCACCGCTGAAGATGCCGAGGAGCTGTTGTGGTCGCATCTGCGCCATGCCGACATTCCCTTTGAAATCCGCCACACGCAGCATGAGCAGGAAGTAGCCGACGCGGTCTTGGATGCGGCAGAGGAAATTTCGGCCGACTTGATTGTGCTGGGGCTTCGGCCGGGCGGGTCCGGGCGCACCACGGTCGGCCCGAATGCCTCGCGCATCTTGCTGGATGCCCCGTGCCCAGTGGTAACGACCACTACACACCGGTGATTATTGTTTCCAACGGGCGTTTTGTCGGGGACGGATTATAATGGTTCAGGTTCTTTCACACCAGTGTATGAAGCAGATCTGAGGAAGGGAATCAGCGTGAGCGCAACCCGCCCCAAGAAGGCAACGGCCGAAACGGCCGCGTCAAGCGACTCGAAGAAGGCCGCGCCTCAGTCGAAGTCGACCGCAAAGAAAAAAAAGAGCACAACTGCCAAAAAGACGACAACTGCTAAGAAGTCAGCGACCGCTAAAAAGCCCGCGACTGCGAAGAAGACGACTAAGAAGCCCGCGACTGCGAAGAAGACGACGACCCGTAAGAGCGCTGCCAGGAAGTCCACAACGTCGAAGCGCACCGCCATCAAGAAGACCAATGAGAAGCCCAGGAAATCGGTTCAGGCGCACGACGAAGAAGAAGAGATGCCTGAAGATGACGACATTGATGACTCGAACATTGATCTGAGCAACGAGGAAGAAATCGACGTCGATGAGGCGGATGATGATTCGGACGATTCATCCGAATCAGACAATGAGCCTGAAGAGGAGGACGAGGACGACGCGAAAGGGGCTGCTGCGGATCTGCGGGAGCGCACCTCTCAGGGCATCCATACGCGCGGCGGGTTTGTCGTATCCGACTCTGATGAGACCGATGAGCCTGTCCAGAAAGTCACCGTGGCAGGCGCTACTGCCGATCCGGTCAAGGACTACCTCAAGCAGATCGGTAAAGTCTCCCTGCTGAACGCGGAGCAGGAGGTGGACCTGGCGCGGCGCATTGAAGCCGGCCTGTACGCCGAATACAAGCTCAAGAACGAGTCGGACACGATGACGTCGAAGGCGCGTCGTGAGCTCCACTTCATTGCACAGGACGGCCAGAACGCCAAGAACCACCTGCTGGAAGCTAATTTGCGTCTGGTGGTCTCACTGGCCAAGCGATACACGGGCCGTGGGATGCAGTTCCTGGATCTGATCCAGGAAGGAAACCTCGGTCTGATCCGTGCGGTCGAGAAGTTCGATTACACGAAGGGCTATAAGTTCTCCACGTATGCCACGTGGTGGATCCGTCAGGCTATCACCCGAGCGATGGCTGACCAGGCGCGCACGATCCGCATCCCGGTTCACATGGTGGAAGTCATCAACAAGCTGGCCCGCGTTCAGCGTCAGATGCTGCAGGATCTGGGCCGCGAACCTACCCCGGAAGAATTGGCCAAAGAGCTGGATATGACGCCGGAGAAGGTTGTCGAGGTTCAGAAGTACGGTCGTGAGCCGATTTCACTGCACACACCTCTGGGTGAAGATGGCGACTCAGAATTTGGAGACCTCATTGAAGACTCCGAAGCGGTCGTTCCAGCCGATGCCGTTTCCTTCACGCTGCTGCAGGAACAGCTCCACCGCGTCCTCGATACGTTGTCGGAGCGTGAAGCTGGCGTCGTGTCGATGCGCTTCGGACTGGGTGACGGCCAGCCGAAGACTCTGGACGAAATCGGTAAGGTGTACGGCGTGACGCGTGAACGTATCCGTCAGATCGAATCCAAGACGATGTCGAAGTTGCGCCACCCGTCACGGTCGCAGGTTCTGCGCGATTACTTGGACTGATCCATCAGGTGGCGCTCGTCGTCGATGCGCAGTGCGGAATCCCGCAGGGCGTCCATGTGAAGGCGAGCGTGGTGTGCGCAGAACAGGAGTGGCCCTGAGGCCATAGTGACGCGCACCCATGCACGGGCGCCGCATGCGTCGCATCGGTCTACTGCGCGCAATGTCGGTTCCGTCGTGTCTGGTCGTGTCAGTGTCGCTGCGTTCATGGTTCCATCACAGCACACCGGTCGCTCGCCGTGCATCTTCTTTCGCCAGTGGCACAATCTCGGCGGTGTAATCCAGGAGCTTGCGGTGTTGCACCCTAAAATAGGGTGGTGAGTTCAGACGCTTCAACCTATTCCGCACGGCACCTGTCAGTCCTGGAGGGGCTGGAAGCTGTGCGCAAACGCCCCGGCATGTATATCGGATCCACCGATCACAGGGGGTTGATGCACTGCCTGTGGGAAATCATCGATAACGCAGTCGATGAAGCGCTTGAAGGGTACTGTGACCGCATCGAAGTGCGCTTGCACCCGGATCATTCCGCATCTGTCCACGACAATGGTCGAGGCGTCCCTGTCGACACGGTTCCATCAGTTGGCTTGTCCGGCGTGGAAGTGGTGTACACGAAGCTGCACGCAGGCGGTAAGTTCGGCGGCGGCTCCTACGCCTCGTCCGGCGGTTTGCACGGCGTGGGCGCATCTGTCGTCAACGCCTTATCCGCACGTATGGATGTGCAGGTCGACCGCTCCTCGAAGACCTATCAGATGTGCTTCAGACGCGGCGAACCAGGGGAGTTTGATGATTCGCGCCAGCGCACCCCGAACTCACCGTTCAGCCCCTATACGCAATCCTCGCGCCTGCAAACTGTCGGTAAAGTCAAGCGCGGTGTGACAGGCACGCGCGTGCGTTTCTGGGCAGATTTTCAGATCTTTCCTTCCTCTGAAGGCTTTTCGTGGGACAACCTGGTTGCCCGTGCACGCCAGACCGCGTTCCTCGTTCCCGGCCTGACGATCGCCTGCTGGGATGAGCGCACCACTAACGAGGACGGCGAACCGCTGCACGAAGAATTCCGTTTTGACGGCGGCGTCGTTGACTTCGTTGACTGGCTTTCCACCGACGGGCCTGTCACCGCAACGTGGCATGTCACCGGCGAGGGAACCTATAACGAAACCGTCCAGCAACTCGATCCTGACACCGGACACCTCGCACCTGTCGAAGTGGAGCGCACCTGCCAGGTGGATTGCGCATTGAGGTGGGGAATTGGCTACGACACTCAGGTGCAGTCTTTCGTCAACATTATTGCCACACCGAAAGGCGGCACTCATCTGGCCGGTTTCGACCAGGCACTGTTGAAAGTGATGCGCGCCCACGTTGAGAAGAACGCGCGCCGCCTGAAAGTGACGGCCAAGGACGGTCGCCTGGAGAAGGACGATGTCATGGCGGGGCTGACCGCTGTGGTGACTGTGCGATTCCCCGAGCCGCAATTTGAAGGCCAGACCAAGGAAGTTTTGGGTACTCCGCAGATCCGCACCGTCGTCAACCGCGTGGTGACCGACGCTCTGGAATCCACGTTGAAATCCAGTAAGCGCGACGTGAAGCAACAGGTGCAGGCTCTGGCTGAGAAAGTCGTGGGTGAGATGAAGGCGCGTGTGTCGGCGCGTGTTCACAAGGAAATTTCGCGGCGCAAGAACGCTCTTGAAACATCGTCCCTGCCTGCCAAGCTGGCAGACTGCCGCTCCGAAGATGTCGAGCACTGCGAACTGTTCATCGTCGAGGGCGACTCGGCACTGGGCACCGCGAAAGCGGCGCGAGATTCACGCTTCCAGGCACTGTTCCCCATTCGTGGCAAGATCCTCAACACGCAGAAAGCATCGACTGCTGAGATGCTCTCCAATGCTGAATGCGCGAACATTATCCAGGTCATCGGTGCTGGCTCCGGCCGCACATTCGACATTGACCAGGCACGGTACGGCAAAGTCATCCTCATGACGGATGCGGACGTCGATGGCGCGCACATCCGCACGCTGCTCCTGACGCTCTTTTTCCGCTACATGCGTCCGATGGTGGAAAGCGGGCGAGTGTACGCGGCCGTGCCGCCGCTGCATCGCATCGAGCTGCCCGCACACGGCAAGAAGCCACGAGATTACGTGTACACCTATTCCGAAGAGGAACTGCACAGCACACTGCGTGAGCTCAGGAAAGTACGGCGCACATGGAAGGAACCTATTCAGCGTTACAAGGGCCTGGGCGAGATGGATGCTGACCAGTTGGCTGAAACCACGATGGATCCGCGTCACCGTTCTCTTCGACGTGTCACGCTGGCCGACGAAGAGGCATTGCGTGAAGCTGAGGACGTGTTCGAATTGCTCATGGGGTCGGTGGTCGCCCCGCGGCGTGACTTCATCGTCGAGGGTGCACATCAGGTTGATCGTGAGCGAATTGACGCGTGAGCCAGCTCATCCGATTCTGAATAGGACTGAAGTCTCGGTAAAGTAGAGATATGACTGGTTTGGCTGATCGAGTCTGTCCACCTGCACAGGCTTCTTACCCGGGTCCTCACCTGGGACTTCGATGGCGTTCGATTCTTCCTCAGGACGGTCCCGCCGTGTACCGACTGATCCTCGAAATCGAAGATCATGACCATGCCATCCACCGCACGTCGCTTCGCGACGTTGCGGATATGATCGCCGGCTGCACGGAAACCGACTGGCTGGACGTCATCGTCGGATTGGATGCGCAGCGCACGATTGTTGCCATTGCATCTGTTCGTGTCATGGGTAACCTCGACGGCGTGGCCACAGCCATCGTCAACGCGTTCGTTCATCCGCATTGGCGAGGGCGAGGCATCGGCCGCTCACTGTTGTACTGGCAGGACGCACGTGCCCGCCAGATGCTGGTCGAACACTTCGGGGCCGATTCGGATGCGCCCGCCTACATCGCCAACGGTGTCGATTCGCATATGACGGATCGCCGTAGGCTCTACATCGCCGCAGGCTATTACGCCTGCCGCACATTCCAGCTTATGTACCGCGAGCTTGAAGGCTCCGAGCAGCTGCCCACCCCGCGCGACGGCTACACGATTGTTCCGTGGGGCTCGGTGCCGACCGAACAGGTCAAAGCGCTCCACATGGATGTCTTTACCGCTCACTTCTGGCCGCATTTTCGCGAGCAGTGGTGGAACGAGGCAATGGATGAACTGGTTCCGTCATGGTCATGCCTGGCGCTTTCCCCTTCCGGTGAACTTGCAGGCTATCTGACTGTTGGCAGGCCTGATCTGAGATGGGTCCTGGAGGGACGCAAGGAAGCGTATGCGACACTGTTAGGGGTCAACCCGGATCACCGCGGGCACGGTTTGGCGGGCTTGCTCCTGCGCACCGCGATCGTGGCGGCGTCCCGCGCGGGGATGACGCGTTTCGGTCTGGATGTGGACACACACAACGCGTCACATGCTCACGAGATCTACGAGCATTACGGGTTCGTGGACGAGCGAGCGGAAGTTGTGTATGCGATTGAGCACTAGATCAGAAGGAGGCAGCAGTGGTTGAGCGCGACTCGGACATCGTGACATGGAGAGCTCTCACGCCTGATCATGCTGTCGCACTGGCCGATCTGATTGCATGCATTGAGCGTGTCGACGATCCTCCATACCGCACAAGCCTCGACGAAATTGTCGAGTTGCTGTCCAACATGTCCAAGTGGCGTGGCGTCATTGGCGAGCTCAATGAGACAGGCACGTATGTCGCATTCTCGATTATCACCACGCGTTTCGTGGGTGTGCCTGAGTGCGTGTGCCAGGGCGGCGTTCACCCGGATTTTCGCCGCCGAGGCATTGGCCGCTCGCTCATCGAATGGCAAACCCGCACCTCGACCGAGATACTCCGTGTCCTCGCGGAGCGCAAGGAATTACCGGACGATGAACCCGTGGGAGTTCATGTTCCGCACGTCGAAACCGGCATGGACACGCCTGACAGTGATGTCATCGGTCGTATCGTGACGCACGTGGATATGGGGCACGAGGAACTCGAGGAACACCTGCGTGAACTCGACTACCACTGGTCGAACACGTATTTTGAACTGCGCGCAGATTTGGAATCAGTGCCGCAGATGCCGGAGTTGAACGCCTACCTGCAGGTCGCACCGTGGGATGACATGTGGGAGGACCCGGTTCGCCGTGCCGCTAACCGTCTGGCTGACCAGGAATGGGGGAGGCCCCCTCAGTCAATGGAGCAGTGGCTGATGGGGCGCACCGCGTTCGCGCCGCAGTGGTCGTTTGTCGCCCTCGACCGTTCAGGTGACCGCCCGCAGGTGGCGGGTTTCCTGTTGGCCTCGCGCTACGAACAGGACTGGGCGGCACTGGGATGGTCAGAAGGGTACATCGACCAGATGGGCGTGCTCGAAAAGTGGCGTAATGCCGGCGTTGTCGAGGCGTTGATCATTGCCTCCATGCGTGCGCAAAAAGACGACGACATGGATAAGACGGGAGCCGGACTGGGATCGGCTAACCACTCAGGAGCACTGGCCGTCTACGACGGGCTTGGTTTTCACGTGGTGGGCGAATCTCGGCTGTACGCCTTGGATGTCTAACCGATTGTTGCTATCGCGTGCTTGATGGGCTGGCCGGAGCCGTCGCGACGCTCATCAAGCTCGGGCAGGTCCGTGGGCTGACCGTTCGCTGAAGCTGCCCGAGGCGGGCGAGGCCCGACCCACGCAGTGTCCAGGCGTGCTTCTCCACGCAGGAAACGGTGCGCGCGAACGCCTTGCGTGCCGCGGCCCTTCATCGGGAAGACCTCAAAGGGGCTGACTTTGACGGTTGTCTGACCGGTGCCGGGCAGTGCGCCTTCAGCTCCCGCAACCGTGACCACGCACGCTTCACTCGGATCAGCAACGACCCATAAGCCGATCACCTCGGCATCTGCTGCCAGCTTGATGCCAGCAACACCACCGCCGGTTCGTCCCTGCGGACGTACCTTCGACGCATCGATGCGCAGCAAGTGAGCATCTGAGGTGACGAATGCGATTTCGTCTGAGTCGTCGCACACATCGAAGCCAACCAGGTGGTCGCCCTCGTCCAGCGAAATAACCTCCCACGAATCGCGTTGCAGCACGTCAGGGCGCAGACGCTTGACCACGCCGTGCGCCGTGCCCATCGCCATGATTGCGTCGCCGGTCGGATCGATCAACCCAACGGGCGTTTCCTCAGAGTGCACAAGCAGTCCGGCAGGTGTTGCCGCAGCGAAGGACAAGCCGGTGTCAAAGCGCGGCAGTCCAGGCAAGTCCACGACATCGATGCGGTGCGCAACACCATCGCTCATCACCACGGCCACCTGCGAGCGGGTAGTCGTCGGGATCTGCATCTTCCAGCCATCGAAACTGGCACGCGCGCCGCGTTCGAGCACGTCACCGCCCTCCACCCGGGCCAGTCCGCCAGTTGCCGTCAGCACCACCACGCACGGCTCGTCCGGTATCTCAAGAGCAGGGGCAGATGATGATCCACTCTGCGGAGCAGATGCGGCCAAAACGGTGTCGCCCTCGCCGGCCGATGCGAGCAGTAATGTGCGCCGAGGAGTGCTCAGGCGGGCGGACACTTCCTGCAGATCTGATTTGACCATGTCGCGCAGCAGCTCATCGGAGCCGAGGACTTCTTCGAGTTCAGCGATTTTCGCGCGCAAGTCATCCCGCTCAGCTTCCAGTTCGATGCGCGAGAATTTCGTCAGGCGTCGCAGGCGCAATTCCAGAATGTAATTGGCCTGCGCTTCACTCAGATCAAAGGCCATCATGAGGCGCTGGCGCGCTGAGTCGACGTCGTCGGATGAACGGATAATGGCGATAACGTCATCAATATCGGCGATCGCGATCAGCAGGCCTTCAACCAGGTGCAGGCGCTCTTGCCATTTGCCCACGCGGAAGCGGCTGCGACGCGTGGTGACCTCGATGCGATGGTCGATAAAGACCTGCAGCATTGCCTTGAGCGACATTGTCTGCGGCTGCCCGTGAACCAGTGCGACGGCGTTGACAGCGAACGATTCTTCCAAGGGCGTGCGCTTGTACAGTTGCATGAGGACGGCCTCGGGGTTGAAACCATTTTTGATTTCAACGACCAGACGCAAGCCGTGGTGGCGATCCGTGAGGTTTTGAACCGCGGAAATTCCCTTGAGTTTGCCAGAGGAAACGCTGTCCTTGATTTTCTCCATGACGCGTTCAGGGCCGACCATGTAGGGCAGCTCCGTGATCACCAGTCCGCGCTTGCGGGCAGTGACACGTTCAATCGACACTTTCGCGCGGGTCTTAAAAGATCCGCGACCGGTCTCGTAGGCTTCGCGGATTCCGTCCAACCCTACGATGACGCCGCCTTCAGGCAAGTCCGGTCCGGGCACGTAGCGCATCAGGTCATCGACGGTGGCATCCGGATTGTCGAGCAGGTAGATGCACGCGGCAATAGCTTCACCCAGATTGTGCGGTGCAATGTTGGTCGCCATGCCGACGGCAATGCCGGACGAGCCATTGACAAGCAGCTGTGGGAAACCGGCGGGCAATACGTCCGGCTGCATGAACTGGTTGTCATAGTTGGGAACGAAGTCAACGGTGTCCTCGTCCAGGCCTGCCGTCAGATCCAGCGCGGCAGGAGCCAGGCGTGCTTCGGTGTATCGAGGGGCTGCCGGCCCGTCATCGAGTGAACCGAAGTTACCGTGACCATCGACGAGGGGAACCCGCAGGTTGAACGACTGCGCCAGACGCACCAGCGCGTCGTAGATAGCGGAATCTCCGTGCGGGTGGAGCTTACCCATCACTTCACCCACAACGCGCTGAGACTTGACATGGCCCTTGTCGGGCCGCAGTCCCATCTGTTCCATCTGGTACAGAATGCGTCGCTGGACGGGCTTGAGTCCGTCACGGGCATCAGGCAGTGCGCGCGCATAGATCACCGAGTACGCGTATTCGAGGAACGACCCCCGCATTTCTTCGGAGACATCAATCTCAGAGATGGATTCTTCAAAGTCCTCCAAACGAGGCGTGGTCGTGCGTCGCATGTTCGCATTGTGCCGCGAACCACCTGTGGAAAGACGCTTCCCACGCCGCAACAAGGCACAATTGGAGAATGGACACACACGCTTCAATCCGGCAGCACGGCTTCTATCCGTCCCTCGTGATACGCGCCTTGGATCGCGTTCTCGGCGACGAAGAACCGCTGGCTATGGTGTCTCAGCTGGAGGCGGCGTTTGACCGTTCCAGCATGTTCCGCCACCTCACGGTTGCCGTTCTGACACCGACCACGTTGATCCAGATCCACGTTGACGAACTGGACCGGGGTGGCGCCATGACGAACACGATCATCACCCCGACCACTCGCATCCACGGAGCTTCACTCACTGAGGTTGTAACCGACGCGATCCATGATGGCGGCAGTCAGCTGAGCGAGCTGACCATGGCGATCAACTGCGGCAGTCAGCGTCGCGGTGAAGTGGAGCTCAACCAGTGCGATGACCCGCAGTGCACCGCTGACCACGGCTTCACCGTCCACACCTTCCCGGAGGATTTCTCGATGCGTTTTTCGGCCGCCGCTGATGGCGAGGCCGCCCTCGCCAATGCTGAACGATTCGTCGACGCGACACTCCAGGTCATCAAGGAGAATCATGCGCATTAACGAGGGCGACCCGCACCTGCCTGGTCCGAGCGATCTGCGCATCACTGACGTCTTGGGCCGGTGGATCGACGGTGTGGGACGGTCGTATGAGCAGATGGTGGTGATCCTGGCTGATGGTCTGGGGGCGGTGCCGCTGGCGGATCACTTCGGCCATGCGAGCGTGCTGCGCGGATACCGCGATGAGATCGAGCAGGCTTTCACCACTGTTCCCTCGACAACAGCCGCAGCGATCACCTCATTCGCGACGGGAGCGCTCCCTGGCGCCACGCGTATGGTGGGATACTCGGTGGCGTATCGGGGCAGGGCAATGAATCTGCTGGCCTTCGAGAACGGACCGGATCCGACAGTCTGGCAGGAAGTACCCACCCATTTCGAGCGCCTGGCAGATCGCTCAGTGTCCTCAGCTGTGATTTCACCTCCGAGCTTTGCCGGCTCAGGTTTGACTCTGGCCGCGTTGCGCGGGGCGCGTCATGTGGGCGCGGTATCGATGCAGGAGCGCATTGACGCTGCAATGTGCGAACTGCAGGCAGGCACCCACATCGTCTATTTCTACTGGTCAGATATCGACCACGAGGGCCACAGGCATGGCGTCAATTCCGAGCAGTGGCGCCGCGCGCTTGAAGAGTTCGATGCGGGTATCGGGCATCTGCTGACGCGCATTTCTCATATGCGTTCGGCCGATCGAATCGCCGTGATGCTCACCGCTGATCACGGAATGGTGGATGTGCACCCCGATGATCTGATCGACGTGGCGCACACGCCTGAATTGCGCGAGGGGGTCGAGCTGATCGCGGGTGAAACACGCTCGGTTCACCTGCACGCGCAGCCGGGTCGAGCCGCGGAAGTCCTCGCCCGGTGGGAGGAGTATCTGGGTGAGCGTGCCTGGATCGTGCCGGCGGACGCGTTACCAGGCGTGATAGGTGAGGGGCCAGGCGTGCAGGTTGTCGGTGATGCGATGGTGATGTCGCGCGGCGGGTACGGCATCGTGGATTCTCGTGTGCAAAGTGAGGGCGCAATGGCGCTGATCGGGGTGCATGGGTCAATGACCGAGGCTGAAATGATGGTGCCGGTCGTGCGCCTCGCTTAGGATTTTGAGCCGAAAACGATCTCATCCCAACTGGGTACCGAGCGGCGACGCGTGTTTTTCTTTGGTGCTTCAGCCTTAGGCTCAAGGTCTTCCATGCCGGGAAGCGCCGAGGTTTGCGGCTCGTCGGGCTGTTCGGCGGTGGGCGTTGCCATCACGGAACTCCACAGATCCCGGGAGGTCCCCGGCGCCGTCGAGGGTGCCTCTTCTTCGGGTGTTTCGGTCACGATGTCATCATCGTGGGGGTCGATCACTCCGGTCTCCATCGGTTCGGGTTCTGTCGTGTGCGTGCGTGAGCGAGCCAGGGAGTAAATGCGCGCTGACAGTGAATCGCGCTGGACGCGCTCATCTGGATCCTCAGTGTCGTCACCTTCACCGTCGATCACAATTTCCTGACGCTTGCCGCGTTGAGCGTTGAGCTGGTCGAGCAGCTCGTCATTGACCGGCGTGGGAGCCGGCTCGCTGTCATCTTCGGGATGCAGGGGAGTGAAGACAGCAGAGACAGGGGAAGATGGAGTGGCGTTCTCGGTGAGCCACCGGGCTTCCTGATCGATTGCTTCCGCGCTGGATTCGGAATGATCCATGCGCCAATGTGCGGCGTGTTCGGCTGCGCCCTGAATGAACGTCACGAAGACTTCCCACGGGCCGTCCTGCTCACGCCTGGCTGACCAGATGATTGATTCGGGATCCACTCCGCGAGCCGCCAAGCGGTCGACAACGAGGTCACCCATCAGAGGTGAATCCTTTTCGCCACCCACATGCGATTCGCGTGCACGCTGAATGGCCCACGCTTTTTCTGCGTCGATCGGTGCTTCGAAACGCTCAATCAGCGCGATATCCGTATCGTATTCAGTGGCGATTTCTGATGCTGACATGCCTGAGCGCAGGAGTGCCTGAATGTCACGCGGACGCAGAGCCCTGGATTGGATGGGTTCAACTCGGGGACGTCCACGGCGAACTGACGCGCGCAATTCGTCAGTGACTGCCACGCGGTAACGTTCACCGTCTGCGTCGGTGAAAATCAGCGATTCATTGTCACTGCCGACACCGAGCAGCTCAAGATCGATCATGAAAACCTCCCGAATACACCTGATTGAAATCGTCTCAAAGAAGAGTGAAGATCGGTGGCGCTTGGCGCGCGTGTCTAGTAAACGATCGGAATAAAACAGTGTCAGTATGGACGCCATAATGCGCAGAAGCGCAATGAGTGTTACTATCCCTGCGCTGAGCAAGATTTGACCCGCAGGCTGTGCGAGGAGGAGGAACCGTGGCAACTGACTACGATGCCCCACGTAAAAACGACGACGATGTGGCGGAAGATTCCATCGAAGAATTGAAGGCTCGCCGCAAGGACGCCGGTTCGAATGAGGTAGACGAGGACGAAAACGAGGCGGCGGAGAATTTTGAGCTGCCGGGCGCCGACCTGTCGAAAGAAGAACTGACTGTGCATGTGGTTCCTCGCCAGGATGATGAGTTCACGTGTACGAGCTGCTTCCTGGTCCATCACGCATCGCAGCTGGCTTATGTTGATGACAACGGTCAGCCTGTGTGCACGGAGTGTGCTGGGTAGCTATGGGCTGGTTGAAACGTCGACGTCGCGATGATGAAGAGCAGGTCGAACAGCACGCACACGACGAGTCACAGGACAAGCGGCAGGCCGGTGATGACGCGGAGATCTGGGATGAGCCAGGTCCGCGCACTGCCGAGGACGTGGACGTCTCCCAAGGGTATGTCGACCTGGGTGCGCTGAAGATTCCGGCGATCAAGGGCATGCAGCTGCGCACGCAGCTGGCTGACGACAAGCGCACCGTGTTGCGCGTGTTGATCGTGCTGGGCAATTCGGGCCTGCAGATTTCAATCGCCGCCGCTCCGCGTTCCGGTGGAGTGTGGGACGAGGTGCGCGAAGAGATTCGTGAATCGCTGACATCCAACGGCGCCAGCGTGGAGGACGCTGAGACGCGCTATGGCGCCGAGCTGCTGGCTGACATGCCGGTGACCTTGCCGGATGGTTCAAAAGCGACGTCACGGATGCGCATCATTGGCCGTGAGGGTCCGCGCTGGTTTGCGCGCATTGATGTGTTGGGGCCTGCAGCTCAGTCAAGCGAAGCGGGCGAAGGAATTGAGAAGGTGATTGATCGCCTCGTGGTTGAGCGTGATGACCGTCCCCGCGCGCGCCTTGACCTGCTGCCGATGCATGTTCCTGACAATGCCGTTCAAGCGCCGATTGTGCCGCAATGAGTGACCCGAGCGAGGTTTTCCCGAAGCGCTCGTGGTGGCATAGATTGAGCGACGCGTGGCATTTTTCGACCCCTGAAGCGACTGAGGCCGATGATGAGCAGCGCTCTCAGCGTTCGCGAGGCACTGTGCCGATCAAGGACGTGCGTCCGCGTGAAAAGGTGGTTATTTCGGGTGTTCTGAGATCGGTGACGCTGTATCCGCAGGAGGGTCCTGATCAGCTCGATGCGACGTTGTTCGACGGGACCGGTTCAATCGTGATCAGGTGGCTGGGTCGGTGTGAGATCCCTGGCCTGCGCGTGGGGCACCACGTGGAAATCGAAGGAACTGTAGGTGTTGATCACGGAATCTACGTGATTTCTGACCCGCTGTACCGCCTGCTGGCTGGAGAACATTCGTGAGAGTTGTTGATTCGCTTCAGGACGAGGAATTCTCTGTCTGGTCGGCGTTGGGCGGCTGGCGGGGTATCGTTGAATCGGTCGCTCCGATCATCGTTTTTGTCACGACGTATATTGCGACCCACGAACTGACGTGGCCGCTGATCGCCTCCGGTATTCTCGCGGGCCTCTTCGTCGTTGCACGCCTGGTGTCCGGCCAGCAGATCACCCAGGCACTGTCGGGTGCCATCGGCGTTGCACTGTCGTGCGTGTGGGTGGTGTTCTCCGGTCGAGGGCAGGATTTCTTCATCGTGGGTATCGTCACGGCAGCGGTTCTGAGTGTGGCGTTGCTCGTGTCGATCGTGCTCCGGCTTCCTGCGGTCGAACTTGTGTTGAACATGTTCTGGGAAAAAGGCGCAGTGCCGCGCCGTGTATGCACCACGCTCACGTGGGTGTGGTTCGCACTGTTCTTCATTCGTTTCGCAGTGCAGGTGCCACTGTGGTGGGTAGGCCAGATTGCTGCACTGGGGGTCGCGAAACTCGTACTTGGATTGCCGCTGTTCGCCGTGGCATGTTGGATTACGTGGATGACGCTGAGGCCCTTCGTCTCACTCGCGTCGGTGGAAGAACGTTCGACCGTTGACAACGGTGTAGATGAACCCCAGAGGTGAGTGCCACTTATAAACCCCCGTAGCGACCTGCTCAAGCCTCCAGTGGGCGTGTGTTTTTGCGCGGTGAACGCTTCGCGAGAGTGGACCGAGGTTGTCAAGGCGCGTCTGCCCGGATAGCCCATCTGGATCGAACGCCTGGGTATGGTCGATATCGCAGCTTCGCGAGCGAACATTCGAATACGGGAAGACTTCATAGGGTTCGCGCGTCTGGAGCGCCAGTCGCATATCGCCAGACGGATCATGGCGATCAATCGGCGTGAGAGCCCGCGGATCAAGAACGGGCCGGATCGTGACGCGAGTGTGAGCAAACATCTGCCGCAGCTGTTTCAGCCCGACACTGCCGTGCCCGTCAATCTGCGCGACGGGGGAGTCATCAACGTGGACGATCACAGTGGCAGCAGGCTGGAGTGAGCGCGAAACGGATCCTTCGTCCAGAAGCCTGGCCGCGTAGTGCGGCGTTGCGAGGATACCCAACGCCTGCGAGCGTCGTTCATCGATGTTGAGTTCGTCAGCATCTGCGAGCAATCCAGCTAAACGCGTGATCGTATTGTCCAGTGCAATCGCGTCAGTCGCACTGAGTGTGGCATCGACAGAGGCGATGGAACTGGATTCTTCATGCGTGATCTGAACGCGGCGCGTGGACTGCGCTCGCGCGCATTGCGCGTCGAATTCATCGGGATTAATACGGGCGATGAGGTTGTCAACATGTCGACAGATGCGCGCCTGAGACCAGGCAGCAATAGCCCCGAGGAAGCAGTCAATCTGACGGCAGTCAGCCTGACTGAGCAGCGTCGTGCGCTCAGCGACCGTCATCGCTTTCCACACGGGAACTTCTGCAGCGACAACTTGCTGCCACAGGCACGGCAGTCTAAAACTCAGGTCAAGTAAGGCTCCCATTTCATCGAGCATTTTGGCAGGGGAGAGCCCTAACGCAGCAGATAGCTCAAGGTGTGCGAATTCGGCAATTCGAGGCACGCCCTCACCGGCTCGCTGCACCAGGTCCTGTTCGCCTTCAACAGCTTCACTCACGGCAAGAACAGCGCGGACAACCATCTGGGCACGCCGAGCCTGCGCCACACGCACCGCACGATCCGCGTCGCGGGCAGCGTTGACCAGCTCACGAGCCGTGGCCTCACGAGTGTCACAATCTCCTGCACTTACCGCAATGTCGAACATGTGTTCTATTGTGGCAGTGGGCACGGGCATCTGCGTTCCATCCACAGGCTCACAAGCAGCCCATGAAAGTGATGTACCTCACATTAAGCTGTGGTGTTTGGAGCATCAGCCTGTCCGGTCTCCGGCACAACGCCATTGACCAGCGTCCCCAAATGCTCCAAGTGTTTCCCGCGCTTTTCGGGCACCAGCATCAACAGTTCATCGCCTGATTCGAACACGTCGTCAGGTTGTGGATTCACAGGAATCTGGTCGCGCAGTAACGCCGCCAGGACCGTTCCTGCAGGGAAGTCAACCTGACCGATTCGCTCGCCCACCAGGGGCGAATCCTCCGGAAGGACAATCGCATACATTGCAACATTGGCCTTGTTGAACGTAAACAGCGGGATGGGAGCGCCCTCGGAAACAGCTTCCTCAACCAGGGCGGTCATGATGCGCGGCGTGGACACCGGCACGTCAACACCCCACGCCTCGTTGAAGAGCCATTCATTGCGCGGGTGATTAATACGGGCCACCACGCGCGGCACGCCGAACTCGGTCTTCGCGAGCAGGGAGATCACCAGGTTCGCCTTGTCGTCGCCCGTTGCGGCAACCAGGACATCGGTTTCTCGCACTCCCGCGTCGGCGAGGACGTCCGGTGAGCACGCATCGGCCAGCACCCAGTCCGCATCAGCCACAGTTGCCACACGCATCTGGTCAGGATTGTTGTCGATCAGGGTGACCTCGTGGCCATGATCCAGAAGTTCGAGGGCGACGAAGCGTCCCACTGAGCCAGCACCGGCAATCACGATTTTCATCTAGTTCTCCAATCTCGGTGCAGAGGTGAGCACATTGCGCAGCGCAAGCGAATCTGTGCCTGACACGGCGAAAATCAGCTCATCATGTTCCTGAACGACGAGGTCGTTGCGCGCAGGCTGGATCACGCCCAACCGAGACACAAAGGCGAGTCGCTCGCCGGTCAGTTCCTCAACGACTGGCAGCGGAACGGAGGTCCACGACGGGTCTGGGATAACGTTCACGAGCGACACCAAGCCGGTCGAGTGCGTCCAGGTCACGTGCGCATTTGGCGGCATCATCCAGCGCAGAACAGCCTCGGACGTGCGGCGAACCGCTGCTACCGTGGGGATGCCTAAGCGCTCATACACCGCGGCTCGCGAGGGGTCGTAGATGCGTGCGACCACGCGCTCAACATGGAAAGTCGTGCGAGCTACTCGGGCCGCAATGATGTTTGAATTGTCGCCATTGGAGACCGCGGCGAAAGCGTACGCATCCTTGATGCCCGCCTGACGCAGAGCATCGCGATCCATGCCGACGCCTGTCACACGCCGACCGGAAAAGTCGGATGACAGGCGTCTGAAAGCCTGAGCGTTCATATCAATGACGGCAACTGAATGGCCCTGTTCATCAAGTGTCGAGGCGATCGACGCGCCGACCCGGCCACATCCCATAATTACGAAATGCACAGGTTCAAAGGTACTCGGTTTTCCTGTCGAAAGGGTAGTAGGCTAGACCATCGTGTTGGAGGCTTTTTCTCGCGCCAAGCGCGTACTGATTGGGCGACCCATGCGTTCAGACGCCATGGGGCACCAGTTATTGCCCAAACGGATCGCATTGCCGATCTTCGCATCTGATGCGCTTTCATCCGTCGCTTACGCGCCAGATGAAGTTCTGCTTACCCTGGCAATCGCCGGAGGAGTTGCAGTAACCCAATCCGTGTGGGTGGGGCTGGCAGTGGCGGTAGTGCTGCTGGTCGTCGTGCTGTCCTACCGCCAGACCGTACACGCCTACCCGTCAGGCGGCGGAGACTATGAAGTCGTGACCAAGAACCTCGGACCGTCGTGGGGACTGGTCGTCGCATCTGCGTTGCTGGTGGACTACGTGCTGACGGTGGCGGTGTCGATCTCCTCAGGGGCGCGCTACGTGACCGCCGCAATCCCACAGCTGGCAGGCCAGGAAGTGCCGATCGCAGTGGCCGTTGTCATCGTGCTGTGCCTGTTGAATCTGCGCGGTATGCGCGAGGCAGGTTCAGCTTTCGCTATTCCGACATACATTTACATGGCTTCAATTGGTATTCTCATCGCGGTCGGCATGGTCAAACTGGTCACAGGCCACCTCGGTCAGGCACCCTCGGCAATGTATGACCTTGTCCCGCAGGCCTCTCACGTATCGGGCCTGGTCGGACTGGGCGGAGCGCTGCTGGTGATGCGCGCATTTTCCTCGGGCTGCGCAGCGCTGACCGGAGTCGAAGCGATCTCCAACGGCGTGCCCTCATTCCAGCGCCCCAAGTCCCGTAACGCGGCGACAACTCTCGCGATGCTCGGCGGGATCGCTGCCACCATGCTGATTTCAATTCTCGTATTGGCGAGGGCGACCGGCGTGAGAATCGTGGAGGATCCGGCCACACAACTGAGTCTGAACGGGGCGCCAGCAGGCGATGTCAGGCTCGACCCGGTGATCGGCCAGTTGTCTTCAGCAGTATTCGGACACGGATCGATCCTGTTTTACCTGATCACGATTGTGACCGGATTGATTTTGGTGCTGGCAGCCAACACGGCGTTTAACGGTTTTCCAACCTTGGCCTCGGTACTGTCACGCGACTCGTTCCTGCCGCGTCAGCTGTACCGCCGTGGAGACCGGCTGACATTCTCAAACGGCATCGTTGCCTTGTCGGCCGCAGCAATCGTCCTGATCATCGCGTTTGATGCGCAGGTTACCCACCTGATCCAGCTCTACATCGTCGGCGTGTTCATCTCTTTCACGCTCAGCCAGGTGGGCATGATCCGCCACTGGAATGCGAAACTGCGCAATCCTCAGCGCGCCGACTCGCGGGCCTCCCTGCTGCGCTCGCGGCTAGTCAACATGATCGGATTCGTGCTGACGGGAACGGTGCTGATCGTCGTACTCGTGACGAAATTTACCCGCGGTGCGTGGATCACATTGCTGCTAATGGGGCTGGTGTTCCTGACTCAACGTGCCATTCGCCATCACTACGACACCGTTGCGACGCAGCTGCGCGTGGAGGACTACTCGACTCGGCGCGCACTTCCGTCGCGCGTGCACGCATTAGTGCTGGTGTCGTCAATGAGCAGAGTGACGATGCGGGCAATTGCCACTGCCCGCGCGACGGCGCCCTCGTCACTGCAACTGGTGAGTGTGGTTGCCGACCAAGCTGAAGAAGAACGGATCATCCGGCAGTGGCGGGCCTCCGGCCTGCCGATCCCGCTGACGATTCTGTCAGCACCTTACCGGGATATCACGCAGGTCATCGTCCAGCACGTGCGTTCCCAGCGACGCCGGTCACCTCGCGAAATGGTGGTTGTGTACGTGCCGCAGTTCCTCGTGTCGCACTGGTGGGAAAATGTGCTGCACAATCAGACGGCACTGAGGTTGCGTCAGGCACTGCTGCGGATTCCGGGCGTAGTCCTCACTCTTGTACCATGGAAACTTGGGGAAGACAGCCAGGTGGAGGGTGAGCAGCCCATCAAACGCCAGCTGATTAACGACCCGTTCCGTTCACGTCAGAAAGGTCCTCATGACTCCGCCTCGTAATCGCGAAGAATTGACGCTCACGCTGGGAGAACCTGCACACGGTGGAGCATGCGTCGCCCGAGACGACGACGGTCGCGTCGTTTTCGTGCGACATGGGCTGCCCGGTGAGAAAGTCGTGGCACGTGTGAGTGCCACCCGCAAGCGCCTTGCATGGGCCAATGTAATCGAGGTGCTCGAGGCAAGCCCTGACCGTGTCGAGCCGGCATGGCCGCAGGCTGCTCGCGAAAAGATCGGTGGAGCCGAACTGTGCCATGTGCGTCCCGCAGCCCAGCGCACCTGGAAGGAAGACGTGCTGCGTGGACAGATCCGGCGCGTCGGGGGAGAGGGCCTGGCACAAGCCGTCGACTCGATCGGAGGCGTCCACGTGCAGGCGTGCCCGGGCGATGAGGATCCGGACGACTTACTGCTGCACAGGCGAACACGCATCGAGCTGGTGGCTGACAAGGACGGTAGGCTGGGCATGTCGCGCTACCGGTCGAACCAGGTCGTTGCATTAGAGTCAATGCCGCTGGCCGTAGACGCACTATGCGAGATCGGCCTGTTTGACGGGAACGATTCACGGTGGCTGACCGCGTGGGGGCCGCGTGATCGTGTGCGAGCAGTCGCCTCAACGGGCGGTGACATCGCCGTGGTGACGCCGTCGGGAACGTACGACGGGCAGGGCAAGCCACTGGACCGCGAAAAGTTGCGGTGGGTCGTGGAGCCCGATCCCGAACCGTTCAACGTCCGTCCCTCGGGCTTCTGGCAGACGCATGTACGCGGTGCGCAGGTCCTGTCCGATGCTGTACGCCGTCTGGCTGGCCAGGGCAGTGCGGCAATGGAACTGTATTCGGGGGCCGGATTATTCACACGCTCGCTTGCGGGCGCGTTCGGACGCGTCGTGTCGCTCGAGGGTGACGACGGTGCCGTGGAAGATGCCGCGCTGAACCTCGGGGGAGCGGCACATGTTGAAACGTTCATCGGGGATGTTGATCATCAGGGGATCCTCGATCTGTCCAACGAGCTGCAGTCACATGCCGATGTCGTGGTGATGGATCCGCCACGCTCGGGTGCGGGCGACGAGGTATGCCAGACGGTAGCCGCGCTTGGTTCGGAGCGAATTGTGCTCGTTTCATGCGATCCGGCGGCAGGTGCCCGTGACCTGCGGACTTTGACGGAGGGCGGATACCGCCTGACCTCCCTCGAAGAGTGGGACTTATTTCCGCACACTCACCATGTCGAATTTATCGCCGCGCTGGAGAAGGACTGAGTTTCTCGGCCCGGTGGCCGCAGACGGGTTTTTCGCGCGACACTGCGATTTCCTGCGTGCTCTGCGCGTGATTTTCGTGTTCTCCTTGCAGCGTCCCCGCCCTCTGATATCTTGATATCGAGACATTAGGGGGATCACATGGCTTTGCAAGGCAGTTTCGATGCACGCTCCACGCTCACAGTGGATGATTCGACGTACACCATCTACCGCCTCGATGCGGTGGACGGATTTGACCGGCTTCCATACTCACTGAAGATCCTGGCTGAAAACCTTCTGCGCAACGAAGACGGTGTCAACATCACCGCCGACCAGATCAACGCGCTGGCTAGCTGGGACCCGAAAGCACAACCCAGCACCGAAATCCAATTCACCCCTGCGCGCGTTGTCATGCAGGACTTCACCGGCGTTCCCTGCGTCGTCGACCTGGCCACCATGCGTGAAGCAGTGGAGGACCTGGGCGGCGACCCCTCGAAAATCAATCCGCTGGCGCCAGCGGAAATGGTTATTGACCACTCCGTGCAGATCGACGTGTACGGCACGCCGGAGGCGTTCGAAGCCAACCAGGACAAGGAATACGAACGTAACCGTGAGCGCTACCAGTTCCTGCGCTGGGGACAGGGAGCCTTTGAAAACTTCCGCGTCGTCCCACCGGGCACCGGTATCGTCCACCAGGTCAACATCGAATACCTCGCGCGCACCGTGTTCACACGCCAGGACGGCGAAGACACGCTCGCCTACCCGGATACCTGCGTCGGCACCGATTCCCACACCACGATGGTCAACGGTCTGGGCGTGCTCGGCTGGGGTGTCGGTGGTATTGAAGCCGAGGCAGCCATGCTCGGCCAGCCAGTTTCCATGCTGATCCCGCGCGTCGTCGGTTTCAAACTCTCCGGCGAGATCCCCTCCGGCGCGACCGCGACGGACGTCGTCCTCACCATCACGCAGATGCTGCGTGAACACGGCGTGGTCGGCAAGTTCGTTGAATTCTACGGCCAGGGTGTCTCCGCTGTGCCGTTGGCAAACCGAGCCACCATCGGCAACATGTCGCCCGAATTCGGCTCAACCGCCGCGATCTTCCCGATCGATGACGTCACCGTTGACTACTTGCGGCTGACTGGACGCAGCGAAGAAACGCTCAAACTGGTCGAAGCGTACGCCAAGGAACAGGGGCTGTGGCACGATCCCTCGCGCGAGGCAGAATACTCCGAGTATTTGGAACTCGACCTGTCCACAGTGGTGCCTTCCATTGCCGGCCCGAAGCGTCCGCAGGACCGCATCGAACTGAGCGCCGCCAAGGAATCATTCCGCGCCACGCTGCCGAACTATGTCAGCGAACACGAACAGCACTCCGCTTCAGAACTCGATGAGGCACTGGCTTCCACCTTCCCTGCGTCAGATCCGGTCGATCCGAACGCCCTCGACCATGAGGATGATGACGAACCGCGTATCGCTTCGACAATCGACGACCGACCGCACCACATCGTGGATGTCACGTTGGCGGACGGGACGGAAACGAAACTGGATCACGGTGACGTGGCGATCGCCTCAATCACTTCATGTACCAACACGTCCAACCCGGCGGTCATGATCGCGGCCGGTCTGCTGGCACGCAACGCAGTCAAGCGTGGACTGCAGTCCAAGCCGTGGGTGAAAACCTCACTGGCCCCTGGTTCACAGGTCGTCACAGGGTACTTCGAAAAGGCCGGACTGTGGGAGGACCTCAACGCACTCGGGTTCAACCTGGTGGGCTATGGGTGCACCACGTGTATCGGCAACTCCGGCCCGCTGCCGGACGAAATCAGCAAGGCCGTCAATGACAATGACCTGGCTGTTGTGTCCGTGCTGTCGGGTAACCGCAACTTCGAAGGTCGCATCAATCCCGACGTTAAGATGAACTACCTGGCATCCCCGCCGCTGGTCATCGCCTACGCGCTGGCCGGTACGATGGATTTCGATTTTGAGACTGAAGCGCTGGGGCAGGACCAGGACGGCAAGGACGTGTTCCTGCGTGACATCTGGCCTGATGCGGCAGAGGTGGATGACACAATCAACTCGTGTATCGACCGCTCCCTGTTCGAGCAGGACTATGCGGACGTGTTTGCTGGTGACCACCGCTGGCAGGGTCTCGATACTCCCGAGGGTGACACGTTTGAATGGGACGAAGATTCCACCTACGTGCGCAAACCACCGTACTTTGACGGAATGACTATGGAGACCGCTACGGTTGAGGATATTCACGGTGCGCGAGTGCTGCTCAAGCTAGGCGATTCGGTGACAACGGATCACATTTCGCCGGCAGGCTCCTTCAAGCCGGATACGCCGGCAGGCAAGTACCTGATTGAGCGAGGAGTGGAACGCTCGCAGTTCAACTCCTACGGGTCGCGTCGCGGTAATCACGAAGTCATGATCCGAGGCACATTCGCAAATATTCGTATCCGAAACGAAATGGTGCCCGGCGTGGAGGGCGGATTCACCCGCGACTTCACGAAGGACGATGCGCCGACCGTGCCGGTATTTGATGCGGCGATGAGCTACAGCGAAGCAGGTGTGCCACTGGTGGTTCTGGGCGGAAAGGAATACGGATCAGGCTCCTCACGTGACTGGGCAGCCAAGGGAACAGTGCTGCTGGGCGTACGCGCGGTGATCACCGAATCATTCGAACGCATCCACCGTTCGAACCTGATCGGCATGGGCGTGCTGCCGTTGCAGTTCCCTGAGGGCGAAGATCGTAATTCCCTGGGTCTGGACGGCACGGAAGTAGTCGATATCACCGGCATTGACGCGCTCAATGATGGGTCGATCCCGAAGACAGTGCATGTCAGTGCCACCCGCGAGGGTGCGGACCCCATCGAGTTCGATGCGGTCGTGCGGATTGACACGCCTGGAGAGGCTGCCTACTACCGTAATGGCGGCATTCTGCAGTATGTGTTGCGTCAGCTTGCCCAGC
This sequence comes from Actinomyces sp. HMSC065F12, assembly GCF_001814535.1. NCBI lineage: Bacteria > Bacillati > Actinomycetota > Actinomycetes > Actinomycetales > Actinomycetaceae > Actinomyces > Actinomyces sp. HMSC065F12. The sequence continues at coordinate 84,889 of NZ_KV816983.1, forward strand.
AGTAGAGGCTTCTACTGTCCGGGCGGATACCGGTGAGACAGTGCGACGATCGTGGCGCCAAGCTCCGAATCGAGCGGCCACGAGCGCGCACACTCACGGGCCGCATCGCGCAGGAGAATATGCGCCTGGTCCGGGTCGGTGCCCACGCACACTGAAGCCTGAGTGAGAAGCTCACGCACCTTCGGGTCGTGAGCGGCTTCACGGGCAACGACTTGCAATGCGTGCGCCGTCAACGGATTGACCGGCCGATGTCGGGTGGGGTGCAGCAGGGGAATGCGGCCATTGCGGATACGGCGCTCCAGTTCGCGCATGTATGCGACGAATGTTTCATCCATCATGCCGGTTGCATGCCACGTGATGCGCCGACCATGCACATCCGTCACAGTGACACAGGTTGAAGTCTGTGCCGGGCGGATTGAAATCGTCACGATGTCAAGCAGCTCAACTGTGCGCGTGCCGCGCACGGATCGCACAGCGAGGTAATCGGGCGTCAGATAGAGCCTGCGCGGAACTTCAACGATGAGCAGAGCCAGCCCCAGCACGCTCAACCCCAGCGCCACAGCGATGATCGCGACGCGTGACTGAGTGGTGAGTTCCCGCCACAGAGCCCACGCACCAATCAGCACCATCGCGCCGTAGCACGCGATCAGTTCCAGCGGCGCGTACAGGGTGAGTGGAAGCGTGGTTGCACGCAGACGTGCCACATGATGACGCCAGAGTGCAGCACAGATACACGCGATGAGGAACGCGATCGGTATCACAATGGCCCACGCTGGCATAGGAGCAGTCTACCCGCTAGCTACGACGACGAGGATGACGCTCACGCCACCGCGAACCGAAAGAGGATTCGATACGTGCGTCGAGCGCTCGCCGTTGATCGCGATACATACGGTCAACCAGGTCGCGCCCGCTGATCCAGCCGACCATGTGGGCGGGCGCACCCTGCCCGTCGTCATGCAAGACGGGAATCCCCTCGACGCCACTGGATGTCAGCACGCGCATGACCGTGGACGGCAGATCCGTGTCAACCACGTGCACATGTCGCAACGGCAGAGCTTCCAACGCGGTGTCATGCTCGACCCCTTCTTCACGCCAGGAGGCAATATCCAGGGCGCTGACAACACCGGACACCACGCCGTCCGCATCGACCACGGGGAGTGCCTGGGCGTGCGCTTCGCGCATTCGGGACACCGCGCGCATGATGGTGTCTGATGGGTTAAGAGTGGCAGGAGCTGGCTGCATGAGCGCCCCGGCCGGGTTGGCACCCAGCAAAGTGTGGGACACGGGATCATCGAGGATATCGCCACGCCTGCGCAGCTTTTCCGTGTAGATCGTGGAGCGTGTCAGGAACCGTGAGCATCCTGTTGCGATCACGACAGCCAGCATCATGGGAAGAATCAGCGAGTACTGGTCCGTCATCTCCACGATGATCAGAACCGCTGTCATGGGTGCACGCGCAGCCCCAGCAAAGGCAGCACCCATGCCGATTACTCCGAACACCGCTATGGACGAATCAGTGAGCGGATCAATCAGATGTCCGATCGCGCTGCCGACCATTGCACCAATGAACAGCGTCGGAGCGAACACGCCGCCCGAACCGCCCATTCCGATCGTGAAGGACGTGAAAATCATGCGACCCACAGCCAGCGCAAGCAGCGTGGCGATGGGCAGTGCGCCATGAAGAGCCTCGAGCTGGATCGGGTAGCCCGAACCGTACATGGCGGGGAAGAAAAACAGGCCAATGCCCAGCACGACTGACATGAGAGCTGCGCGAGACCACTGCGGAAACGCGATAACTGCCGTGAGACGTTCCCACCCCCAGTCGAGCCAGTCTTCCATCGCATACAACAATTTGGAAAAGGCCAGCCCGCACAGGCCGGCAATCAGGCCGACGAGGGCGGCCCACCCTATGTCAGTCAAGGAAGCCAGGTCCACGCTGTAGTTCAGGTCAACCAGGGGCGCTGACCCCTGAAGTGCGCGGGCAACGATCGATGCCATGACAGACGATATGACGACGTAGCCGAATGTCTCTGCGGTAAAGCGCACCAAAATCACTTCGAGCGCAAAGATCGCACCAGCCAGCGGAGCATGGAATGTGGCGGCAATACCGCCGGCAGCACCGCAGGACGCGAGCACCACGACGCGTGTGGTGGGAAGACGCACCCACGATGCGATCGTGGACCCCAGGGACGCACCGACCTGAACGATCGGGCCTTCACGGCCAGCCGACCCGCCGCCACCGATTGTCAGGGCGGAGGAGACCAACTTGACCACCGCGACGCGGCCAGGAATCTTGCCGCCCCTTCGGCGCACCGCCAGCATGACCTCAGGGATGCCGTGTCCTTTGGCCGTGGGGGCCCATCGCCAGATCATCGGCCCATACATGAGTGCTGACACGACGGGGACGGCAATGATCAGGATGTGTGTCCACGCCGGCCACCCGTGGGGTGCTCCGCCTGTTACCGAATAGTCCGCAGCGCCGGTGGTGGCGCGCATCCACACGGCGATCAGCCAGTTGAAGATGACGGCTGCCAGTCCCACCACTGCGCCGACAATGCCGGCTACTACCGCGAACGCTGAACGGTGATCAGTGACGATTGCACTGATCGCTCCACGCACGCGGCTCATAGAGTGGTGACGCTGATCTCAGCCGCACCATCAGCGTGAAAACCCCACACTGTCGCGTAGAAACCCAGCTCACTCGCCCAGGCCTTCGCAATGCTGGCAGCAGTACGCAGCGAGTGCCCTTCGCCATCGAATTCGACGAGGGCGACCGGTCGATCCAGTTCGCGAAGCGCATCGTAAATGCTGCGTGACTGTGAAGGCAGCACGATCGTGTCCTCTGTGCCCTGCAAAAGCAGGAGCGGTGCGTGAATGTCCTGGACGTGGCAAATCGGAGAGCGCTCCGTCCACACGGGATCGTCCAAGTTGTCCGAGCCCAGAAGCGTGTAGAAGTAGTGGGACTCAAATTTGTGGGTTTCCTGCGCCATGCGATGCAGGTCAGACACACCTGAGGAGGATGTCCCAGCCGTAAACACGTCGGTTGTCGCCAGAGCTGACAGGGCGGTGAAACCGCCGGCGGAATGGCCGCGAATCGCGACTCGTGCGGGATCAACGAGGCCCTGGTCAATCAGGTAGCGCGCCCCGTCAGCACAGTCCATGACATCGATGACGCCCCACTGGCCGTTGAGCGCCTCACGGTATTCGCGTCCTGATCCGGTGGATCCGCGATAATTCACGTCCAGGAATGCGAAGCCGCGAGTCGTCCAGAACTGTCGGGCAATGGACAGGCCGGGGCGAGCTGACGAGGTCGGCCCGCCATGAGCGGACACGATCAGTGGCGGAAGTTCGCCGTCAGGTGCGGTGAAGTCGGGATTGACCGGCGCGTAGTAGAAGCCGTCTGCCTCATTGCCGTCGCTGGTCGTCCAGCGCACGGTCTGTGCAGGTGAAATCATCTCCTCAGCGATCTCAGCTTCCGAGGACGGGCGCAGCACGTGCGCGTGCGAATCGGTGATCTCGACGATGGCTGGCGCGTGCGTAGGGGAGTCGGCCAGGAAAACGACGCGCCCCTCGTCGGAAGCGACGTTACCGATGGGCCACCATCCGGTTTCCCATTCTTCCAGCAGGCCATTGTCCAGTCGCACGCTGCCGACGTGCCACGTGTGATCCTGCGACCAGGAGCAGATCAGGTGCTCATGATCCAGGTTGTCGTACGAGTGCAGGCCCAGTTCCCAGTGGGGGTGTGAGAACGCGCGCTGACCGGGATGCAGGACGCGTGTACGCAGGCGATCCGTCCACGCGTGGGCATCCTCGTCCTCGTGCCATTCGAAGCCTTCAGTGCGGTACAGGTTTGCCCATCCTGAGGAATCATCCACGTGGATCAGGTCGCCGCGCAGAGTCCAGCGAGGCTCATAGACGCAGACACCTTCTCGGTCCACCAGCGTGACGTGGGTATCGATGTCACCCTCGAACGTGAGGGCGCCAACGTGCAGGACGGACTGAGTCCACGGCATGTGCGGGTGGTTCCATGACAGCCACGCCAGCTTCGACCCATCCGGGGAGAGCGTGGGTGCCGAGCAGAAGTCGGTGCCGGAAAAGACGGTGCGAATAGGCTTCGGATCGCGCGCCGCGGAGCCGTCCAGAGGGATCGCCACCATCGTGTTGACCGGTTCACCCTGTCCCGTGTGGTCCTCACATACGGCGTAGACCAGGGAGCGAACCTCGTCAATCTCAAAGTCGCCGTAGCGCTTCTTTTCCATCGGGGTCAGTGCCGTCAGGCCGACGGTGGGTGCGGACATATCGAACAGGTAGACACGGTCATCAAAGCCGTCGGAGAAAACGAGGATGTTCTCGTGGACGGCGTAGGCGCGGCCACCGTAGCCGTGGACACGGGTGCGCACATCGGGTAGGCGCACACCGTCAATCATGGGCAGGAGCTCCATCGTCTGACCCATGCCGTTACGTCGTAATAGAACGTTGCGCCCATTATCTGTAGGATGGCCTTCTACCCAATACGTGTCGGCGCCATCGATGCGTACTTGAGAAAGCGTCACGAATCGAGCCGTGAATGACTCGCCCGTGATCGGGGATTCCCACTGGCCGTACGACTTCACTGAGGGGGACATGTGCAACCTCTGTCAACTCGGATATGCGCGTCTGTCGCGTATATCAATCCTAGCTGGAACCAACGGACTTTGAGAGGACCATTAGACTCGTAACTATGGTTCTTCCAGACAGTGCCGACGAGTTGCCGATTTTGTCGCATATCGACGGGCCTGACGACGTCCAGCATCTGACCACGTCGCAGGCCGTTGACTTGGCTGACGAAATCAGGCGTTACCTCATTGCGTCCGTGTCACGTACGGGCGGGCATATGGGACCCAACCTGGGTGTGGTGGAGCTGACGATTGCGCTGCACCGCATCTTCAACTCACCTACCGACTCAATGATCTTCGACACAGGTCACCAGGCCTACGTCCATAAGCTCCTGACAGGGCGCAAAGACTTTTCACATCTGCGCGAGGCGGGGGGACTGTCCGGATACCCCTCGCGCGCCGAATCAGAGCACGACATCGTGGAAAATTCCCACGCCTCGACAGCGCTGTCGTGGGCTGACGGCATTTCGCGCGAAAAGACACGCACCGGGAATACATCCTGGACAGTGGCAGTCATCGGAGACGGGGCGCTCACCGGCGGTATGGCATGGGAAGCACTGAACAACATCGCTGAGCAACCTCACCGCAACATCGTCATCGTGGTGAACGACAATGGCCGCTCCTATGCTCCTACCATTGGCGGTATGGCGCACCATCTGGATGCGCTGCGCACCTCGGAGCAATATGAGCGCGCCTTGTCATGGACGAAGAAAACACTGCTGGGAATGGGGGAGCCTGGGCGTGCTGCCTTCGAAGCGCTGCACGGACTGAAAGTGGGAATCAAGGACGTGTTGGCGCCACAGGTCATGTTCGAGGATCTGGGGCTGAAGTATCTGGGACCGATCGACGGGCATGACATCGTTGCGATGGAAACCGCGTTGACGCGGGCGCGCAGCCTGCACCAGGCCGTCATTGTCCACGCCATCACGCAGAAGGGGCGCGGATACCGACCGGCGGAAAAAGACATCGCAGACCGCTTCCATGCGGTCGGCAAAATCCACCCGGAAACGGGCCTGCCGATCAAACCCGCGCGCTTTGGGTGGACCAGCGTCTTTGCCGACGAAATCGTGAAGATCGCCCGCGAACGTGAAGATGTTGTCGGCATTACTGCAGCGATGAAACTGCCGGTGGGACTGGGCCCGCTGTCAGATGAATTCCCCGACCGCGTCATCGACGTCGGCATTTCTGAACAGCATGCCGTCACCAGCGCAGCCGGGATGGCCTTCATGGGTGCACACCCCGTTGTCGCGTTGTACGCCACGTTCCTGAACCGCGCGTTCGACCAGGTCCTCATGGACGTGGCGCTGCACCATGCGGGCGTGACCTTCATCCTTGACCGTGCCGGCATCACCGGAGCGGATGGGCCCTCGCACAACGGCATGTGGGATATCGCATTGTTGTCGATCGTGCCGGGACTGCAGATAGCGACCCCTCGTGACGAGGAAACTCTGCGGGCAGCGCTGCGTCGCGCCATTGACATTGCTGATGCTCCCACCGTGGTGCGTTACCCGAAAGGCCCGCTGCCGCAGCCGATCCCTGCGCTGCGCAGCGTCGGCCCGGTCGACATTGTGCACGAGGGAGGCGACGGGGAAACGAAAATCCTGATCGTCGCCCTGGGCGCCATGGTCGCCCAGGCGATTGACGCCTCGAAGCAATTGGCCTCAGATGCGACGGTATGCGTTGCTGCCCCGACGTGGATTCAGCCCGTACCCGATGAACTGGTGGCGATGAGCCGCGACTATGACCTGGTTGTCACCGTGGAAGACGGCGTCGTGCGAGGAGGCTTCGGATGGGCACTGTCGCAGGACACAGATGTGCCGGTGATTCCGATGGGGATTCCCGATGAGTTCCTCGCGCACGACTCGCGCGCTCACATTCAGCACGAGATCGGCCTGGACGCTGCCGGCATCGTGCGTAGCGTGCGCGACTACCTCAAAGCGTCGAACAGACACTGAGATACCAGCTCACGCTGCCAGGCGCGTGCGCCGCCCTCGTCCAATCGCTGATCGAGCGCCTCGGGGGTGAGCGGCTTGAGGGGAGCCCAGCACACGAAACGCTGCACGCGCGGCTCCAGGACAACTTCGGGTGCCAGCCCGAGCTGTTCGGCAACACCGGCGACCGCTTCACGAACCGCGAGCAGACGCTCATGTGCGTGTTCGTCGAGACGCTGCCACAGGCGCGCTTCCGGAATCGTGCCGGCAGGATGTGTAACGCGTTTGGGTGGCAGCTGGTCTTCTGGCATGCGCCTGGCGCGTTCAATCGCATCGAGGAAGTCCGTCGTATATGGACGGGTGATGGGAGAGCGGAAGGAATCCAGTGAGCGCAGCTGGCGACGATTGGTCGGTGGGCGCTGAGCGGCTTTCAGCAGGTCAGAATTGCGGACGACGCGCGTGCGTTCCAGGTCTTTGTCGCGGGCGATCTCTTCACGCGTGAGCCACAGTTCGCGGGCAACGGCCAGCGCTCGACGGGAGCGCAGTTTGCCCAGGCCTTTGATACCGCGCCAGTGATGCGTCTTCGGAGTCGGAGCAGGGGCGTGCAGCACGTGGACGAATTCCTCCTGTGCCCACTCCCAGCGATCCATGTCGTGCAGCGTGATCGAGAGCCGCCGGTACAGTTCTGTCAGAAATTCCACGTCCAGTGCGGCATAGCGCAGCCAGTCGGTGGGCAGCGGTCGCACCGACCAGTCGGATGCCTGATGGTCCTTGGCTAATGAAAATCCCAGTACCTGTTCGCACACGGCTGCCAGACCGAAACGTTGCAATCCGATGAGGCGTGCCGCAACTTCGGTGTCAAACAGGTCAGTGGTGTGCAGGTTCAGGTCACGCAGATTGGTCAGATCCTGGCTGGCGTCGTGCAGGATCCACGTGGCATCCAGTGCCGGTGCCAGGGCTGACAGGTCAGGCAGCGCATGCGTATCAATCAGGTACGTTCCGACATCTTCGCGCCGGATCTGCACTAGGTAGGCGTTCGTCGTATAGCGGAAGCCATGGGCACGTTCCACATCGAGGGCGACCGGCTGGGTGGAGGCTCCCAACTCAGCGGCAACCCCCTCAAGGGCGTCTGTAGTGTCAATGACTGAGGGAACGCCGTCGCGCAAACGGCTGACAGTGGGGGGATCGTCCGTGTTCCCGCGCGGCAGACCGCCGGGATTATCAACGAGCATCCGTATTCAAAACCTCATGTAGAAACTGATCTGACTCAACGCCGGCAACGTGGCACAACAGGGAATTCCAGGCTACAAGGTGTTCGCCCAGATATGGAGTCGACGGAGTCCACGAGGCCCGCAGTTCGACGTACAAGGTGGATCCGCGCAACGTGAGACCCCCGAAAGATTCGGAAACTTCCCGCGTCACGGTGCCGGTCATGTCATGATACCCAGCGCCCGCATCTTCGAGGCAGTCGTGCGCCCAGTTCCACAGGCCTTCACCGATCATAGGGTCGTTGCCCATTTCGGGGTCGATCTGGGCGCGAAGCTGAGCGACAAGGCGGAACTGTCCGTTCCAGCCTGCTTGCGTGTCCGGGTCGAACAGGATGACGAATCGGCCTGATCCCAAGGATTGATCGTGCGCGCGGTGCACGGTTCGCATGGCAAGCGCAGCGGTCCACGGAGCCAGCTTGCTTGGACCGGGCACCTCTTCAATCTCCACATGAGGATTGATCGGTGCGTCACGAAGCGACAATAAAGCTGTGACAAACGCCTCAGGAAGTTGTTCCTCACCCACCCCTTCACACTAAGAGGGCGCAGCGGTGGATTCAGTCAGGCACGCCGACCCATTGCCAGACCCGCACGGCGGCGCTCTTCTGATCAGGGAAGGATGCCAGCAGGGAACCAATATGCCCACCGTTTTCACGCGGCCAATCGTGACTGTCTGCAGCCGGAAGTGCGTCACCGTTCATATCGGCCTCGACCGCGACAGCACCATTGATCATGCGCACAATGTCACCCTCGTGAGTGACGCGTTGACAGACACCGTCACGCACGCCGGGCGCCGTGGCGCGCACATGAATCATCGAACGTGCCCACTCGAGCATGCGTCGGCATCTGCCGTCGCGCGGCTCACTCCAGTCCAGCACGCAATGGTCGACAGTCGTGCGCGAGGTTGGGTCGGGAACGTCTCCGCTCCAACCGTGCTCACTGAATTCTTTTTGACGGCCCTCGCGCACGAGTTGGGCGCGCTCGTCGTCTTCCTGGTCGGCAAAGAATCGGAACGGTGTGCGCGTGCCCCATTCCTCACCCATGAACAGCATGGGGGTAAAGGGGCTGAGCAGGATGATTGCTTCAGAGGCGGCCAGTTGTGCGTCGGAGAGCACCTGGCTGGGGCGGTCGCCTTGAGCGCGGTTGCCAACCTGGTCGTGATCTTGGGAAAAGACGACGAATTTGCGCCGATCCAGAGTGGCAGGAACGGGTGCACCCCAGTTTTGGTGGCGGAACGTCGAGTAGCGACCATCATGGTAGAAGACATTTTCCAGCACGGTTGCCAGCGCGTGCGTATCGGCAAAATCACCGTAGTACCCGTCAATTTCGCCCGTGAGCGCCACGTGCAGGGCGTGGTGGATGTCATCAGCCCACTGAGCGTCCATCCCCATACCGCCCTCACTGGTGGGCATCACCATCGAAGGCTGGTTGAGGTCAGATTCGGCAATGAGCGTCATCGGGCGCCCCTCGTCGTGCGACCACTGGGCCACGCACTCTGATAGTTCTGCCAGCAGGTGTCGATCCGTCTCGTCGTGAATGGCGTGAACCGCATCCAGACGCAGCGCATCGGCATGCATGGTGACCAGCCAATGGCGACACACGTCAATAAGGTAGGCGCGCTGTTCGGGACCGTTCAAGTCCAGCACAGGCCCCCACGGTCCGGTCGCAGTGGGGTGGAAGTACGGTGCGAACATCGACAGGTAGTTGCCCCACACACCGAGGTGGTTGAGGACGACGTCGATGCACACATTCAGGCCGCGTTCATGGGCAGCGTTGACAAATTCGACGAGGGCATCCGGACCGCCGTAGGCTCGGTGAACGGCGAAAAGATCCACGCCGTCATACCCCCATCCGAACTCTCCGCTGAATTGTGCCAGCGGCATGAGCTCAACTGTGGTCACCCCCAGGTCACGCAGGTGGTCGAGGCGTTCGATGGCACTGATCAGGGTGCCTTCAGCAGTGAACGTACCGACGTGGAGTTCATAGATGACGTTGCCCAGGACGGACGTGCCGGGCGATGCGACCCAGTGATGTCGTGAAGGATCCCAACTGCGTGACAGACCATCAACCCCGTAAGGCTGGTAGAAGGATCGCGGATCAGGCAGCGGGTCAGAACCATCGAGGCGGAAACCGTAATCTGTCCCATCGGGCAGATCAGGGCCGTCCCACCAGCCGCCAGCGGCGCGGCTCATGGGGAGCTGCGCGTCGGCCAGAACAAGGTCGACGCTCTGAGCGTCCGGCGCCCACACCCGCGTCACGAGAGTTTCTCCACAACCACGACGTTGTCGTCATTCATCACATCAGCCAGGCTCAAACCGTTGCCGTCAGTGACGTCGAATCGTCGCCCTGACATGATGTCCTGCCATGAGCCGGCTGGAAGGTAGACACGATGATCCCCCCAGCCGCCGATCTGACGCAGTGCCCTGAGCAGTCGCACAGCGATGACACACACGCGTGGGCCGTCCTGGTCGCCGCGTGCATAGGCGATCGCATGTCCGGTGGTTGTTGCCAGTGGTGTATACGTTGCGTGTGCGGATACGAATGCGTCGCGGTGGCGGCTGCGAAGCTTCAGGATTCCGCGGGTCAGGCGCACTTTTCGACCCTCGAGAGTCTGCTCGTCTGAATCCAGCAACCGCCCGAGTCGTTCAAAATCAACCGGACGTCGGTTATCCGGATCAACCAGGGAAGTCGCCAGCCCCTCGGAACCCTGATACACATCAGCCACTCCAGGAACCGTCAATTGCAGGGCTTTCGTCACTTCGATGCAGCAGTTGCGAACCGGCTCCGTCAGCTCATGAAAGCGTGTGAGCAGTTCGGTGATCGAGGAATCAGCGAGTACCTGGCGGGCAAAGTCAAACAGCTCCTCTTCCCGTTCTTCATCAGGATGCGTCCATGTCGTCCACGTTTTCTGTTCCCGCACTGCCTTTTGCAGGTAGTCAGTCAGGCGCTCCTGCGTCATCGGGTCGGACTCACACCACGTGGTCGCGGCAAGTGTCTGCCACAGGAGGTTTTCCGTGCGCCCATCAAGCGTGAGTGGCCGGTATTCGGCGCTGGTCAGACGTAGCTGCTGGACGAGGGAGACCCATTGACTGGGATATGACGTGATGGCGGCCAGTGTGGCTCGCACATCTTCACCACGCTTGGAATCGTGGGTCGTTCCGCATGTCATGGTCGCCGGCCACGACGACTGCAATGCACTTTCGAACGCATGGAACATGTCCAGGTTGATACCGAAATGGGTGGGGTTGCCTCCCACTTCAGTCAGTGCGCACAGGTGGGTCCAACGGTAGAACGCGGTGTCTTCGACACCCTTTGCCATGACCGCACCGCACACTTGCTGGAACCGCACCGGCACTTCGTCGCGGCGCTCATCGGAGGATGCCAGACCTGCCGTGCCGATTTCGTCGCCCAGGATGAGCGCAATGAGCACATCCATCGTGTCCTCAATGCCGTCAAACCCTGAGTCACGCAACTCGCGCAGCGAACGGTCACGCACCTCGGTCATCTCATCGCGCGCCCACTGCGGGGTGGGGGATCCGGGCACCACGTAGATCCGGTAGCGATCCATATTCATCACGAGGGCGCCCAGGCAGCGTTCGAAGGTACGCATCGTGTGGTCACGCAGACGCAGGTCCTGTTGGCAAATTTCCCAGATCAACGAGGCCAGGCGGTGCAGCTCAGCTGCCAGCGAGGTGCGAATGATCTGCCGTTTCGATTCGTGTTCGAGCCGCGCAAAGTCCGCCGGTGAATCTTCGGTCAGCTCCTGCATGATGGCACCCATCGGCATGTTCGCTCGCGGATCGACCTGCAGGGAGTTGATGCGCCATGCGGTGTCATAGCCTGTTGTCCCGGCAACATCCCAATCAGAGGGCAAGTGCTCTTCGCCTTCGAGAATCTTTTCAGCAGCAATCCAGGCGCCGCCGGTGCGTTGGCTCAGACGCTGGAAATAGCCGCGCGGATCAGCCAGGCCATCAGGATGATCCACTCTGAACGCGTCAATGAAGCCTTCGTCGAACAGGTCGAACAGCAGGTGATGAGTCGCCTCGAACACGTCTTCACGCTCGACACGTAAACCTGCCAGCGTGTCCACGTCAAAGAAACGGCGGTAGTTGAGTTCCTCGTCACCGACCATCCAGTGAGCCAGGCGGTAATGCTGGCGCTCCAGCAGAACTTCCAACGGGAGGAACTCGGTTCCCTCCGCCAGGGGGAACACGTGATCGAAGTAGCGCAGGACAGGTTGCTCACCGTATTCCGGCTCAGTTGGAACCACCATTGATTCCACGTGTAGGTCACCGGCGGAGAGCACCTGGCCGATGCGCGCACCCAAAATCGGCATCAAAATGGGCTGATCGGTCGCCACGTCGAACCAGCGTGCGCGCGGTGACTCGGCGCCCCGTTTCAGCACTGACCACATGGCGCGGTTCTGCCACACCGGAGTGGGCACAGCCATGTGATTCGGCACGATATCGACCACGACGTGCAGGCCGAGGGCGTGCGCGGCGCGCGCAAAATCTTCAAACCCTTCACGCCCACCCAGCTCCGCGTTGACATGGGAGTGGTCCACCACGTCGTACCCATGCCGGGAACCCTTGACAGGCTGCAGGATAGGGGAGAGGTAAACATCCGTGGCTCCCAGACGGCGAATATGCTCGAGGACACCACGGGCGTGTTCAAATGTGAAATCCGGAGTGAGCTGGAGTCGATACGTCGACAGTGGAGTGTATCGAGATGACGGGGGAACGTGGGGATGAAGATCAGACATGTCACTGTCCCAACGGATTCAGCAGAATCATCGTGGTGCGGCCGGGCAGCGTGATTGAGTCACCGGACTGGTACTGACTGTGATCATCATCGTCACCCGTGTTGATCACCGTTGTCCAGGTCTTGCCATACGTCTGGTTCGGAATGGTGAATTCAACGGAGTCAGGAGACGCGTTGATCATCAGCAGGAAATCATCATCGGTGATCGTGTTGCCCTCAGGGTCGGGTTCCTGAATGGCGTTACCGTTGTAGAAGACCATCGTGGAGCGAGCCCATGCCTGGTTCCACTCGTCTTCCGTCATGTGAGTGCCGGCAGGGGTGAACCATTCGATCTCGCCCAGCTCCGATTCACCGCCGCGCGTTGCCGGCCCTTTCAGGAAGCGTCGGCGGCGCAGAACGGGGTGATCACGCCGCAGGTGGACGAGGCGCTGAGAGAAAGCGAGCAGTTTGCGCTGCCAGTCCTCCAGATCCCAGTGCATCCATGACAGCTCATTGTCCTGGCAGTACACGTTGTTATTGCCCATCTGCGTGCGTCCGATTTCGTCACCGTGAGCCAGCATGGGCAGACCCTGCGAGCAGAAAAGAGTGGTGAGTAAATTGCGAATCTGGCGCTGGCGGAGCTCCTGAATGCCCGGATCATCCGTCGGACCTTCCGTTCCGCAGTTCCAGGAGCGGTTATTGGACGAGCCGTCATTGTTGTCCTCACCGTTTGCCTCGTTATGTTTGCCGTTATAGGACACGAGGTCACGCATGGTGAAGCCGTCATGAGCGGTGATGAAGTTGACCGAGGCGACAGGGCGCCGTCCTGAATGCTCATAGAGGTCAGCACTGCCAGCCAGACGGGAGGCAAAACTGGACAGGGACGAGAACTCCCCGCGCCAGAAATCGCGCACAGCATCGCGGTATTCACCGTTCCATTCGGACCACAGGGGAGGGAAGCCTCCTACCTGGTAGCCGTTGGAGCCGACATCCCACGGCTCAGCGATGAGTTTGACCTGGCTGATCACCGGATCCTGGTGGATCAGGTCAAAGAAAGTCGAGGCGTGGGAGACCTCGTCAAACTGGCGTGCCAGTGTCGTTGCCAGGTCGAAGCGGAAGCCGTCGACATGCATGTCAGTGACCCAGTAACGCAGCGAATCCATGATGAGCATCAGGACCGAGATCGAGGACATGAGCAGGGAATTGCCTGTGCCGGTGGTGTCGAAGTAATGCCTCAGATCATCGGGAACGAGGCGATAGTACTTCGCGTTATCGAGGCCCTTGAGTGACAGCGTCGGCCCCATGTGGTTACCTTCAGCGGTGTGGTTGTACACCACGTCGAGGATGACTTCGATACCGGCCGCGTGGAGCGTCTTCACCATGTTCTTGAACTCGGTGACCTGCCCGCCGAGCTGACCCGACGATGAATAGGCGTTGTGCGGGGCGAAAAATCCGATGGTGTTGTAACCCCAGTAATTCGACAGGTCACGAGCCTGCAGGGATGGGTCATTGACGAACTGGTGGATCGGCATCAGTTCAATGGACGTGATGCCAAGATCCTGCAGGTGTTTGATGATCGCCGGATGAGCGATCCCTGCGTAGGTGCCGCGCAGCTCTTCTGGCACGTCCGGGTGCAGCATGGTCATGCCGCGTACATGTGCCTCGTAAATGATTGTTTGGGAATACCCGTAGTTCGGGCGACGGTCATCGCCCCAGTCGAAGGACTCGTCGACGACGACGGAGAGCATCGTGTCGTGGACAGAGTCGTCGTGATTCGGTTGCGCTGGGTCGTTGAAGTTGTAGGAAAAGACCGAATTGGAATTGTTGATCTGCCCTTCAATTGCTTTCGCATAAGGGTCGAGCAGGAGTTTGGACGGGTCGCATCGATGTCCCTCGTCTGGCGCGTAGGGACCGTGGATGCGGTAGCCATAGCGCTGTCCGGGCCCTATGCCGGGCAGGTAGGCGTGCCACTGGTCATAATCGACCTCAGTGAGTTCAACTGTGGTTTCGTGACGATCCTCGTCAAGGAGACACAATTCAATGCGGTCCGCGATAGATGAATAAACTGCGAAATTTGTTCCATTGCCGTCATACATTGCGCCCAGCGGGTAGGCATGTCCTGGCCAAATATCCATACTCTTAGATTGCCATGAAACCTCGAAAAGAGTGCACTGAGCGTGGAAAATTGTGAAGCTGGTCGCGAAAATTCCTGCCCGAAGGTGGCGAAAAGTCGCGGAAAATGGCGGAATTTCGACATTTTCTGGTGAGTTTTCGATGCCGGAACGCGCCGTGCCTAAGTCCTCAGGATTTCCCCAACCGGGCCAGAACCTGTTAAGCTTCCCTGCGTCGCTTGATTGACAAGCGCATCGCGGATGTGGCTCAGTTGGTAGAGCATCACCTTGCCAAGGTGAGGGTCGCGGGTTCGAGTCCCGTCATCCGCTCGGGCGATTGGCGCAGCGGGAGCGCGCTTCCCTGACACGGAAGAGGTCACTGGTTCGATCCCAGTATCGCCCACTGAGTATTCATACGCATGCGGATGTGGCTCAGTTGGTAGAGCATCACCTTGCCAAGGTGAGGGTCGCGGGTTCGAGTCCCGTCATCCGCTCGGTCTGAGATGACTTGGTGGGTTGGCCGAGAGGCGAGGCAGCGGCCTGCAAAGCCGTATACACCGGTTCGAATCCGGTACCCACCTCGGGCGATTGGCGCAGGGGTAGCGCGCTTCCTTCACACGGAAGAGGTCACTGGTTCGATCCCAGTATCGCCCACCATTTGTTTTATGTGCCTTAGACTTCAAGAGACCCTTTAGTCAATAGTTGAAGTCGAAAGGCCATAGGCGATGACGCTAATCGGATTTTTGATTGGCTTGGCTGTCACAGTTGTAGTGGCATGGCTGATCATTAAGAAACACCATCCACAAACAGTATTGATCCTTGCAGGATTGTTGCTTCTTTTCATTTCACTCCCTCTGTCTGAAGAGCCGCTGATGGACAGCGAGAAAACCACGGGGAATATGGTTCTTGACGTCGTGGATTTCTTACGCGACACATTTGCCTCCACATCCGCCAGTCTTGGACTCATCATCATGGCTGTGGGCGGATTCTCTCTGATAATGGAAAAAGTCGGTGCCAGCGCAATGCTGGTGCACCTCGCTATGAAGCCGCTGTCGCGGATCCGTAGGCCATACATTTTCCTTGGAATCGCGTATATTTTCGGACAGTGCCTCGGAATGATCATTCCGTCTGCATCTGGCTTGGCAATGCTGCTTATGGTGACTTTGTATCCCCTTCTGCGTTCCTTGAGGATTTCGCGTCTGAGCGCGGCAGCATTAATTGCGACAACCTCCTGCCTGGATCTCGGGCCAGCGTCGTCGAACTCCAATTTGTCGGCCGAGGTATCCTCCATGACCGTTCAGAAATACTTCATCGACTATCAGGGGCCTGTGGCAATTGTGACGATGTTAGTGATTGCCATCAGCCACATGCTGATTCAGCGTCATTTCGACAAGAAAGCCGGAACGCTGCCGGAAATGAATCCGCCCTCGAATCTCGAACAGGAAGCATCAGGAGCCTCACCGGATACAGGCAGTGTAAAAACCGAGCTCAAGACCCCCGTCTACTATGCAGTTCTGCCGCTCATACCGCTCGTCTTACTCATTGTTTTTTCGGAATATCTCATCTCCTCCGTCAAGATGAATGTTGCGACGTCAATGCTGACATCAATGTTGGTGGTCCTGATCATCGAAATGATCAGATATCGCTCATTCAGCAGAGCCAGCGAAATCATGAAAGTGTTCTTTCAAGGAATGGGGAAGCAGTTCGTTGCAATTGCCACGCTTATCGTCGCAGGACAGATGTTCGCCGCAGGCCTCACGCAAATCGGATTCATCAAGTTCATTGTCGATGGAGCGTTCAATTTGCACCTGGGCGTTGTCGTCATGACAGTGCTCATGACACTGATAATCCTGTTGACTGCACTCCTTACCGGGTCGGGAAACGCAGCATGGTTCGCTTTTGCACCCCTGGCTCCTCAGGTGGCGCAGCCCCTTGGCCAACCTGCTGTAGCAATAGCTCTGCCGATGGAGCTGTCGGCGGGCATCGGACGTTCAATGTCGCCGATCTCCGGTGTATTGATCGCGGTGTCGGGTCTGGCGGAAGTCAATCCCGTCGACCTGGCAAAACGCACAATTCCTGTGATGGCGGCGGCGTACATCACGCAGATCACCACATCCTTTATCTGGCTGTATCTGATTCACTGAGAAAGGAGAAGACCATGTTTGACACCATCGTCGCACGCTCCAATGAGATCGCTGACGACCTCATCGCTGTACGTCGTGACCTTCATCAGCATCCGGAACTAGGGTGGGAAGAATTCAGAACCACCAGTATTGTCGTTCAGCGACTTCGCGAGCTGGGTTACATCGTTCGTGTGGGTAAAGAAGTGTGCGAAGAGGCTGCCCGTATGGGAGTGCCTCCCGC
The DNA here is from genome assembly GCF_001814535.1 of Actinomyces sp. HMSC065F12. NCBI lineage: Bacteria > Bacillati > Actinomycetota > Actinomycetes > Actinomycetales > Actinomycetaceae > Actinomyces > Actinomyces sp. HMSC065F12. The sequence continues at coordinate 101,955 of NZ_KV816983.1, forward strand.
AGAGGAACTCGAATCGGCTTACCAGAGAGCGCTGCAGGAAGGTGCACCGGAGGAACTTCTTGAAGCCATGAAAGGCGGTTTTACCGGAGCCGTCGGCATCCTTGAGAACGGTGACGGCCCGGTTGTGGGAATGCGCTTTGACATCGATGCGCTTCCGCTGGCAGAAACGACGGATCCAGAGCATTTCCCGAACAGGGAAGGCTTTCAATCCGTGCATGCCAACACGATGCACGCATGCGGACACGATTGCCACACGAGCATCGGCCTGGGAGTTGCGCAGCTGATGATGGAAATGCGCGATCAATGGTCAGGTACCCTCAAGTTAGTCTTTCAGCCAGCTGAAGAAGGCGTGCGTGGAGCAAAATCCATCGTCGCGCACGGACACCTTGATGATGTAACTGTCATGCTCGGTTCTCATGTGACAGCATCGAACCAATGCAACGAGTTTGATATATACGCGGGCGCAGGCGGATCACTGGCCACAACGAAACTGGACGTGACTTACACCGGTTTGGCGTCTCACGCTGCAGGAGCTCCGGAAAAAGGCAGGAACGTGATGCCTGCTGTTGCTACAGCGATCCTCAACCTGTATGCGCTTCCGCGAAATTCACAGGGAGAAACGCGCGTGAACGTGGGTGTTGTCCACGCTGGATCGGGCCGTAACATCATTGCCAACAATGCCACTATGCTGGTGGAAATTCGTGGCGCCAACACTCAGATCAATGCGTATATGGAGGAATATGCCCGACGGATTCTTGAAGATGCCGGGCACATGCATGGAGTCGAATGCGAGATCACGAAAACAGGAGAAGCAATTTCACTCGAGTCCTCTCCAGAGCTGATGGAGCGCATCGATCGGGTAGCCGAACAAGTTGAGGTGCGCCCCGCTTCGCCCAACCGACTGATTTCACCTGGATCGGAAGACTATTCGTTCATGATGGATCGGGTACAGTCCAATGGGGGCCAGGCTTCATTCATTCGTATCCTTGTTGATTCGCCGACTGCTGGGCATACCGTAACGTTCTCACCAAACGAAGACGCTATGGTGCGTGGCGTACGTATGTTTGTCGGTACAGCGCTTGATGTGATGGCACTACGCTAGACCTTCATGCGACGGTCATCATCGCCAATTGTCCTGCTGGCTCTCCCGGTCTACGTCCCGTCACTGACATGGTCCACCGGTATCGGTGCGCTCAATTCAGTGGTCGTATTGGCCGGGCTGTCCATGCAGATGAGCGAGTCATGGGCATCGGCGATGGTGGGAATCATGGGCGTTGCCGGTGTCATCGCATCTGTACCGATCGGCCGGATGGTCGACCGCATCGGCGACCGCTCATCATTCGTCATCGGCGGGCTGATCGCTGTGCTGGCCGGAACATGCGCCCTGGTATGTCTGCGGTTTCCCGGCATTAACCGTGCAGTTGTTGCATTCGTTATCGCGATGGTCGCCATTTCGATCGCCGGAGACATGTGGCAATTGGCGCGGCAGTCCTATGTGGCAGAATCCGTGCCTATGACATGGCGAGCACGATCAATGTCGATGCTCGGAGGAATGTCCAGGCTCGGCCGGTTGATCGGTCCTGCGCTGGCGTCGCTGGCCATTGTGCTGGGAGGTATTCCCGGCACATTCTGGTTCTTCATCGCAGCCACCGTGCTTGCCCTGAGTCTGATCCTGTTGTTCACCGCGCCTACGCCCGAAATTCTGGATGTCAAACCGCCGGCGTCCCAACGATCGTCCAGTGAAACGCCGCCGGTGTCTTTGCAGCGTCACCCTCGTACCCACGTGGACGTCGTGTCGACCATGCTGCTGTCGGTGGGGACAGTTCTGCTGTCGCTGGTGCGCACCAACCAGATCATTGTGGTGCCTCTGGTGGGCACGAGCCTCGGAATCACAGAGGAACTCATATCAGCGACCTTCGCGATTTCAGCGGGACTGGATGTCGCCGTCTTCTACTTCTCAGGCGCGATCATGGACCGTTTCGGCAGACGAGCATCCGTTCTGCCGTGCCTGTTGATCATGGCGGCAGGGTTCGTGGGATTGGCCCTGAGCGGGGGAGTCGTGAGCTTCATGGTCAGTGCATGTGTCGTGGGGTTCGGCAACGGATTCAGCGCAGGAACCGTTATGACGATGGGAGTCGACCTGTCTCCGGACATCAACCGCTCCCGGTTCCTGGGAATCTGGCAGGCCATCTCGCAGGTGGGCCCGACGGTGGGTCCATTCGTGATTTCCGTGTTGGTGGCCGCATGGGGAGCAACGATGAGCGCGTGGGCGACCGCAGTGGCAGCTGCCTGCTGCGCAGTGTGGATGCTCGTGACAGTTCCCACGGCCTACGCTCGTCTCGGTATGGACGAACGAGGCAGGGCGCTGCCCGCTCGAAGCGACGCTCAGTCATAAAACATCCGCAGGACTAATCCAAGCGAAGAGCACACTTTTCTGTTTAAATTGCTCAACGTGAAGGCCGAAACAACCAGCGTGGATGCGATCATGCTCTGCAGCTACGGAGGACCCAGGCAACCCGACGACATTTTGCCGTTTTTGCGCAACGCCACGCGCGGCAAAGGGATCCCTGACGAGCGTCTCATCCAGGTCGGCGGCCATTACAGCCTGTTTGGGGGGAAGAGCCCGATCAATGAATGCAACGACGAATTTTCGCGCGCCCTCGCTGGCGAACTCGAGCAGCGAGGAGTCAAATGCCCAGTCGTTGTCGGAAACCGCAACTGGCACCCCTACTTCACGGAAACACTGACGAGCCTGATCGACCTGGGACACCGCACTGTCCTATGTGTCTTCACCTCAGCGTTCGCTTCTTATTCCGGGTGTCGCCAGTACCGCGAAGATCTGGCTGCGGCGCTCGACGAGCTGGGCGACAAAGCCAGTGAGCTGGTTTTGACGAAAGTGCGTCCCTATTACACGACGCAGGGAATTCTCAGCGCCCACGTCCGTTCCATCACACGCGCAATGCGTGAGCTGGACGACCCGCACCTTGTCCTCGTCACGCACTCCATCCCCGTGTCGATGGAGGCTAACTCCGGTGACCACCACCTGCCCACGTATGTCGGCCAGCACCACCAGCTGGGCGAGGAAATCTGTAGACGCGTTAGTGACGAACTGGGGCGAGAGGTGCCATTCGATTTGGCGTACTGTTCCCGATCGGGTCCGCCACAGTCGCGGTGGCTCGAACCGGATATCAATGACCATCTTGAATTCCTGCATGATGGCGGCACGCGCGCCGTGGTCGTCGCGCCGATTGGCTTTATTTCCGACCACATGGAAGTGGTCTACGACCTCGACACTGAAGCCAAGGCGACTGCAGACAATCTGGGAATGGACTATCGGCGCGCCGCCACTCCAGGCACCGATCCAGCGTTCGTGTCCTCGCTCGCTGACGTGGTCTGCGAACGGATCGGAAGCGGGGCAGCGGGCGACGCGATTGACATCAGGTGGCCCGTGACATGCTCGCAGGAATGCTGCCTGCCGCGTGAGTCCTACCAGATGCGTCCAACCTGTTTTAATCACCCCAACCAAGGAGAAACCCATGAGTGAAATGCCACATGGTCACCATCCGGCACCGGTTCACGACCCTCGCGACCGGACCGACATTGACCCCGAAGAAGTCAACGCGCGCGACAATTACTCGCTGCAGTGCGTCTTCCGCACCGTGGTGCCGTTGCCGGCCGACAGCGCACACGACTTGGCGGCGGCAATGGAACGAGCCGTGCGGGACACCGGCGTGGAAATTCGAGGGTGGTATGACGTGGGCGGATACCGCGCTGACGCTGACCTGATGATGTGGGCACTGTCTGACAGCGCCGACAAACTGCAGGCCGGCTACCATGCGATCGTTGCGTCTGACTTGGGCGCAGCTCTCGAACCCGTGTGGTCAGCAATGGCGGCACACAAGGCTGCCGAATTCAACACCCGTCACCTGCCCGCCTGCTTCAACGGTGCAGCGCCGCGCGGATACTGCGCCGTCTACCCCTTTGTGCGCAGCTGGGACTGGTACTACCTGCCGAAAGCTCGCCGCGCTGCCATCTTGAAAGAGCACGGCATGAACGGCGTCGACTACCTGGACGTGCAGGTTTCCACGCTGGCCGCATTCGCGCTGGGGGACTACGAGTGGACGGTCGCCCTCGAATCCGACAGCCTCGACCGCGTCATGGGTGTGCTGCGTCGCCAGCGCGACGCGGAAGCTCGACTATTCGTGCGCGAAGACACTCCGTTCTTCACCGGGCCTCGCGTCGAACTGACCGAGTGGACGGATCGCCAGCCGCTACAGTAGAAGGATGACTACAGACCTTCTTCCCGTCATTGTCGGCGGTGACATCGGCGTGTACGCCATCGGGCGTTCATTCCACGAAGCCTACGGGTGCCGCTGCATCTGCCTGGCGGCATCCCCAACAGATGCGATTACACGCTCCGTCTTTTTTGACGTGGAAACACTTCCGCCACATGCGGATGACCGGCAGACACTTGCAGTCCTCCGCGGGCTGGCAGCTGCGAATCCCGGCAGGAAACTCGTACTCATGGCGAACGACGACCGACACTCGGTATTCGTCGGGCGCTATCACAGCGAACTTGAAAAAGCAGGATACTCACTGCCTTTCCCACCCGTTGAGGTCACCGAACGCGTCACAGATAAAGCTCAGTTCGCACAGATCTGCACCGAACTTGGCATTGACACACCTCGCACCGTCAGCGTGAACGTGGGGAGTGGTGAGACACCCTCGTTACCGTTCGACTTCCCCGTCGTTGCCAAAGCGGCGCGAGGGGACGCCTACGACCAGGTCGACTTCCCAGGTAAACGGAAGATCTATTTCATCGAGACCGCAGCCGAACTGGACGAGCTGTGGGCGACGCTGCGTAAGGCAGGATTCGACGATACGTTCCTTGTGCAGGAACTCATCCCCGGAGACAACACGCAGATGCGTTCCATCACCGCGTACGTCGACTCTCACGGCGACGTGACAATGATCGGGTCGGCACGCGTGCTGCTCGAGGACCATGCGCCCACCATGATCGGCAACCCTGTTGCGATGATCACCGAGCCATTCGACGATCTGTGGGACAGTGCCCGTGCTTTTCTGACCGACACCGGATATCGCGGATTTGCCAACTTCGACGTCAAAGTGGATCCGCGTGACGGCCGAGCCGTGTTCTTTGAAGTCAATCCGCGCATCGGACGCAACAGTTGGTACATGAGCGCTGCGGGCGTGAACCCCATGTCCATCATGGTGCGCGACCTGATTGACCATGAGCACGTCAAGCCGCAGGAAGTGCACAACAAAATTCTCTACTCCCTAGTTCCCGATGCACTGCTGCGCCACTACGTGCGCGATGAAGAACTGCGCCAACGCGTCCACGCGTTGCAGCGCAGCGGCAAGCGCAAGAATCCGCTGGTCTACACCGCTGAAACGTCACTGGTACGATCGGCGATCGTCGCTCTCCAGACGCTCAACCATATCCGCAAGTTCCGACGTTTTTACCCTGAGGCCACAGACCGCTCATTCTAAGGAGGAGCCATCATGGCAACCGAGCTGCGTGAACTGACCGCAGATCAGATGAGGATCGCCGCCGCTGGCGTGATACCGCTGCCGATCGAACAGGCAGCGCCGTGGGAGGCATTCGAACAGACGCAGGGACGGCGACTATGGGGCCGTTTTGCATGGGAAAAAGACGATAAAGACCAGGCGATCATCGCACTGTACGAGTATTCGCTACGCGGAGTGAAGTACTTGTGGGCCAAACACGGACCAGTCTGGCTGAAAGAACAGTCACCCGATAGTGAAGCTGCCTTGCGGGCCGACCTGGTACGCATGGTCAGGAACCGCGACAGAAGCATCGCCTTTATCCGCATGCACGCCTTCTTCCAGGCGCCGGACCTGCATGAGTCACTCCAGTTCATCACATATGACCGCACCGCAATCATTGACATCAGCGGCGGCACTGAGGATTCGATTCTCGCGACCATGACGAAAGACGGACGCCGTGCAGTACGCAGAGCCAAGAAGAAGATGGCCGAGGGAGGCGCGCGAGTCGTTGAAGAAACAGGCCTGACGCGCGCAGCATTCCGTGAGTACTACGAGGTGATGAAGGAAACAGCGCGCAGGGATGGGTTCCATCCACATCCGCCGCAGGTCTACTGGTCGATGCTGGACTCCATGCCCGAATCTTCCCGACTGTTCGGCGTGCGTCTGCCCGATGACACACTGGTGTGCTGGGATCTGGTGTTGGTGCACGATAAGCAAGCTGTTGCCTACTACGGCGCATCGACAGATCAGGCGCGCACCGTGCTGGGGCCTGACGCATTGGATTTTGACGTGGCTGTTCGGCTGGCGAAGGAAGGCGTCAAGGGGCTTGACCTGATGGGCGTGTATTCGCCACGTGTGCCGGAGCTGTATTCGGTGGGCCGCTATAAGCGTCGCTGGTGCCAGTCATTTACTGACGTGGACGGAGCGTGGGACGTGCCGGTGATCCCCGGAGCAGTCAGCGCCCTGAAGGCTGCGTTGGCCACGAAACATGCAGTGGAGAATCTGGTTCGCCGCGCACGCGCTACGATGGCTTGGGACATTGATCGGCACGCACCCGTACAGCGTGCCAGAGAAGGAGCATCATCGTGTCAGAACTGACCGCGACCATTGACGGCAACATTGAACAGATTGACGAAGGAACAACAGGAGCTACGTGGTACTCCTCCAACCGGCGGGTAATCGCCATGAACGTCAACGGCGCACCGACCGATCTGACCGCTGAAATTCCCAATGGCGCTGAAGTCAGCGCTATTACGCTGGATTCTCAGGAAGGTCTGCAGATTCTGCGCCACTCCACCACGCACGTGCTGGCCCAGGCAGTGCAGGATGTATTTCCGGACGTCAACCTGGGAATTGGCCCGTTCATCACGGACGGCTTCTACTACGACTTCGGCAACATCGATGCAGTGACCCCAGAAATGCTTCGCGACCTCGAAAAACGCATGAAGCGGATCATTAAGGAAGGCCAAACGTTCCGCCGCCGCGTCGTCACCGAAGACGAGGCGCGCGCCGAACTGGCTGACCAACCTTACAAGCTCGAATTGGTCACTACGAAGGGATCAGGCGCAGAAGGCGCGTCCGTTGAGGTCGGCCACGGCGAACTGACAATCTACGACAATGTGCGGCGCGACGGCAGCGTCGCATGGAAAGATCTGTGCCGCGGCCCGCACCTGCCGTCCACCAAACTGATCGGCAATGGCTTCGCATTGACGAAGTCGTCGGCAGCGTACTGGAAAGGTGATCAGAACAATGATCACCTGCAACGCATTTACGGCACCGCGTGGGCCAGCAAGGACGACCTCGTCGCCTACCAGGAACGAATCAAGGAAGCACAGCGCCGCGACCACCGGCGACTGGGACAGGAACTTGACCTGTTCTCATTCCCCGAGGAAGTTGGCCCCGGCCTGGTTCTGTTCCACCCCAAAGGCGGTATTTTGCGTCACGTGATCGAAGAGTACGTCACGCAGCGCCACCTGGAAGCAGGCTTTGACTTCGTTCATACGCCTGAGATCACCAAGTCAGGCGTATTCCACACCTCGGGTCACCTCCCGTACTACGCGGACACGATGTTTCCGCCGATGATGGTCGATGAAGAACGCGCAGAAGACGGGCACGTGACGCGTGAAGGCCAGGAGTACTACCTCAAGGCCATGAACTGCCCGATGCACAACCTGATTTTCCGTTCACGAGGGCGTTCCTACCGTGAACTGCCTCTGCGATTTTTCGAAATGGGACACGACTACCGCTACGAAAAGTCCGGAGTGGTGCACGGCCTGACACGTATGCGCGGATTTACGCAGGATGATTCGCACACGTACTGCACACCTGAACAGGCGCGCGACGAAATCACGATGCTGCTGAACTTCTTCTTGTCGATTCTGCGCGAATTCGGGTTGACGGACTTCTATCTGGAACTGTCCACCCGCAGTGATGACGAGTCGAAGAAAGACAAGTTCATCGGCTCGGATGAGGACTGGGATGCGGCAACTCGGATCCTGGAGGAAGCATGCGCGTCAACAGGGCTGGACCTGGTGCCAGATCTAGGCGGTGCCGCGTTCTACGGTCCGAAGGTTTCCGTTCAGGTCAAGGATGCGATCGGCCGCACATGGCAGATGTCCACCGTCCAGTACGACTTCAATCAGCCTGAACGCTTCGGCCTGGAATACACTGCGCCCGATGGTACGCACCAGCGTCCGGTGATGATTCACTGCGCCAAGCTCGGATCCGTTGAGCGCTTTATCGGCGTGCTGACTGAGCACTACGCCGGCGCATTCCCGGCATGGCTGGCACCTGTGCAGGTCAAACTCGTTCCCGTAGCAGACGCATTCGATGAGTACGTCGACCAGGTGGCTGCGAAACTGCGCGCGCGCCACGTGCGTGTTGAGGTCGACCATTCCGATGATCGTTTCGGCAAGAAGATTCGCAACGCCTCGAAGGAAAAAGTGCCGTTCGTGCTGATCGCGGGCGGTGAGGACGAAGAAGCAGGCGCTGTCTCGTTCCGCTACCGTGACGGAAGCCAGGATAACGGCATTCCGGTTGATGAAGCCGTTGAACGCATCGTGCACCACATTGAGACTCACAACAACGAGGACAAAGCGTAGGGAAGGGGAGCAGCGACATGAGGAACGGTCAGCCTCATCCGGGTGACCCGCAGGCGGAAGACTCAGGCGATTTTGCCGGTGAATTGGATGGCTTTGACCGGCTGTGGACGCCCCACCGCTGGGTCTACATCCAGGGAGATCACAAGCCTGCGGACTCGTCAGCAGGAGAATGCCCCTTCTGCGCGGCGCCGGACAAGACAGATGAAGAGGCACTGATCGTTCACCGCGGACGCACCTGCTTCGTATTGATGAATCTGTTCCCTTACAACTCCGGCCACATGCTCGTGTGCCCGTACCGCCACGTTGCCGACTACACGGATTTGACGGACGAGGAACGCATCGAGCTGGGCGAGCTGACCGCCACGGCCATGCGTGTGGAACGTGAGACGGCGGGTGCGCAGGGCTTCAACCTGGGCATGAACCAGGGACAGGTTGCCGGAGCCGGAATCGCCGCGCACCTGCATCAGCACGTGGTGCCCCGATGGGGAGGAGACTCAAACTTTCTGCCGATCGTGGCCCGCTCACGTGCACTCCCCGAACTGCTCGGTGATGTGCGGCAGCGTCTGGCCAAGGCGTGGCCTCAGAGAGATGACAAGTAGATGCTCGGTAATCATGGCAGGTCGGTGGCGACGACGATCTTCACACCTTTCGCCAAACTTCTGCATCGCCTTCACGTCACACCGAATATGGTGACAGCAACATCGACGACACTGGTCGTCATGATTTCCTGTGCGGTGCTGGCACGCGGCTACGTCTGGCAGGCTGGCGTCATACTCGGCGTGATCCTGTTTTGTGATTCCGTTGATGGAGTGCTTGCACGCTACAGCGGACAGACCTCACGGTTTGGCGCGTTCCTGGATTCGACGATGGACCGCCTCGGTGACGGGGCAGTGTTCGGTGCGTTGCTGGTCAATGCCGTATTCCACCTGGAGCCTTCACCTGAACGCACGACCGCGATCATCGCCGGAACGGTCGCGATGGTGGGCGTGGCAGCCGTCCCCTATGCCCGTGCCAAGGCTGAAATTATGGGGATTACCGCGTCGGTCGGTATAGCTGAACGCACTGACCGACTCATCATCGCGTTGGTGTGCGCAGCCCTGACCGATTGGAACCTGTGGTCGTGGTTCTACCCGATCGGACTGATATGGGTGGCATTCGCCTCGCTTATCACGGTGACGCAGCGCGTGCTGTACACGAAAAAGCAGATCGAGGCAGGCGACGCGGGTGAGTAACGCCTGGCAGCTGTCAGCATTTCGCCTCGCTCCGCGCCTGCCACGCTCACTTCTGTTCGGTGCGGCACGAATGGCAGGTGACATCGTCGCCGCACTCCCGCTAGACGTGACGGCGCGGCTGCGCTTCAACCACGAGCGAGTCGCCGGGCATTCGCTCCCTTCGAGCCACGTGCGCCAGGCCGTGCGACTGAGCGCGCAGACTTACGCCGAACAATTCGCGCTCACACACCTCATTGACGGAAACTTGGATGACATGGTGGACGTGCCGCGGATGGACATGCTGCGCGAACTGGCTGATGACGGCCCCGTTGTGCTCGCCCTCGCACATGCCGGAAACTGGGACCTGGCCGGCGCATGGATGTGCCGCAACGGCCTTCCCGTGTTGACCGTGGCTGAAAAGCTCGACCCACCGGAATTGTTCCAGGCGTTTGTCGACCTGCGCGAAGACCTCGGTATGGAAATTATCGGGGTGGGGAAGAAGGAATCCGTCTTTCACCATCTCGCTGCCCAGGCGAAGGGACGCGCCAACCTTCTGGTACCGCTGCTGGCAGACCGCGATATTTCAGGCAGAGGCGTTGACGTTGATTTTGGAGGCCGCCGCGCACTTGTCGCAGCAGGCCCCGCAGCTTTGGCACAGCGCCTGGACCGCCCACTGGCAGCCGCGATGATCTATCACACCACAGGTAGCCACATTCGCATCGATATTTCCGACGTGATCGACAATCCCGGCGCTACCCAATCGCGTACCAGTGTGGAAACACACACCCAGGCGTGGGTCGACGCGCTTGTCCCTATGATTCGTGAACATCTGGCACACTGGCACATGATGCAACCGCTATTTGTCGACGACCTCGATCCAGAACGCCTGGCCAGGGCCCGCCGACGCGTCGAGGACTCACAGTGAAAATCGGAATCGTCAACCCCTACGCATGGGACGTGCCTGGAGGCGTCCAGTTCCACGTGCGTGACCTTGCTGAAGAGCTTATCCGCCGAGGCCACACCGTCTCCGTTCTGACTCCGGCCAAACACGACACAGACTTACCGAGCTGGGCCGTCGGCGCGGGTGAGACCATTCCGATCCCCTTCAACGGGTCCGTCGCACGCCTCTCATTTACTCCACGTTCAGCCAAACGCACCAGGAAATGGCTCGACGAGGGCGACTTCGATGTCGTCCATATCCATGAACCAGGGGTGCCATCTGTGTCCTTCCTAGCCTTGATCAATGCGGATGTGCCCATGGTGGGAACGTTCCATTCAGCAATGGAGCGCTCCTACGCCAGGGAAATCACCGCGGGCATGATCCGCCCCCTCATGGAGCGCCTGAGTGCGCGCATCGCAGTGTCGGCTGAAGCGCGCCGCACCCTGATCGAACACCATGGTGGTGACGCTGTGATTATCCCCAACGGCGTTGAGACGGAGAACTTCCGTCGCGCTCAGCCGCTGCCACAGTGGGAAGCCACCCAGCACAGGCCGGTGGTCGTCTTCTTGGGACGCCTCGATGAGCCGCGGAAAGGACTGGGCATATTTGCCGGTGCGATCCGCACAGTGCTTGAACACGTCCCCGGGGCGCGCTTTATGATCGCAGGACGCGGCGATGCCGGCCAGATACGAACCGATCTGGAAGGCCTGGGAGACTCAGTGGAGTTCCTGGGCGAAATTACGGACGAGGAAAAAGAATCACTGCTGGCTGGCGCGACAATCTATGTTGCTCCGCAAACAGGGGGAGAATCCTTCGGCATTGTGCTGGTCGAAGCGATGGCTGCAGGGTGTGCCGTCGTCGCATCCGATATCGAAGCCTTCCGAGCCGTTCTCAACAATGGTGACGCCGGAATGTTGTTCCACAGCGGTGATTCGGCTGCACTGGCGGACGCCCTCGTCAATGCCTTGAGCGACGCGGACGCTTTGGACGAACTTGCCGTACGAGGGCAGGCCGCATCAGCCGCCTATGACTGGTCGACCGTCACTGATCGCATTATGGCTGTGTACCAGACCGTTGTGGCCGGGGCGCGTGAAGATCCTGGCAGGCAGAACGCCTTGTCGCTCATGCGTGGCGGACGGCTGCGGGAGGTTGACCAATGAGCCTGTGGCAGTGGATCCTCCTGGCCGGTGTCATCGTGGTTGTGGCGGTATTGATCTGGCAGTGCGTCATGTTGGCTGGGCGCCTGGACAGGTTGCATTGGCGCGTGACGATGTCACGCGTCGCCCTCGACACGCATTTGATCAGACGAGCCGTCGATGCAGGGCTGCTGGCGGCCAGCGGACTGGCAGGACAGGGAAGCGCCGACTTGGACGATGCTGCCGCGCGCTGCCTGGCGTTGAGCGGAACCCCACTGGTGGATGACGATTTCGACCGCAAGCGTGACATTGACGGACTGTCTGACGGCGATGCGCAGATGGCTGCAAGACGTCTGAATGCCGAGTCGGCCCTGTCGCGACAGATTCGTGCGTGCATGACACCCCAGCTGCGCGACGAGGCGCGTGACGATGCCGATGCTGCACACCTGATCAGCGCTCTCGACGCGTCGCACTACCGCGTGCATGTGGCTCGTTCAGTGCATAATCTAGACGTGACACAAATTAGGCGACTGCGTGCTCATCCGTTGGTGCGCATCGCTCACCTGTACGGCCATGCACGAGTGCCATCGAGCATCGACTTCGACGACGCGCAGTAACTAAAGGCGGTGAGACCCGTGAGCGAGCAACGTGTGAAGTGGGGAGGTCCCGGCGAGGACTACCGCCTTGCCAGGATTGGTCGCGTCGGCGGGAATCAGTGGGCTGACGCCCCGGCAGGCGCGCCGGCAACGGGTGTGCCCAGTCCGCAGGAAGTCGCTCCCGTGTGGTCTCCGCCCACGCGCAAGCGCTCGATTGCGTGGTTTGAAATCATTTTCACCATTGTTGGCGTGGCGGCACTGGGTTTTGCGCTGTTCGGATACGTGCGCACCGGTGGTTTACCGTCAACAGTTCTGACCGGAGTGCTGGCATTGATTCCCTTGGGATTCATCATCGCAGTGCTGCGTTTTATTGATCGCTGGGAACCCGAACCGTGGGTCGCGATGCTCGTGACCTTCGTGTGGGGAGCGGGAGCTGCAGCAGTGGTGGCGATGGTGATCAACACTGCGCTGCAGACGAACATCCAGTTGATCACCGGGCACTCAGGCCTGACGATGGTAGCTACGGCCTCGATCGTGGCACCCATCGTGGAAGAGACCCTCAAGGGCGCGGGCGTGGTGTTTGTTCTGGCCTGGCGACGTCACCGCATCAACTCGCTGATTGACGGTATCGTCTACGCCGGAATGGCAGGCGCAGGTTTCGCGTTTATCGAGAACATCCAGTACTTCCTGCGCAGCTCAGAAGAGGGCCAACTGATGATCACGTGGTTCCTGCGCGGCATCATGAGCCCGTTCCTGCATCCGATGGCCACCTCGTTCATCGGGCTGGCGGCAGCGTGGGGCGTGGTGCGCCACAAGTCGGGTCTCGCATGGGTCTGGACCTTGCCGCTGGGGTGGATCGTCGCGGTCCTCATCCACGGATCGTGGAACTACCTGGCCAGCACGTCGATGGAACGGTGGTTCGTGTTTTACCTCTTCGTCGAGGTCCCGATTTTCATCGCGTGGATCGTCGCGCTGCTGGTCATGTCCGCGCGGCAGGCGCGCACCATTGCCAACGGGCTGGAGCCCTATGTGCGTACCGGATGGATCCTGCCGGGCGAAGTGACAATGGTGGTCAACCGCGGTGCCCGCCGTTCAGCCGTTAGGTGGGCAGCTCAGGGCGGTCGCGCTGCCAAACGCGCCATGAAGAATTTCCAGCGACTGGCTGCCGCATTGGGAATGGATGAAATGATCCACCGTAAGGCGGGCAGGCACGCAGATCGCGTGGCACAGGATCAGGACATGCTGCAGCAGTTGATCGCGTCCCGAGACGTGTTCCTGACGCGCACGCGCAGTGCTCACGCCAACAGGCAGATTGGACGATAACGAGTGAGCGACCTTGGACCGGAATGGATTCCAGACCAAGACGGCATACCGTTCCGACGCGCTGCCCGCGTAGCCGTATTCGACGAGGACGGCAAGCTGCTCCTCGTGCGCGGACACGATTCAGAAAATGTCAGACGCTCCTGGTGGTTCACCACAGGAGGCGGGCAGGAAGAAGGCGAAACACTGCAGCAGACGGCGGTGCGCGAAATTCGTGAAGAGACGGGGATCGCCCTGGATCCGACTCGTCTTGTTGGCCCTGTCCTGCATCGGCGCGCGCTGTTCGATTTTCTCAACGTGACAGCGCGCCAGGAGGAATGGTTCTTCGTTGCGCACGTGCACCGCACAGAGTTGAACTGGGACGGCTGGACTGAACTGGAGCGCAGCGTGCTCGATGCGATGACGTGGTGGGACTTGGACGATCTTGAGGTCGAAGCCCGAAGAGCGGAAGTCTATCCACGTGACCTGGTCGCGATGGCTCGTCAATGGAAAGACGGGTGGGATGGGACCATGATCGAGCTTGACGAGTCATCCGTCGGGTAAAGTAGCCACCACATCAGCCACTGAGGAGAATGTCATGTATGTGCCCGTAATTCCCACTGTCCGACATGCCGATATGTCCGAGGGTGCAGGACGGTTCTCACCTGTCACGACGAAACTGGTTCAGGACGCGACGCAACTGGGTATTGACACGGCACTGGAGCCTTTCCAGGAAAAGGAGGCGTACGCCCTGACGATCGGTGAGGACGGCACTCATATTCGGGCCATCACCGAGGTTGGTGTGGTGCGCGCCAGCCGCACACTGAATCAGCTCAAGAGAGGCGGAGTCGCGCTGAGCGGAACGATTGTGGACTGGCCCGAATTCGAATGGCGCGGCCTCATGATCGACACTGTGCGCCACTTCTTTTCCCTCGATGTCCTCAAGGAGATCGTCGATTTGATGGCAAGCCTGTCACTGAACGTCCTTCATCTGCACGTGAGTGACGACCAGGGGTGGCGAGTCGAAATTCCCGCTCTTCCCGAACTGACGGAAAAATCATCACAGAGTGCCGTGAATGGCGAAGGTGGCGGATACCTGACTGTCGAGCAGTACAACGATCTGCGACGCTACGCGAGTGCCCGCGGAGTTGACGTGGTGCCTGAGGTTGATATGCCGGGACACACCAACGCCGCACTGCACGCGATGCCGGGTCTGAATCCCGACGGTCAGGCGCGGGATGTCTACGAAGGTATCGACGTGGGAATGTCGACGCTGAGCACGCAGGCAGCCGACACCGAACGCTTCATGGACGAAGTGATCGGACAGCTGGCAGCTGACTCGCCGCTCGGTATGCATATCGGCGGCGACGAAAGCCATTCCACACCTCACGACGAGTTCCGCGCCCTGGTCACAATGGCGGTGGAACGCGTCCACGCATGCGGCAGGCGGGCGATCATGTGGCAGGAAGCGGGCGCAATGGCACACGAGGGCGACATCGTGCAGCTGTGGGATACCACCAACAATCATACTGAGGGCGTGCTGGCGGGCATTGAGCGCGGTGCACGCGTCATCGTGTCGCCTGGACAGAAATCATATCTGGATATGAAAGAGAATGCCGATGAGCCGTGGGGCCAGGACTGGGCCGGGCCTCTACCGTTCCGGACAGCGCTGGAGTGGAATCCGCGCACCGCGCTCGAAGGGCTGGATCCTCGGGCGGTGATCGGTGTTGAAGCATGTGTGTGGGCAGAGTACATCCGCACGCGTGAACAGCTCTTTGAGAAGCTCCTGCCGCGTCTGACTGCCATTGCTGAGGTCGCATGGACCGGCAGTGGTGACGACAAGTGGGAGGAATTCTCCCGGCGCGTCACCTCACTCACGGAACTGTGGGATGCCAAGCGGCTCACCTGGCACCGTTCAGAAGGCGTCGACTGGAAGTAGCCGAACCTAGAACAGGGCAGCGACGAGCGCGTCGAGGCGACGCACGGCCAGAGAATTGGGAATCGCGTCGCGGACAGCGGACTTGGCGCAAAAAGCGACGCCCCATCCTGCGGCCTGCATCATGGGGATGTCGTTCGCGCCATCACCAATGGCAACGCACCGTGAGGGGGATACTCCCAGCTGAGCTGCCCATTCAGTGAGCTTACGGACCTTCACGTGCGATGTCACGATCTCTCCGAGGACGTGGCCGGTCAGGTGCCCGTCACGCACTTCCAGTCGGTTCGCACAGTAAAAATCGATGCTCAGTCGCGTTGCCAATGGGCCGACGACTTCCTCGAACCCGCCGGAGACCACACCAAAGGCACCGCCGGAAACGGAGTGGACACTTTTGATGAGTTGCTTGGCGCCGGGGGTGACGGTGAGGGAGCGGGTAACGTGGCGGAACACGGTCTCAGGGACGCCGGCAAGTGTGGCGACCCGCTCCCGCAAGGACTGCGCAAAATCGATCTCACCGTTCATTGCCCGCGCGGTCACTGCCGCCACTTCCTGACGCGTACCGGCCCACTCGGCAAGTTCTTCGATCACTTCCTGAGCGATCAGCGTTGAATCCACGTCGGTGACGATCAGCGCTGGCCCGCCTTCTTCACGAACAGAAACAGGGACAACCAGAACATCTCCCCACCGTGACAACGCGGCGTGCGCACCGTCAAGATCCAGCATGCCCACACCGTCATCACCCTCGCGCACGCAGGCCACCACGCACGCAGGGACGTCCCCGCCAATCGGGTTCGCCACGAACGGCAATGCTCGCACATGTATTTTTGAACGGCGCACACCGGCAAAATCTGCCAGTGCGCGAACTGCCGGAGCCTCGTACGGAAAACTTGCGACGTCATGCGGGGCAATGACGCAAAGTGCTGCGCCAGCCCGTTGGCTCACTTAGTCACCACCATGCCCTTGGGGACGACGGTGATGCCGGACTCGGTGACGGTGAAACCGCGAGCGCGATCATGTTCCAGGTCCACACCGACCGTCGCTCCTTCTTCCACGACGACGTCCTTATCCAGGATCGTCTTGGAGACGATGGAGTGGCGACCCACGCGGGTGTTGCCCATGACGACCGAGTCAGTGACCTGAGCCCACGAGTGCACGTACACGCCAGGCGAAATGATCGAATGGTAAACCTCGCCGCCCGAGACAATCGAGCCGGGGGAGACAAACGAGTCGACGGCGTGCCCCATACGCGAATGCTCATCGCCGTAGACGAACTTTGCCGGCGGCAAGGAGCCATCGATGAGGGTCATCGTCGGCCAGTCGCGGTTATAGAGGTTAAAGATCGGGTGGACGCTGATCAGGTCCATATTCGCGTCGTAGTACGCGTCCAGTGTGCCGACATCGCGCCAGTAGTCGCGGTCCCTCTCTGTGGACCCGGGCACGATGTTGTCCTTGAAATCGTAGACACCGCACTGCTGACGTTCGACGAACCACGGGATGATATTGCCACCCATGTCGTGATTTGAATCCTCGTTTTCCGCGTCTGCACGAAGTGCGGCGACGAGGGCGTCCGTATCGAACACGTAGTTACCCATAGATGCGAGCACTTTGGTCGGATCATCCGGCAGACCCTCAGCGTTTTGCGGCTTCTCGAGGAAGTTCTTCACCACGCCACCTTCGGCGTCGATGACGCCCAGAGCGGGGGCGAGTTCAACCGGTTGGCGGATGCCTGCCACAGTTGCCGGAAGACCGGACTCAATGTGGTGCTCCACCATCTGAGAAAAGTCCATGCGGTAGATGTTGTCGGCACCAATGATCACCATGTAGTCAGGGTGCTCGTCCTCAATGACGTTCAGGGACTGGTAGATCGCGTCGGCACTGCCCAGGTACCAGTGCGGTCCCCGTCGTTGCTGCGCCGGTACGGGAGCAATGAAGTTACCCAGCAACGGTGACATATACCACGTCTTTGTAACATGTCGGTCCAGCGAATGCGACTTGTATTGGGTGAGCACGACGACACGCATGTAGCCGGAGTTGACGATATTGGACAGCGCGAAGTCAATCAGTCGGTAGTTTCCACCAAAAGGTACTGCAGGCTTGGCTCGATCCATGGTCAAGGGCATGAGACGCTTGCCTTCGCCACCCGCAAGAACGATTGCTAGGACATGTTTTTTTGCCATGTCTCAAGGGTAGGCAATAATCAGCGTGAATGTGCGCAAACGACACGAGATGCGCTGCTGTTCGATAAGCTCTCAGTAGGAGGCAGCCATGCGTATAGATTTATTGACACGTGAATATCCGCCGCACGTCTACGGCGGTGCGGGTGTTCACGTGACTGAACTGGCTCGCGTATTGCGAAGCCTAGGTCCTGACATTCGGGTTCACGCATTTGATGGTCCCAGGAAGCCGGGGGACGAGGGTGCCCTCGACGGTGTGCGAGGATACGACGAACTTGCCGAACTGGACGGCGCAAATGCAGCGTTGCGCACACTCGGGGTGGATCTGCAGATGGCGGCCCACACCGACGGAACTGACCTGGTGCATTCGCACACGTGGTACGCCAACTTTGCCGGATATGTGTCGAAGCTGCTGTACGACGTCCCTCACGTTGTTTCCGCACACTCGCTCGAACCGTTGCGTCCGTGGAAGGCCGAGCAGCTGGGCGGTGGCTACCGTCTGTCCAGCTTCGCTGAGCGCATCGCCTACGAGAACGCTGACGCGATCATTGCGGTGTCCAACGGGATGAAAGATGACATCCTGCGCTCGTATCCCAGTGTCGAAGAGGACAGGGTTCACGTCATCTTTAACGGTATCGATCTGAATGAGTGGCGCAAACCCTCCACCGAGGATGAGAAAGCCAACCAGGCGCGCGTGCTCAAGGAATTCGGTATTGATCCTGACCGGCCCACAGTGGTCTTCGTTGGGCGGATCACCCGTCAGAAAGGTCTGCCGTACTTCCTGCGCGCAGCTCGCCAGCTTCCACGAGATGCTCAAATCGTGCTGTGTGCAGGAGCGCCGGACACCAAGGAAATCGCCGCTGAGGTCGACACGTTGGTCAAGGAACTGGCGGCCGACAGAGACGGGGTCGTGCTCATCTCCCAGATGCTGCCGCGAACCGATCTGTGTGCAATCTTGGACGTGGCGACCGTCTTCATCACTCCGTCTGTGTACGAGCCGCTGGGCATCGTGAACCTGGAGGCTATGGCGATGGAGTTGCCGGTGGTGGGCACACGCACCGGCGGAATTCCCGACGTTATTGTCGAGGGAGAAACCGGCTACCTTGTTCCCATCGAGCAGCAGACTGACGGAACCGGAACCCCCATTGATCCAGAAGCGTTCGAATCTGCGATGGCTGAACGCATCAATGCCGTGCTGGCTGATCCAGGGCAGGCGCGTCAGATGGGCAAAGCCGGCCTGGAGCGGGCGCGCACTGAATTTTCGTGGGACACAGTCGGCCAGCAGACACTCGACCTTTATCGCGCGCTGGTGGGCTGATGAGGCAAGGTTCTGGCTACACTGAAGACATGGAGAACGTTGTTGATCTACACGACGTCACGCTTGAGCGCGGCGGATCCCACCTTGTTGATTCCCTGACGCTGTCGACGCATCGCGGTGAACACTGGGTCATTGTTGGCCCGAACGGTGCAGGCAAAACCAGCTTGATCCGACTGATTAGTGGGCGCGAGCGCGCAACCAGCGGTTCCGTGACCATTCTGGGCACGCCGATCGAAGAAGCCGACCCCGGGGAATTGTCCGCGCGCATCGGCTTTGCTTCACAGTCACTGACGGCACGAATTTCAGTGTCCATGCCGGTGCGCATGGCGGTGATGACCGCAGCATGGGGCAGGTCGATTACCTACGGCGAACAGTACGACACTGAGGACGAGGGGCGCGCAGATAACCTGCTGCACCTGTTCGGCGTCTCGCACTTGGCGGAGCGCCGTTTCGGAACGCTGTCAGAAGGGGAGCGCCAACGCGTCGCACTGGCTCGCGCACTCATGGCGGACCCGGAAATTCTGATACTTGACGAACCGAGTGCCGGACTTGATCTGGGGGCGCGTGAACTGCTGGTGGAGGCGCTGACGGAGCTGAGCGGGGATACGCGTTCACCGCAACTGCTGCTGGTTACCCACCAGATTGAAGAAATTGCACCCGGCTTCACGCACGGCGTGGTGATGTCACAGGGCCACCTCGTTGCGAGCGGGCCAATTGAACAGACTTTGACCAGTGAGACCCTGTCGACGGCATTCGATCTGCCTCTGGAGGTCGGTCACGGTGACGGGCGCTGGTGGGCGCGTATGAACAGGGACCGGAAACCCGACAGTTCCCGTCGACACTGAAACGGAGGAAACAGTGGTCTTTTATTGGTGGCTTCTCATCGCACTAGGCTTGGGCATCGTCGAGATGCTGTCACTCGACCTCTTCTTCCTCATGCTGGCTATTTCGGCACTTGCAGGCGGAATTGCCAGCGCTGCCGGAGGGGAAACAGGCGTGCAGGTGGCCGTGTTTGCGGTCGCCAGCCTGCTTCTTCTCCTTCTCGTTCGTCCATGGGCTAAGGCGCATCTGACACGCACGAACCCGAATATTCGAACCAATGCACAAGGGCTGATTGGAACAGACGCCCTCACGCTTACTCGAGTCAACAGAATCGACGGGCGTGCCAAAGTTGCCGGCGATACGTGGAGCGCGCGCTCGGCGGATGGGCGGGAAATCCCCGCCGGCGTCCACGCGCACGTTGTCCGCATCGATGGGGCAACAGCCATTATTGAACGTAACGAACCCCCTATGCAGTGAGAGGCTGTCACAATGTTTAACTCATTCGGGCAGACAATCGGAATGGCGCTGATCTTCCTCATCGTGCTGTTCGTTGTCGTCACCGTAGCCAAGTCAATCCAGGTGGTCCCGCAGTCGCGGGCCCTGGTGGTGGAACGTCTCGGCAAGTTCCAGTCGGTGCTTTACGCCGGACTTCACGTCCTGGTACCTTTCCTTGATCGCATCGCAAGCAAGGTTGACCTGCGTGAACAGGTCCAGTCGTTCCCACCCCAACCTGTCATTACCGCTGACAACGTTGTGGTCTCCATCGATTCGGTCATTTACTACCAGGTCAACGATCCGCGTAGCGCGACCTACGAAATCGCGAACTACATTCAGGCTATCGAGCAGCTCACCGTCACGACACTGCGTAACGTGATCGGCTCAATGGATCTCGAGCAAACATTGACCAGCCGCGACCAGATCAACTCTCAGCTGCGCGGCGTCCTGGACGAGGCAACCGGCCGCTGGGGTATTCGCGTGAATCGAGTCGAGCTCAAGGCCATCGATCCGCCGCCGTCCATTCAGAACGCGATGGAGCAGCAGCTGCGCGCTGAGCGCGACAAGCGTGCCGCCATTTTGACTGCTGAAGGTGTGCGCCAGTCTCAGATCCTCAAGTCTGAAGGTGACAAGCAGTCCCAGATTCTGCGCGCTGAAGGTGCCGCACAGGCCGCAGTGACGAAAGCTCGCGGTGAATCCGAGGCCATCCAGACCGTGTTCAACGCCATTCACGCCGGCAAGCCGACCCCGGATCTTCTGTCCTACCAGTACCTGCAGATGCTGCCGCGTATCGCTGAAGGTGAAGCATCGAAGGTCTGGGTTGTGCCAACTGAGCTGACAGCCGCCCTCGACGCTGTGGCGAAAGGCTTTTCAGGTGGGGGAACGGATGGAGAATCCGGGCCGGCTAAGCCGACCATGCCGCCCAACCCTGTGAGGCACTCAAGCCAGGCACCGATTGTAGACACCCGTCCCAAAGGGCCGAGCGTCCTCGATGAGCCAACGCAGGCCCACCCCTCCGAAAAGCTCAAAGACCTGATTGAGCCGATCGAAGATGTGGAGCTGCCTCCAGAGGAGAATGAGAAATAGATGGATCAGTTGTCCGACTCGGTGATGCGTGAAGTTGCCGATCAGGAAATTCGCTTTATCCGCCTGTGGTTCACGGATGTGGCCGGCGTACTCAAATCGCTGGCCATTGATCCAGGTGAATTGGAGGATGCGCTCAGCGAAGGTATCGGCTTTGACGGTTCCTCGATCGAGGGGCTGACACGCGTCCATGAGTCGGACATGCTCCTGAAACCAGATCCCAGCACCTTCCAGGTTTTACCGTGGGGTAGTGAGGACGACAAAGTTGCACGCATGTTTTGCGATGTCCTCACCCCCGACGGTGAGCAGGCCCGATCCGATCCGCGAGGAACGCTGGAACGTACTGTGCAGCGTGCAACCGACATGGGATTCACCGTGATGGTGCATCCCGAGATCGAGTTCTACCTGCTGCATAAGCCTGCAACCCCCGATCACCTCGTTCCCATTGACGGTGCCGGCTATTTCGACCATGTCACGCGATCCATTGCCCACGATTTTCGTCGTCGCCTGGTTCACATGCTCGAAAGCATGGACATCGCCGTCGAACTGTCCCACCACGAGGGCGGCCCTGGGCAAAACGAAGTTGACCTGCGGGCAGTCGATGCGGTTCGGGCAGCCGACAACATCATTACCGCCCGCACGCTCATTGAATACGTGGCACTGAGCGAGGACGTCGTCGCCACGTTTATGCCTAAGCCGTTTGCCGATTACCCCGGCTCAGGCATGCACACCCACCTGTCACTGTTCGAAGGTGACCACAACGCATTTTACGATCCGGCCGGCACGTATCAGCTGTCAGCTACCGGACGCCACTTCATCGCCGGACTGCTGGCGCATGCCCGCGAAATCAGCGCGATCACCAATCAGCACGTCAACTCGTTCAAACGTCTGTGGGGCGGGGGAGAAGCTCCCTGCTACGTGTGCTGGGGTCACAACAATTCATCGGCACTGGTTCGTGTACCACTGTATAAGCCGGATAAACGGCGCTCAGCGCGGATTGAATACCGCGCACTTGATCCGGCGTGCAACCCCTACCTTGCGCTGTCAGTGCTCATCTCCGCAGGCTTGGATGGCATTGACAAGAAGATGGAGCTCATGCCTGAAGCTGAGGACAACGTGTGGGACCTGTCCGAACACGAACGTCAGGTTCTTGGCATCGATTCCCTGCCTGCCTCCTTGCACAGCGCCCTGGAATGTATGAAGAATTCAGATCTTGTCGCTCAGACCCTGGGTGAAGAAGTCTTCGACTACGTGCTGCGCAACAAGTTCAAGGAATGGGCTGAGTACCGCCACCAGATCACGCCCCAGGAAATCAGACAATTCATTAAGGCCAATTGATGCGCAGCGAGCGCATTGAAGCGCACCTGCGCAGTGCAGGCTTTCACGATGCCCGCACCAGTGCGGACTATTTCAGGCAGCTTCCTGACAGTGCCGACATCTGGATGCGGGCAGCTCAGACCAGTGCTGATCCAGACCTGGTTGCCCTCCAGCTCGTGCGACTGCACGAAGCTGACCCGAATGCTCTGCGTCACGTACTCGACCACGGTGCGGTGCGCCATCTTGCCGCCGTGATGGGCGCATCGCGTCCCCTCGGCGATTTTATTGTTGCCCACTCTGACGCCATTGACGCGGTGTGGGTCGAGGCACGTGATGCTCGCCAGGTCATCCTCGACGCTCTTGCCTCGGCCACCGCAACAGCAGATGACCTGCGACGAGCGTACAGAAACGTGTTGATTTCGATTGCCGCCACTGACCTGACGGACTCCGACCCGGTTGGGCACTTGCCTGAGGTGGCTGCACGGCTGACTGATGCTGCTGACGCGGCGTTGGAAGGTGCCCTGTTGTTGGCACGGCGCCAGATCGACCCCGATCACACCGTCAAGTTCGCGATCATCGCTATGGGTAAGACGGGGGCGCGTGAACTGAACTATATTTCGGACGTTGACGTCATGTACGTGGTGGGCGTGCAGGAAGGCCAGTCAGAGCGCAGCGTTATTGAAATTGCCACGCGGCTGGCAGCGATGACCGCTCAGGCGTGTTCTGGTGCGGGCAGTGAGCCACCGCTGTGGGCAGTTGACGCCACGCTGCGGCCGGAAGGCCGTGACGGCGCACTGGTCAGAACCGTCGAATCCTACGTCGCCTACTACCAGTCCTGGGCGCACACTTGGGAGTTCCAGGCACTGCTCAAAGCGCGCCCTGTGGCAGGTGATCGTCAAGTCGGACAAGACTTCATTGACGCGATTACTCCATTTGTGTGGTCCGCCGCGGACCGCGAAGGGTTCGTGGACAACGCCCGCACCTTGAGGCAACGCGCCGAAGCCCTGGTCCCGGCTGCGGACAGCGACCGGGAACTTAAACTCGGTGCCGGAGGACTTCGGGACGTCGAATTTACGATTCAGCTGCTCCAGCTTGTTCACGGGCGCACAGACGAATCGATCCGTATTGCCGACACCGTCGGAGCAATCCGGGCACTGTCCGACGGAGGATATGTTGCCCGAACGGATGCACGCGACCTGACGCACTGCTACTGCTTCCTGCGCACTGTTGAGCACCGGGCCCAGCTGGCACGCATGCGCAGAACACACATGATCCCCTCATCAGGACACGAACTGCGGCGTATTGCCCGAGCGATGGGGCCGGAGCTCATGAGCGCGGAAAACCTCATCGACACCGTGGACGACGTGCGTGAGCGCGTCCGCAAGCTGCATGACGATATGTTCTACCGGCCGATTATCGCGGCCACCGCCCGCCTGGCTCCCGACGAAGCCGCGCTGGATCTGGAGGCTGCCAAGGCTCGTTTGGCGGCGCTGGGGTATCTGGATCCTGCCGGAGCGCTCGGCCATATTAAGGCCCTGACACACGGCACGTCACGCCGTGCCACCATTCAACGCCACCTGTTGCCTGTCTTTATGACGTGGCTTGGGCACGGAGCTGACCCTGACCTCGGGCTGTTGAACTTCCGTACCCTGTCCGAACGCATCGGCGATTCGCATTGGTACCTGTCGCTTCTGCGCGATTCAGGTCTGGCGGCCTCACGACTGTGCGAACTCTTGCCGTCCTCACGCTGGGTTGCCTCCGCTCTTGCTGAGTTGCCTGAAGCAGTGCAGTGGCTTGACGGTGATGAGCAGCTCAAAGCGCGCGACCGTCAGCGCCTGATCAACGAGGTGGACGCGCTTATCTCGCGACACAGCGACACTGAACAGGCCATGTGGCGCGTGCAGGCGGTACGTGTACGTGAAGTGACGCGCGCAGCCCTGGGAGATGTACTGGCACATGTTGCCCCTGTGCGAACCGCCATTGCGGACGCTTCGGATGTGGCGCTTCATGGCGCACTGACTATCGCGACTCGCCAGTGGAGCAGTGAGCACGCAGACGCGCAGCCGCCACGCCTGGCTTTTGTTGCGATGGGTTCATACGGCGGACGCGAATCTTCGCTGATGTCCGACGCCGACATTATTGCCGTTCACGAGGGGGACGCCGGTGCCGCCGTTGACATCACCATGCGCGTGAAAAAGCTGCTCAGCTCTGTCCACGAGGGATCGGGGCTGAGCGTGGATATGGATCTGCGACCGGAAGGAAAATCCGGGCCAGTTTCGCGCACGGTGAGCTCCTATGAGGAGTATTACCAGCGGTGGGGATCAGTATGGGAACGTCAGGCACTGTTACGAGCCAGACCCGCAGCAGGTGACGGGGAGCTGCTGGCCGACTTCTTTGCCGCCATCGATCCGATCCGCTACGATCAGTCACCCTCGGACGCTGATATCCAGCAGATTCGCCTGCTGAAAGCTCGAATGGAACGCGAGCGACTGCCCCGTGGTATTGAGCCGACGCGGCATGTCAAACTTGGCGTGGGGGGAATGAGCGACGTGGAGTGGGTCGTGCAGCTCATGCAGATGCGTCACGTTCACAGCTGTGAGGAGCTGCGCACCACCTCCACGCAGCGCGCGCTGGCGGTCCTACGACACAGCAACCTGATCAGCGGAGAGGACGCTGATGACCTGGATCGCGCGTGGAGTTTAGCTCGACGCATTCGTACGGGAAACGTGCTGGCGACCGGGCGCACATCCGGGGTCAAAATCGACGTGCTGGCGCGCTCGGGTGCGAAACTGGCTTCGCTGGCGCACTTGTTAGGATATGGGGCAGGCGGCTATCACGCCCTGGAAGAGGACTGGCTGCGTGCGGCCCGGCGTTCACGGGATGTGATGGAACGGCTCTTCTGGTCAGACTCACGGTGAATGGCATCTTGAGGAAGTAGGAAATGAAACTTGTTCTTGTCCGGCACGGACAAACCGCCGCCAATCGATCACACGCACTGGATACGGGCCGCCCCGGCGCACCCCTCGACAAGCGAGGACGTAAACAGGCCGAATCGCTGGCAGCGCGGTGGGAAAACGATATTGCACCGGCACTAGGCCTGGTGGTCGTCTCACCTTTGATCCGAACGCGGCAAACAGCAGCACCGCTGATCGCCCGCTTCAACCCACACGTGTGGATTCGACCCGGCATCCGTGAAATCGAGACAGGCGACGGTGAAATGGCGGTGGACCGCGCCTCGGAAATGACGTACGTGCGCACCATCGTCCACTGGGCTCAGGGCAATCTGGATGCCAGAATGCCGGGTGCGCAAAACGGGCATGAAGTGCTGGCACGGGTGCGTCCCGTCATCGGAGAAATTGAACAGTGGGCCGAGGAGCACAAGGACGGAGTCGTCGCACTTGTCGCGCATGGCGCTATTTTGCGCACAATCACACCCGTGCTTGCCTCGAATGCGGATGCGCGCATGACGGTAACCAATCCGATGCGCAACACCGGCACCACGGTGCTCGATCGTGAAGGCGGCCAGTGGGTTGCGCGCACATGGAACGACCGTCCGATCGACCAATGGCCCGTGCCCGACGGCGAGATTCCACTGGTGCGATCAGAACTGAGTGCTTAGAGAACCTTCGAGAAGAACGCCTTGGTGCGTTCGCGCGTGGGATGCTCGATGACGTCGGAAGGCTTCCCCGCCTCCACAATCACACCCTCATCCATGAACACGACCTGGTCGGCCACTTCGCGCGCAAACCCAACCTCGTGCGTGACAGCCACCATCGTCATGCCGGAGCGGGCCAGATCTTTCATCACGCCGAGCACTTCGTCAACCAACTCAGGGTCGAGGGCTGACGTCGGCTCATCGAACAACAACAGCTCCGGGTCCATGGCAAGTGCGCGTGCAATGGCAACACGCTGCTGCTGGCCACCGGACAGCTGCGAAGGATAGTGCTGAGCACGGTCAGCCAGACCGACACGATCCAGCAGCGACAGCGCCGTTTTCTGCGCCTCTTTTTCCTTGACGCCCTTGACGTGCACAGGTGCTTCCATCACATTTTCGAGGGCGGTCATATGGGGGAACAGGTTGAAACGCTGAAACACCATGCCAATGCGAGAGCGTTGCTGAGCGATGACCTTGTCGGGCAGGTCATGCAGAACAGGCTGACCAGATGAGTCAGTGGTTTCGCGGTACCCAATCAGGTCGCCTTCAACATAAATCCTGCCTGCGCTGATACGTTCCAACTGGTTAATGCAGCGCAGGAGGGTTGATTTTCCTGAACCGGACGGCCCCAGGATCACGCACACCTCGCCGCTGCGTACCGTCAGGTCGATGCCGCGTAATACATGAAGATCACCGAAGAACTTGTGAACTGCCTGCACGGAGACCATCGGGGCAAGTGAAGAGCTCATGGTGTGACCTCGATAAATGGATCGTTTTTCGTGGTGTGAGAGGAATTGATGGCGCTCTGGCGTCCCGTCTTGTGCGAGGAAGTGCCGGTCGTGCCTTCCGGGCGGTCAGAGGTAAAGCCACGCCCATAGTGCTGCTCAATGAAGTACTGAATGACCATCAACAGCGAGGTGATCGCCAGATACCACAGTGCGGCCGCGATCAGCAGGGGGATCGGCACGAACAGCGCTTGCCCCTTGGTGCGCGCCACGAACGTCAATTCCAGGGTGAACGGAATGGCGGCAACCAGAGAGGTGGTCTTGAGCATCGAGATCGTCTCATTCCCGATCGGCGGGACAATCACGCGCATTGCCTGCGGCAGGATAATGCGACGCAGGATCAGACCGCGATGCATACCGAGCGCGGTCGCTGCTTCTTCCTGTCCCTTATCAACGGACAGCAGACCTGCGCGGATAATTTCAGCCAGGTAGGCACCCTCGTTGAGTCCCAGGCCAATGAACGCCATCCAAAACGGCGTGAAAACCTGAGCGGTGTCGAAGGTGACGAACTCGGGGCCAAAGGGAATACCAAGTGAGAGCTGAGGGTAGAGGGTTGGAAGCAGAGACCAGAAGATGAGTTGCGTGTAGATTGGTGTGCCGCGGAAGAACCAGATGTAGAACGTGGCGACCCACCGCAGGATCGGGTTGGGCGACTGACGCATAATTGCCATCGTCACCGCGAGGACCGTGCCGAGGATCATGGCGACGATCGTCAGGAGGATCGTGTACATCACGCCGCTGACAATGGTGCGTGAGAACAGCCATTGCCACACAACGTCCCACCGGAAGTTCGGGTTGGTCAGCAGCGTGTTGATCGCCATGGCGACAAGCACGGCGACAATCGCAGCCGACACGAGCCGACCGATACGTGGCACGGGTTTGGCGTGAATAATCTCAACGCCGTCACGAATGTCTTGCTTCGGCACTGGTCACTCTTTCTCTGGTTAACCGACAGGTCACTCAACCGGCGGGTTGACAGTGGCCGTGTCGAGGGCGGAGGAGTCCGCGCCGTAGGGCGCGAGGATTTTCTCTAGGTATCCGCTGTCCATCAGGTACTGCATGGCCTTGGCAAGGGCATCTGTCAGAGCCTGATCAGACTTGGAAACCGCAACGCCCTGTGGGGCTGCTTCGATGACGTCTCCAACCTGTTCGAGCTGTCCCTGGGTGAGCTTGACCGTGTAACTGATCACTGTGGAATCTGCCAGGGTTGCGTCGTACTGTCCACCCACAACCTTCGTGGCGACGTCAGTCTGCAGATCCATCGGCATGACCTGAATGGCGGGTTTGCCGTCGGCTTCACACTTTGCGGACAGCTCGTTGGCGTACTCGTGCTGGAACGTGCCGTTCTGAACGCCGAGGGTGGCGCCACAGGGGTCAGCGGGGTCGAAGTTCTTCGGGTTGCCTGTCGATACGGCGTATGCGGAACCAACCTCGATGAACTGAACGAAGTTGGTTTCTTTCTCACGTTCTGGAGTAATCGTGAACGCCGACATGCCGATGTCAAACTTGGTGCCCAGTGCCGGAATGATCGTGGGGAACTCGGCGTGCGTGGTGGTGCCTTCCGACAGACCCAGCACCTGTGCGAGGCCGCGCACCAGGTCAACTTCGTAGCCAACGGGGGTCTGACCATCGTCACCGCGGAATTCCGCCGGCGCGTAGTCCGTGGAGGCACCATTTCGCAGGACGTCACGATCCTTGATTTCCTGTGGAACGAGGGCAGCGATATCATCTTGGACTGGAATCTGGCTGGTATCGAAGGGGGTGATCCCCGTGGACGCCATTGGATTGTCGGCAGATGAGGTCGCTGATTGTGCTCCGGATGATGCGCCGGCATTCGACTGATCGGCAGGGACGTCATCGGGATCAGAGCACGCGGCCAGGCCACAGGCGGTCAGGGCAGCAATTGCAGTGACGACAGTAAACTTACGCATGATTTCCTCCAATATGCGAGCAACGCGAAGGAACTATTTCTCCACGTCGACCAACATATACGAGTATGCGCATAAAAGTATAGTGATGCGTCGCCGTCTCAATATGTGAAGCGACCGGCGCGGCGGCATCGCCGCTCAGACATGGTCAGTGGCCACGCAGGGCACGACGCGACGGGCGCGCCTTCATGGGATCAATGCTGCGAGGAACGCGTTGGTGCGTCTTGTTCTCCAACGCTGTCAACCGCTGAGAGATCGCAGGAACTTCCTCACGAGTCAGCGTCTTCTTGAGCTTCCGGATACGACGGTCAAGCTGCCCGAGGGTGATCTGTCCATCACCATGGCCCACCTCAATCAGGTGAATCGGAACGTTCTGGGCGACACGTTGCGTGTTGCGACGCTCCTGATTCAACATCGGGCGCACACGCGAGGAGGGTCCCTCGGAAATGAAAACCACACCGGGCCTGCCGACAAGGCGCCACACCAGATCCTGATGGCGATTCGCTGCAACAGGCTCTTCGCTGACAATCCACCCGCGCTTGATCTGACTGATAACCGCATACACGGATCCGATCGTGCCGTCGATCTGCTGATACATTGCGCGGCGCACAAGTGCAGCGAGCAGACCCATGCACAGCAGCAGTGCCAACATGACTCCCGTCAGGATCCACATGAACCATGAGTTGGTGAGGAATCCGAGGAGGATGCCAAGAGCGATGAGAACGATGGAACCACCGATCATCACCCATCCGATCCACGGATATGAGCGCGCAGTGATCTTATAAGCGTCAGCGAAGTTCTGATACCACCGACGCTTCTTTTCTTGGGGTGCGTTTTCCTTTGCCATAATGGTCCTATCCTACCTGTGATTGGAGCCGTGCGGGACCACGGCTTCCTGCGCGACGCAAAATCTCACCCGTGAGTGCGATAACAAGTCCGGCGCACACTGCGATCGCATACGCCCACGGCGCACCGGACGAAGACGCCATCATGCCACCCGCGGCTGATCCACAGGACACGCCGATTGTGACCGAAGACTGCATCGACGTCATCGCCACTGAAACACCTTGTGGGGGAGCCAGGCGTTCCGACAATGAAAAGGCCGTCACCATTGTGGGCCCCACGAAGAGTCCGGCAATGAGCAGCATGAGAGCAGTCAGGATAATGCTCGAGGCCCCAGCTGTTGCCCCCATCGCTGCCGCAATTCCGACCCCGCCGATGATGACGCGCCACGACAGTCGCACGGATTCGGGAATCAAGACAACCATCAGGGCCATTGCGGCTGACCCGATACCCATGACCGCGTAAATCAAACCGGCCTGCGTCTGCATTCCGGCCATTGCTGCTCGTTGGGTGGTGCCGGCCTGAACGGAGCCAAATATCGTACCGATACAGGCCATGATGAGGATCGCCGGAAGGACAACGCGCAGCACCGAGGCGATCGACACCGGCGGGGTTTGCGTGCGATCAGCGTCGTCCTCGTTCGGCAGGGAAGCGGGCGTGCGAATAGCGAAAGGAATCCCGGCGCACAGCACGAGGAGGACGGCCAGTGCCAATGGCGCGGCAGGTGCTGCGGCGGACGCGGCGATGCCAACGAGGGCTGGGCCGAGGACGAAGACGAATTCATCAGCGGTGGACTCATAGGAAAAGGCTGCGGCCAGATGATGGGGGGAGGTAGTGCGCGCCACCCAGCGTGCACGCGTAAATGAGCCAATCGGAACGGCAGTCAGGCCCACGCACAAGGCAGCTAGCCACAAACCTGGGCCACTGTGAGCAGTCAGCGCTACAGCGCATAGTCCAGTTAGGGAGAGCGCGTTGAGGGGGAGCAGCGTGAGCAGTACCGGTCGTTGTCCGCCAAGGTCAGCCCAGCGTCCGATCAGCGGCGAAGCGATGGCTGTTGACAGAGAGACCACACCGGTCGCCAGTCCGCCGGTTGCGACGGATCCAGTAGAGGCGGTGATTGCCGTCATCGTCCCCAACGGAACCATGGCGTAAGGTGCGCGAGCCACAAACGCGATGATGAGCTCGGGCCACCCAACCAGAGCGGGCAGAATACGATAATGCGCCAGAGCGCGAAATGGTGATGTCTGCACGAGAGCATGTCCCAACATAGGCGTGCCCTCAAGGGTCTTGCCAGGCAAGAGCAGGAGGGCTTGCTGCGCCACGGCAGCGGTGTCATTCTAGCGTGTATCCATGCGCCATCCACAGATTGCGATTGCGTATTGTGTCATAGGGGAAGGCCCGTCACAGTAGGGGCATGGATATCAATTCCTACGAGTTGCGGTCATTGGCCTCGATGAGCCATGCCGGCCCCATGTGGCACACACTGACTCGCGATGAGAACGCAGGCCTGCTGGCACTGCGGTCAGCTGACGATGCGCAGCGCCTGGAGTCACGGTGGCGCGCCTGGGCGCAGATTGACTGTGACAACGTGGTACGGCTCCACGACGTGGCGCGCCATGACGATGGACGGTGTGCCGTTGTGATGGAGTACGTCACCGGTCGCACACTCGACACGCTGATCGGGACTCCCTCACTTCGTCGCAGGCAGGTGCGCGAGCGCATCAGCGCGTCCATCCGGCGCGGTGTGGAGGCGCTCCACGAGCACGGCATCGTGCACGGCGACCTGTCTCCATCCAATATCGTGGTGCGCCCCGACTATCAGGCGGTCCTCATTGACATTATCGATGGTCCCGAAGGCATCATCGGCACTGAAGGATGGTCCGATGGTGAGGGCACAGTCGAGGGCGACTGGGACAGCGTTGCGCGTATTGAACGCAAACTCAGCGGCCCCGGCAGTGTGGGCGACGAATTAGGGGAGGTGCTGCGTCGCGCGGCGAACACGGAGCTCACACAGCATGAGAACGCGCCGGCACGGCATAAGCGACCTCGGTCTTCTCACGCAAAAGTCGGTTTTGCAGCGTGTATGGCGTTCGGAGTCGGCGCATGGGTGATCGGGCATGCAGTGCGCAGCGATGCTGAACAGAGCGTCTCCGAATCGGGCGCGGTATCAGCGTGCCCGAGCAGTGATGAAGCTCGTGACGTCATCACCGATGTGCTGCGTTCACGTGACAGCGCATTGATGAATCGCGATGTTGACGGGCTGACGTATGCAACCAGTGGTGTGTTGCTGGAGTCGGACCAGGCACTGATAGAGAATCTGGTCGCAGACGGTGTGGAATTGAAGAATCTGTCGACAGCCGTTGTGGGCGATGTGACGGTTCGCTGCGACGGGCAGATGGTGACGGTCAGCACCCGCATTCAGCAGGCCAGCCACCAGCGCTGCGAGGCTGGACTGTGTCGCAGCGTCGGCACCCAGCCTGAACACAACGTGGAACTGACACTGGGCGGACATCCGCTGAGTGTTCACGACATAGCAAGCGGGGATGCGCCGAGTAACTCGAGCGCACCCCCGCCTGGTGAGGATTTCTAGAGACCCAGATCTGCCTGGAATGCTCCCTGCTCCAGACGACGCTTGACGTCCATCAGGTAGCGGGCCGCGTCGCCGCCGTCGACCAAACGGTGATCGTACGACAGGGCCAGGTACACCATCGAGCGGATGCTGATTGAATCATTGCCCATCGCGTCCTTGACAACCACAGGGCGTTTCACGATCGTTCCGACGCCCAGAATTGCGGTTTCCGGCATGTTGAGAACCGGAGTGTCGAAGAGTGCTCCACCCGATCCCGTGTTGGTAATCGTGAAGGTGGATCCGCTCAGGTCATCGACACCTGCGCTGCCATCGCGTGTGCGCTTGGCCAGGTCATTGATCGAGGCTGCAATTTCAGGAAGTGACTTGCTTCCTGCATCCTTGATGACCGGAACCAGCAGCCCGCGCTCGGTGTCCACGGCAATGCCGATGTGCTCGTGATCGTGGTACGTCACCTTCTTGTCGTCGATCGTTGCGTTGATCTTCGGGTGCGCAACGAGGGCTTCGGTAGCGGCCTTGACGAAGAAAGGCAGGAACGTCAGCTTCGTATTGTGCTTTTCCTGGAACGGAGCCTTGGAGGCTGCGCGCAGGGCAGCAATACGGGTGACATCCACTTCGACCACTGTGGTCAGCTGAGCAGCTGTCTGCAAAGACTCGATCATGCGCTTTGCGATCGTCTGGCGCAGACGCGTCATCTTCTCAGTCTTTCCACGAAGTTCAGACGGCTCGAAGACGATCGGCTCATCGGATGACTGCGGTGCAGGAGCCCCACCAGATGCGGCCGGCGCTGCCTTCGACGAGGAGGACTCAATGGCTTTTTCGACGTCTTCGCGGCGAATACGGCCACCAACACCCGTGCCAGTCACGGTGGACAGGTCGATGCTGGCCTCACGTGCCAGCTTGCGCACGATCGGTGTGACGTACTGACCAGAAGCAACCGACTGTTCAGGCTGGTTCGCAACCTTCGTGCCGGACTCGGTAGCTTTCGGCGCCAGCGTTTCAGGCGTCTCGAATTCCTTCTTATCCGAATCGCCTGGCTGATGCGGCATCGGAGGAGCCGGGGGTGCAGGCGGTGCGGGTGGCGCAGGGGGTGCCGGAGGCGCCTGACGAGGTGCGGGCGGCTCGGCCGATGGGGATGGAGCCGATGTATCTTCCGACGGCTCATCGGGTGCGACAGCATCTGCCGTCTTCTTTTCCGCCGACTGGTCAGATGCTGCGCCGCCGGCCTGATCGGAGATCACGGCCACCACGGTGCCGACCTCCACCGTTTCGTCTTCTTCCACCCGGATTTCCACCAGGTAACCGGATGCGGGGGAGGGAACTTCAGAGTCGACCTTGTCAGTGGACACTTCCAGAAGCGGCTCATCTGCTTCGACCTCGTCACCGACCTGCTTGAGCCAGGTTGTCACCGTGCCTTCAGTGACTGATTCGCCCAAGGCGGGCATGGTGACCTCGGTGGTGTTACCGCCGCTCGAGGCAGGGGCCTGCCTGGATTCGGCTTCCGGCTCTGGTTCAGATTCCTCGGAGGCAGCTTCCTGTGATTCATCGGCGCTCTGGTCGCCCTCGTCGCCTGCCTCGTCCGCTGAAGCCTCTTCACCTTCCTCGCCAATCAGGGCGATCTCGGTTCCGACCTCGACGGTTTCGTCTTCTTCAACCAGGATCTTGAGCAGAACGCCGCTGGCGGGGGAGGGAACTTCAGAGTCGACCTTATCGGTGGACACTTCCACAATCGGTTCGTCAGCTTCAATCTTGTCGCCCACCTGCTTGAGCCACGTTGTCACTGTTCCTTCAGTGACGGACTCGCCCAGAGCGGGCATCTTCACTGCTGTCGCCATCGTTCAATCTCCTTTATGCGTGACTCAGTTGTGGGAGTGAAGAGGTTTGCCGGCAAGGGCCAGAGCTGCTTCACCAATTGCTTCGTTTTGGGTGGGGTGAGTGTGAATCAGCGCGGCCAGATCCTCCGGATACGCTTCCCAATTCACCATAAGTTCGCCTTCACCGATCTGTTCACCCATACGGTCACCCACAGCATGGAACCCGACGATCGGGCCATCCTGGACGTTGATCAGCTTGACGAAACCACTGGTATTCAAGATATTTGATTTGCCATTGCCAGCCAAGTTGTATTCGACTGTGTGAACGGCATCATCACCGTACTTTTCACGAGCCTGCTTTTCAGTCAGACCAACAGAGGCGATCTCCGGTTCACAGAAGGTGACGCGCGGAATTCCTGTCTCATCGATGACCTGAGGATTGAGCCCCGCGATCTCCTCGGCGACAAAAATTCCCTGCAGGAAGCCACGGTGAGCCAGCTGCAATCCGGGGACGATGTCGCCCACAGCGTAGACGTTGCCCACGCCGGTGCGCAGACGCTCGTCGGTAATTACGAAACCACGATCCATCGTGATGCCGGCCTCTTCGTAACCCAAGTCGTTGGTAACAGGACCGCGTCCGACTGCGACCAGCAGAATGTCGGCGTCAATTTCCTTACCGTTTTCGGTCGTGACGTGAACGCCGGAATCATCCTGCGTGGCACCGGCAAAACGCGTATTCGTGTGGAACTTGATGCCGCGCTTGCGGAACTGGCGCTCCAGCTGCTTTGAGACCGCTTCATCTTCGTTATTGGCCAGGTGCGGCAGTGCCTCGATGATCGTGACCTGAGCACCCAGTGAACACCACACGGAGGCAAACTCCAGGCCGATCACACCGCCGCCCAGGACGACCACGGATTTGGGCACCCATTCCATCTGCAGCGCCTGCTCAGAGGCGATAATACGGCCACCGATCTCGAGACCGGGGATTGAGCGCGAGTATGACCCCGTCGCAAGCACGATGTTCTTTCCCGTCACGGTGCGACCGTCAACGTCAATCGTGGTGGGGGAGGTCAGACGGCCCCATCCCTCGATCACGTCGATCTTTCGCTGGGAAATCAGCCCCTGCAGGCCCTTGTAAAGCTTCTTGATGACAGAGTCTCGGTACTTCATCAGCTGTGGCATGTCCACGCCTTCGAAGGAGGACTTCACACCGAAGTGCTCGGATTCCTTGACCGTGTCGACGATCTCAGCGGCATGCAAATAGGCTTTCGTTGGAATGCAGCCGCGGTGCAGGCATGTGCCCCCGACTTTGTCTCCCTCGATCAGTGCAACTCTCAGTCCTAATTGGGCGCCTCGTAAGGCAGCGGCATATCCGCCGGATCCTGCTCCTAAGATGACGATGTCGTAATCGGGCTCGCTCACTTATTCACTCCTCAAAGTTGGACTCGTGTGGACCGTCATGGACCAACTGGGTCTATTGTCCCACTTGCAGCGGTTTTTTTCTGACTTGTACGTGGGAACTTTTGGTGCGCCATCCCATATCTGGCGCCATCGCGCCAAGAACGGCCGTTTTGTCGCTTCTGGGCCGTACTATGTCATATGCGACAGTACCGCCGTTGCTGAAAGGAGACACTGTCCATGGGTGTTACGCCGGCACCACAGCCAGCAGAAAGCGTGGCAGATGATCGCGGCCCGTCATGGGGCTTGGGCCGCCTTGTTCCTGCCGCGTACTGGCTTTTCGGTGCATGGACAACGGTCGTGTCGATTCGTAGCCTGACAAGTCGGGGCGAGGAACCGCTGGGGCCCTATGTGCTCGCCCTGGTCGCCTCACTGCTGTACCTCGTTGCAGCAGCGGCGTTGACTCATAACGGGCGCCGCATGCGCATGGTCGGATGGGCCAGTGTCATCACTCAGACGGTCGGCCCACTGATCGTCGGACTGTCGTTCTGGGGAATCAACGAGCCCACATCCGAGCGATCCCCGTGGAGTCGTTTCGGCGCGGAATACTATTATCTGCCGCTGCTGCTGGCAGTCGTCGGACTGGTGTGGCTGTGGTGGTCAAATCCGCGTCGTATCGTGGAACTTGCCGAACAGATCGAACGCCAGCCGAGGCGCCGCAGTTAGCACGAGTGCGGGAATCCGATCTGACGCCAGGCCTCATACAGGCCGATAGCAGCCGAGTTCGCCAGGTTGAGTGACCGGATCCCCTCGCACATGTGGATACGGACCCGCGACGTCACACGCGGATCATCCATCACGTCCTCAGGCAGACCGGTCGGTTCGGGGCCAAACATCAACCCGTCGCCGTCGCTGTAGGACACATCGGTGTACATCGTGGTCGTGTGTCCGGTAAATGCCCAGATCTTTCCGGGAATGTCGGCCAGTGCATCGTCGAGGTTGGGGTGAACCTTCACGTGCGCCAAGTCGTGATAATCCAGGCCGGCGCGACGCAGTTTCGCGTCATCCATGTCGAAGCACAGTGGCTCAACCAGATGCAGCATCGATCCGGTGCATGCGGAAAGCCGGATGGCGGCTCCCGTATTGCCCGGGATGCGCGGTTCATAAAAGATCACATGTAGCACGTGTTCAATCTTGCCCCCTGTCGGGCGCTGACAGCGACATGGCGCGTCGTGATCTTTTACTCCTGAGGCGTGGCAAAGGTTGCCGTCAGTCTCCCTCGTGCAATCGTGTGGAACATGGTTGCGAAGGCAACCTGGGCGGCCGAGGCGTCCTCGTCCACCTCGAGGGTTTCGACGTCCAGTGCGTGAACGGCAAAAATGTAGCGGTGCGGGCGATCTCCAGGCGGCGGGGCGGCTCCGTAGTACGAATGGTCGCCGTGGTCTGCGCGAATATGGAAAGCGGCGCCGTCAAGGTCAAGGTCGGAGGATCCGGCACCTTGTGGAAGTTCGGTCTGCGTGGCAGGAATGTCCACGATTATCCAGTGCCACCAACCTGACGGTGTGGGGGCGTCCGGATCGAAACATGTGACGACGAATGAGCGGGTCTGCTCGGGGAAGCCGCTCCACGCCAGATGGGGTGAGACGTTTCCTCCCTCGGCGCTGTGGATGGCGGGAAGAGTCTGGTTGTCAACAATGTCGTTGGAAGTCACGGGAAAAGTAGCGTCAACAGGCAGGAGATCGTAGGGATCGGGGGCTGTTGGGCGATCGTTGAGGTTCACCATTGCTCCTTTCGTTTGTGATATCCACCATAGTCGTGCTGTGCGTGATTTTCGAGGGCGACTGGCGGATGAGCTCCAGATGCCGGGGGAGTGTCCTATGATGTCGAACATATGTTCGAAAGGAGGGGGAATGGCACTGAGTGCACGCGAACGACTGGAGCGCGCACGCGCAGCGCTTGCTCAGGCGGAAGAAGAAACTGGCGTGCGTCATCGCGACGAGTATGACATCCAACGCCATCTGAACTCACGTGCTCACGACGCCGAGGCTCCGGTGGGCTGTATTTTTCACGTTGAGCCCTCTGCGGCTCACCTGATCCGCGCCGTTATTGACCTGGCACCGCACGGAGCGTGGTGCGCATTTGTCGGCGTGGCGAATATGGGGTGGGAAGCGGCATCGAACATGGGACTTGAACTCGAACGCGTCATCGATGTGCCGCACCCGGATCGCTGTGCTGCCCAGATCCTGAGTACCCTGATCGACGGCGTGGATGTCGTCGCAGTGGGGCGGGTCGAACTGACCGTGCGCGAACAGCGCCAACTGGCAGGCAGAGCGCGCACACGCGGGATACGGATCGTCACTGCCTACCCGTGGATCGGTCTTTCGCGTCCGCTGGCTGCAAGTCTGGTGGCTCCAACGAAGCAGGCGGTCTGAGATGGCGGCCAGCAGACGCGTGGTGGTGTGGGTTCCCGACTGGCCTACCCAGTCACTTGCAGTTAACACGCCGCCAGGAGGGCGAGCCATTATTGCGTCAAATGGTCGCGTGCAGGCTGCGACACTGGCTGCGCGCCGCGCAGGTGTGCGCACGTCGATGCTCTTGACGACTGCGCAGTATCTGTGCCCCGACGCACTGATCTACCCAGATGATCCGCTTGAGCAAAATGCCGCATTCGAACATGTGCTCGATGCATGCGACCGGGTGGCCGCACATGTGACGTGCCTGCGGCCAGGACTGGCGTGGGCGCCTGCTGCAGGCCCGGCGCGGTGGGTTGGATCGGAAGAAAAACTCGCACAAAAACTGACTGAAACGATCGTCGAGGAATGCGGGGTCGAATGCCACGTGGGGATTGCGACGGGGATACTGACAGCAATATGGGCCGCCCGCTCTGATGAGATCGTTCCCGCCACCTGTGCCGAACAGTATGTGAGTGAAATACCGCTGGCGCATATTCCACGCATCGTACCGTGTCAACGCACACAGGACGCACATCATGCGATCGAGGTGCTTGAGGACCTGGGGGTGACAACGTGCGCTGATGTGCTGCGTGTCGGCAAGAAGGCGCTGCTGTCACGATTCGGGCGCTCAGGGGAGGACCTGTGGAGCCTGGCCAGCGGGGGTGACCTGTTTATTGCGCCGCGTGCACGCACCACCTCAGCGGTGAACGTGGAACGCACATTCGATGACCCAGTGACCAGTCTTGACATGGTTGCCTTGCAGCTTCGAGCAGTGGCGGAAAATCTGCGGCAGAAACTGTGGAGCCAGGGTGTCAACGCGCACGCGCTGAGTATCCGCGTCGCGACGACAACAGGACAGGACTGTGAGCGCACATGGTGTGGGGTGAACTGCCTGGACCCCAGTGAAGTTGTTGATCGTCTGCGCTGGCAATTACGCGGCTGGCTTGACCGCCTGCTTCCACAGGACGATGGCGATGCCGGTGGGTTGAGCACGATGCAGGTGGTGGCCTGCGACCTGTACGACACAGTAATGCCGGACCAGCTGTGGGCAGGGCCGGAGAGCAGTCGACGCGCTGAACGGGCCGCTTTGCGGGTGCAGTCAGTGGTCGGCACCGAGGGAGTGCGCGCGGTATGTATGCAGGGAGGATTCGATCCACGGTCGCGTGTGTACTCTTCCCCGTGGGGAAGCCCGGGACAAGAGCCCGTCAGGAGCGAAGGAGAATGGGACGGCGCTCTGCTGCGCGCGCCCACAGTGATGCTGGACAAACCCGAGCAGGTTGAGGTGCGCGCCGGGCTGACTCCTGTCGTGGTGACTGAACGCGGATACCTCAGCGCACCGCCCACACATATCGTGCGCGCCAGGGAACAGATCTCCATCGTGCAGGTGCAGGGCATCTGGGTTGTCCAAGGGCGCTGGTGGGAGGAACAGACAACAGAACGTTCGGCACGTGTCTATGTCATTGTAAGTCGGGACGGAAGCGACGTCCTGCTGAGCTTTCAGTCAGGCAGATGGTGGATCGAAGGTTTCTTTGAATAAAACGAGCTCGGGTACCATCAGGCTCAGGAGGACACGGTCGACGAGGAAAGGGAAGCTGTGGCGAAACTGTACTTCCGATACGGAGCGATGAACTCAGGCAAATCAACCGCACTGCTTCAGGTTGCCTACAACTACGAAGAACGTGGCCAGCATGTCCTGGTGATCAAACCGCGCGTCGACGTGCGCGGCAACGACACGGTGGTGTCCCGTCTGGGAGTAACGCGCACCGTTGATGTCCTTCTGGACTCCACCGATGACGTCTTTGAAGCGCTCGAGGCAACCGGCCGCATGGCTTCCACCTCCGCCATTCTGGTGGACGAAGCGCAATTTCTCACCCCACGTCAGGTTGACGATTTCCTGCGGGTAGCCGTCATGGATGGCATCCCCGTCTTGGCTTACGGCATTCGCACCGATTTCCGGACCAACGCATTTCCTGGTGCTCGCCGCCTCCTGGAAATCTCGCACAGCCTCGAAGAACTCAAAACGATTTGCCGATGCGGAAAGAAAGCAGTCTTCAACGGCCGCATCGTCAATGGCTCCTTCATCTTTGACGGCGGACAGGTCGCGATCGACGGTGTCGACTCAGGATATGAATCACTGTGCGCACGCTGCTACCTGCGTGAATCAGGCGGGAAGCTGGGAGACTGAGCATCTGCGCGCGCGGCGTCATAAACTGGAAAGATGGCTCCACGCGACATCGTGACGTATGTTCACCACCTCAGTGACGACGACATCATGATGCGCGTAGGCCCGGCAACGTGGGCAAAAGGGTTGGCGTTCTTTACCCGAGGCGACGTCCTGGACACCGACCTCACGTCAGAACGCGAAGCCCAGTGCCGCGTCAAAGGCCCCGGATTGACCTACCGCACATGGGTGAGCCTGCGTGACGGCGCCCCTGTCCACCTGGATCTGAGCTGCGCGTGCGCGATCGGACGTGATTGTCCGCACAGTGTGGCAGCCTTACTTGCCGTGCGCTCCGTGCCCGCAGAATCGGAGGAGGGCCCCACATGGCGTGACAGGCTGCGCACCCTTTCCGGCACCACGGCGATGGAGGGTCAGTCACTGGCGTTACTGGTTGATACGCATAACCCTCGTGAACCTATTGCACTGACACCGCTGCGCCCTGGAATGCACAGCGCGTGGACCACGAAGCGTGCAACGTGGCAGGACCTGACCGCCACGCAGTGGGAATCGGTCACAGATGGACTCAACCCCACACACGTCGCGCTGATCAGGCAGGCCTACCGCCACTCACGTTCAGATGGAACGTACCGCTCACCAAATGACGTCACACTGGAATCGCTGGGCGTGCAGGCAGGGCCGTGGATTGAGGCAGCTACGCGAGCCGGCCTTGACATGTTCGTTGACCTCGACCCGCTCACACCACTGAGCGTCGACCCGACTCCCTGGCACGTCAGTCTCGACACCACTCGCACTGGCGAAACAGGCGACATTCTTATCAAACCCGTGCTCACCGACGGTGCGCGCATCGTCGCCCGAGTTCGCATCAGCGCAGCCACGCAGCTGGCATTCTTCAACGCCGGGCGCACAGTCGCACATATTCGTTCAGGGGCGCATCTGCTCGACGCGTTCGAAGGTGCCTCACCGCTGATCATTCCGGCTGAAGACGCGGCCGAATTCCATGCCCAGTGGCTTCCTCGGCTCAGCGGCACCAACCCGGTCATGTCCAGTGACGACTCAGTGAGCGCAGACGTTTCAGTTAAGACAAGCATCGTCGGACGCGTCAGTATGGATCACATCGAACACGTCGTGATGCGCTGGTGGGTCGATCAAGCTGTCGGCACCTCTCATGTGCGCACCGCCTACGACAGTACAGACCCCGATGTCACGCACCTGGCACGCAGCGTACAGTCTGCAATCGGCCAGATCTCGCTTCCCACCGGCGCGCCCTTGACCGTCGGCACACCCATCCATATGCCCGCCTGGAAAGCCCCGGAACTGCTTGCCACCCTCGACGAGGTGACCGCCGACGCTCTGCAATGGGACGTGGACCCTGATGTGCGGGCACTGAGCATCAGCAATGAGGAACTGACGATCCACACGGACGCTGAACCGTCCTCATCCACCGACTGGTTTGATGTCCATATACGCATCCGCATCGGTGACAGTGATGTCGCCCTATCTGATGTCCTCACCGCACTTGCCGATGGACGCGATCATATGCTGGTTGAGGGGACGTGGGTCGCCCTCGACAGCGCTCGTATCAACAGGCTGCGCGCCCTGCTCCACAACGCGCAGGAACTGGGCGGCAGCTTCACTGAATCTGACCTGCAGCTATCGAGCATGCATGTGGGGCTGTGGGAAGAATTCGACGACCTGACGGACTCGCTCACCGTGCCCAACTCCCTGCGCCGCGCTATCGACGTGCTTACTGCCCGAGGTGCGCGCGATCCGTTGCCGCTGCCTGACACCCTTAATGCGGATCTTCGGCCCTACCAGGTCGACGGTCATCAGTGGATCACCTCCCACATTCACAACGGATTGGGCGGCATTGTCGCTGACGATATGGGCCTGGGCAAGACCCTGCAAATCCTCGCCTCGATCGCGTCGCAACGCGCTGGTGGCACCGAACCGCCAGTTTTGGTGGTGGCACCGACCTCCGTCGTCGGCACATGGGTTGAACAGGCCGAACGCTTCCTACCCGAGCTGCGAGTCGTCGACATTACGTCAACCTCCAAACGTCGCGACGAATCACTTGACAGTGCCATCCGCGATGCCGACATCGTCGTCACCACATACACCATTGCGCGCCTGGAATCAGACCAATGGGCAGCGCGCGAATGGGGCGGCCTGGTGATCGACGAAGCGCAGCACGTGAAGAATCCGCGCACTGTCATCCACCGCCTGCTCATGCAGCTGTCCCGGCCGTGGACACTCGCAGTGACCGGTACACCCGTGGAAAATTCCGCAGCGGATCTGTGGGCGCTCGCAGCCCTGGTTGCTCCCGGCTTGTTGCCCGGCTGGAAAACGTTCAGCACACATATCTTACGGCCCATTGACGAGGGGGACGCGAACGCCGCCGCAGCGTTGAGCGCAGCGATCCGACCGTTCATCATGCGACGCACCAAGGAAGCAGTGGCACCTGATCTTCCCGCCAAGACTGAAACAACCGTCGGTGTGGAGCTGGGAGTTGAACACCGCCAGATCTACGACCAGTATCTGACGCGCATACGCGTCCAATTGCTCGATC
Source organism: Actinomyces sp. HMSC065F12 (assembly GCF_001814535.1). NCBI lineage: Bacteria > Bacillati > Actinomycetota > Actinomycetes > Actinomycetales > Actinomycetaceae > Actinomyces > Actinomyces sp. HMSC065F12. The sequence goes on from NZ_KV816983.1 coordinate 145,123, forward strand.
TGCTTGACGACGCTTCACGGCACCGCATCGACATTCTGGCCGCGCTGACGCGACTGCGCCAGCTGGCCCTTGACCCGGCATTGGTCGATGAACACTACCAAGGTATTGGGTCGGCAAAGATCGACGTGCTGGTGGACCACTTGACGCAGATTCTGCCTGCAGGTCACAAGGCTCTGGTGTTCAGCCAGTTCACGTCCTACCTGGCACGAATCCGGGAGGAGCTGAAGCGGCGCTCCATTTCCTGTGTCCAGCTCGACGGTTCAACCCGCAATCGCCGCTCAGTGATTCAACAGTTTCGCGAGGGGGACGCTGACGTGTTCCTCATCTCCCTGAAGGCTGGGGGGACAGGACTGACATTGACGGAAGCGGACTACGTGTTCGTCATGGATCCATGGTGGAACCCGGCCGTGGAAGAACAGGCAGTGGATCGTGCGCACCGCATCGGGCAGGAACGTCCTGTCAGTGTGTACCGTCTGGTCGCCCTCGACACCATTGAACATAAAGTCGTCGAACTGCAGGAACGCAAACGTGAACTTGTGACATCCCTGGTTGATGCGGCTGTTGATCAGAAGGACGCGGGGCAGTGGACGCGCCTTAACGTGGCTGACCTGCGTGCGCTGATCGACGGATAAGACCGTTACAGAATCGAACAGATGTTCGATATAATGGTGGAGTGGTCGAACCTGCTCGTTACGCGGAATTACATGCTCACTGCGCATTCACATTCCTCGACGGCGCCAATACGCCCAGCGAGATGGTCGATGCTGCCTGCGCGCTGAACCTGGAGGCGCTCGCGGTACTGGATGTCGATGGTATGTATTCTGCAATACAGATGGCCACTGCCGGTCGAGCGCGCGGACTGCCGATTGTGTGCGGGGCGGAACTGACCCTGGATCCGCAGCAATTTTCAGCCCAGCCTGGATGGGGATTGATTCCCGGAGCCGAAGAACCTGGCATCCGTCTTCCCATCATCGCCACGAATCCGTGTGGATACACGCAGCTGTGTGCGGCAATGAGTCGGCACACCCTTTCTCATCCAGGTCGGCGCACGCCGATACACATGCTGGACGAACTGGGTGCAGGGGAGTGGATAGTGCTCACCGGCACGTCGCGTGGCCCGCTGCGTCGAGCGCTGCGGGCGGGTGGCATGCCGGCCGCCCGCTCCATGTTGACACGCCTGATCAGTATCTTTGGACGTGACCGCGTCGCCGTCGAAAGCGCGCTGAGCCCCACGGAGCCACCTGAGACCCTGCGTGCACTCAGTGAATTGGCCACAGGTGCCCACGTGCCGCTGGTTGCCACAACGGCCGCGCGATGTGCCACCCCGGTATCCGGGCCCCTCGGTGATGTCCTGGCTGCCACCCGACTGGGAATGTCACTGGAAGAAGCTGAACCGCACCTGCCGGCCTTCCGTTCTTTTCTGCGCAGCGCAGAAGAAATGCTGCTGATGTACCACGACTACCCGGATGCTGTTCGCATGGCGGCAGACATCGGATCTCACGCAAGTTTTGACCTGCGCCTCGTTGCTCCCCGACTGCCTGAAACGAAGGTGCCCGAGGGATTTACGTCCGCGACATGGTTGCGTCATCTGACTGAACAGGGCGCCCTCGAACGTTACGGAACGCGGGCAGACAACCCCCATGCGTGGGAGGTGATTGACCACGAACTGTCCATCATCGAACGCATGGATTTTCCGGGATATTTCCTGATCGTCAAAGAAATCGTTGACTTTTGTGCCTCCCGCAACATCCTGTGCCAGGGACGAGGATCAGCCGCCAATTCAGCCGTATGTTTCGCCCTCGGCATCACTGCAGTTGACGCGGTGCGTCACTCAATGCTTTTTGAACGCTTCTTGTCGCCTAGACGTTCCGGCCCTCCTGATATCGATGTCGACATCGAGGCAGGGCGGCGCGAAGAAGTCATCCAACATGTCTACGAGCACTATGGGCGTGAACGCGCCGCACAGGTTGCCACCGTCATCACCTACAGGCACCGCTCAGCGATCCGTGATGCTGCTCGCGCATGCGGATATGCCGCCGGTGTTGCGACGAAGTGGAGCAAGAGCGAGGGCGACCCGCCCCCTGATCAGGTCACTCGAATCGCACAGAAAATGTCCGACCTTCCGCGTCACATGGGAATCCACACCGGAGGAATGGTGCTCACGCGCACACTGGTCAGTCATATCTGCCCCGTGCAGTGGGGAGCCATGGAGGGCCGCTCCGTTCTCCAGTGGGACAAGGACGACTGCGCTGATGCCGGACTGGTGAAATTCGACTTGCTGGGATTAGGAATGCTCACCGCCATTCGCCGGGCATTCGACTGGCTGGGGGAGCGTGGCATTACCGGCAGGAACGGGCGCGCGCTGGGACTGCATAATCTGACAGAAGAGGATCCACGTGTCTACGACCTGCTGTGCGCAGCTGACACGGTGGGAGTGTTTCAGGTGGAGTCGCGCGCGCAGATGAATACATTGCCACGCCTTCGGCCGCGCTGCTTCTACGACATTGTGGTGGAGGTGGCGCTGATCAGACCTGGCCCCATCCAGGGGCAGGCAGTGAATCCGTATCTGCGTCGAAGACAGGGCGCAGAAGCGGTGACGTATCTGCACCCGCTGCTCAAGCCTGCGTTGGAAAAGACTCTGGGTGTTCCGCTGTTTCAAGAACAGCTCATGCGCATCGCGCAGGATGCGGCAGGTTTCACCGCGACGCAAGCTGACCGCTTGCGCAAGGCGATGGGGTCGAAGCGTTCACTCAAACAGATGGACATGCTCAAACCTCCGCTGATGGAAGGAATGCGTCAACGCGGAATCTCTGAGCAATGCGCACACAGGATTTTTGATCAACTCCGAGGCTTCGCATCGTTCGGTTTTCCTGAGTCGCACTCCTTTTCCTTCGCTCACATCGTCTACGCGTCAGCCTGGCTGAAAGTGCACTACCCGGAGTTCTTCTACGCAGGTATTCTGTCCAGTCAGCCTATGGGGTTTTATTCTCCGGATAGCCTGATCCACGACGCGCGGCGTCACGGCGTAGCAGTTGCTCGGGCCGATGTGCAGTTTTCTGACGTATCCGCATGCGTCCAGCCCTACGACCCGGCTGTCGAGCGATGTGCAAACGAACGCGTTGAACTGGACATGGATGACGATGCCATGATTCGGATCGGGCTGGAATCGATACGCGGACTGGGGGAGGGTGCCCACCGCATCGTCGATGCGCGAGCTGACGGTCCGTTTTTCAGTATGAGTGACGTGGCGCAGCGTGCTCACCTCACCGAGCGCCAGGTGGAAGCATGCGCGCGAGCCGGTGCTTTCGATTCGCTGGCAATCAGCAGAAGAGACGCACTGTGGGGTGCCGAGCGAGTGGCAGAAGAACACGCGTATCAGCCGTATATTCCCGGTATCGAGGTGGGCACGACGCCAGGGAACCTGCCGCAGATGAGCGATGTTGACCAGATGCGCGCCGACTATCAGGCCACCGGCCTGACCGTGGCAGAACATCCGCTGGCCCTGATCCGCTCATTCCTTGATGATCGCGGCGTCGTGAAAGCGCGTGACCTGATGGAGAAAGGTGACGATGGGTCCATCGCGTCAGTCGCTGGTATTGTCACGCACCGCCAACGTCCCCACACAGCGCGCGGCCTGATTTTCGTGTCTTTAGAAGACGAAAGCGGGTTTGCCAACATTGTGTGCTCACCGGGACTGTGGACGCGTTATCGCACCACCGCCACGACAGCGCAGGCACTGATCGTCAGTGGCACTGTCGAAAGAGGCGAGGGTGTCGTCATGATCCGGGCACATTCGCTCAAAGAGCTGCACATGCCGATGCGCGTCCGATCACGAGACTTCCGCTGAAGCCTCGGTTTTCTGCCCGTCAGCCTCGGATTCGTCGTCGCCGCGGTTGCGGAAAAAACGCACAATTCTGGTGCCGATCTTGTTCTCGTGCTCTTCCTCAACGTCGGGCGCATTGCGGCGTTCAGGCAGCGGATCTTCGATCGGTGCATCACGCTCATACAGTTCAGAGAAGACAGACCAGATCACGCCGATAATCGGGATCGCGATAACGGCACCCAGCAGGCCCGCCGTGAGTGTACCGACGGTGACGCCAACACCGACAACCACCGGGTGCAAAGACACCTGCTTGCCCATGATGAGGGGCTGGAGGACGTGACCTTCGAGCTGGCCGATGCCGGCGATGCCGAGGCCAACGATGGCGGCCTGCATCAAACCGCCGCTTGCAGCAGCCACGATCATCGCAATGATCATCGCTGCGGGCGCACCAATCAGGGGAATGAAGGCACCAATGAACACCAGGACGCCCAATGCGGGCGCAACCGGTACGCCCAGGATCTGCAGGAAGATCCCCGCCAACAGACCATCGGTCGCGGCCACGATCATCGTGCCGCGCGCGTAGCCCGAGAAGGTGTCCCATCCAGCCAGAGCTGCGCGATGGATAGGCTCACGCCTGCGTGCCGGTGTGACATCCAGGAACCAGCGCCACATTTTTTCTCCCGACAGCAGGAAGAAGATCGTGATGAACAAGCCCAGTGCGGCGATTGTGAACGTGATGGCAGCGGCTGAGACATTTGACAGGAGGTCGGATGCCAGCCTGCTCCAGTTTTGCTGGACGTATTGCTGGCCCTTGGCGATCATGTCGTTCATCCATGCGGACACATCCTGCGGCGTGACCTTGATGTCGAATGGCAGGGAGGACAGGAAATCGGAGATCACATCCAGACCGCGTGAGAACTGATTGGCCAGCCTCGTCCACTGTCCCATCACGGAGTTGACGACCAATGCCATCAAACCTGCGAAGATGCCGAAGAATCCCAGCAATGTCAGAACCACTGACAGGCCACGCGGAATGAAGCGCGAAAGGAAATTGACCACGGGATTGAGAATCGCAGTGACCACCAGTGCGACGAAAACAGCGATGAAGACCGGGGTGACGCGTGCCAGAGCATAGACGACGGCGGCGACGATGATCATGATGCCGATCAGGGCCCACGCTGCCAGGCCGGATTTACGCAGCCAGTCAGGAAGCTCAGGTCGCTTCACGGCAGTATTGGTCCGCGAATGCTTGGTCGGAGGCGAGGAGACGCGTCGCCGTTGGGGTGTGCGATATGGGGCAGGGCGCGCCGGCGTGGATGTGCGCGTCGTGGCCGGCACCTGAGTGACGTGCGGAGAACGTACGAACCGGCTCAGGTTCTGCTTCAGATTGCCGAACGCTGAGGTGCGTGATGAATCAGTCATGAGTGATCTCCTATCAGCAGCTGGCGCAGTTCGTCAGCATCGTGAGCAACTGCCAGTGCCTGATCGAACTCGCCAGGACGCGAATATCCCCATCCTGCCCCGATCGCCGGCAGACCGACTTCCAGAGCACCTTCCAGGTCCCATGAGCGGTCACCTACCACGACGGGGCGAGAAATGTCGAGGCCTTTTTCCTCCAGGCGCTTCAGTGCATCGCGGATTACATGAGCTTTCGAATAGGCGGGATCTGGGATGGCTCCCGCAATGACATCGATGAAGCGATCAAAACCCAGATGAACCATCTGGTCGCGCGCCATGTATTCCTGTTTTGAGGTAGCCGTAGCCAAGGCGTATCCGGCGGCATGTAAATCTTCCAGAAGCTGTCCAATGCCGGGATACGGTTCTGGCTGAAGGAACAGTTCACGATAGTAGTGACGGTAGATGGTGGCAGCATTGTCAGCCTGCTCAGCATCCATCCCCAGATCCATGAAGGAGTCCCACAACGGTGGGCCGACGTATTTCCCCAGCTCATCGCGTGAACGAAACGGATAGTTCAAGTGTGCAAGTGTGCGTTGGAACGAGTCGATAACGACACTTGCCGAATCGACAATTGTGCCGTCCACGTCGAAAAGTACACAGGTCCAGCGAGAAGTTTCCACGTCTCTACTGTAGAGCAGAGTAAGAAATAATCGCGACACCCCAAGGTGTCGCGACCATTCTTCTCATTGTGCGCGGAGGGGGACTTGAACCCCCACCCTCTAAAGCGAGGACTAGCACCTCAAGCTAGCGCGTCTGCCTATTCCGCCACCCGCGCAATGCTCAATGAGAGCGGATAGAACTTTAACACGACAATGGTACCTGTCGGCAAATCGAAACGTCCAATATGAACGAGCGACACGTCACATTTGCTCATGAGTTAGGTGACAAAGGCCCGGGCACCCTGACAATCGAGCAAAGTTATGAGACAGTTGCCAACATGCACATCGACATTTGGTCTGACGTGGCATGCCCGTGGTGCTATCTGGGTCTTCACCACCTGCGCACGGCCCTGGGCTCATTCGAGCATGCTGACGAGGTTGAGATTCGACTTCACGCCTACTTCCTTGACCCTGACTTAGCAGAACCGTTGGAGCTATCTCAAAGCGAATACCTGACAGCACATCGTGGAATGTCAGAAGAAGATGCAGACAAGAGCCTGGCTCAATTCACTGAGTTGGGGATGGCTGAGGACATCACCTTCAACTTCGAAACAATGGTGGTGGCGCCCACCTCGAACGCACACCGGCTCCTCGCCGCAGCCTACGAACACGACCTTGCGCACGACACGCTGACAGGTGCGAATACCACTCAGCTTGCTCTGGCTGAAGCGCTTGACCGTGCCCACTTCGAAATGGGTCAGGACGTCTCCGACCCGGAGGTGTTGATTCAGTGTGCGAAGCGAGTCGGTATGTCAGCAGAAGATGTGGTGGCCGCCCTCGCTGATGAGCAGCGAGCAGCAGATGTAGTTTCCGACTACCAGATCGCCGTTGAAATGGGTGTTGAGTCGGTTCCCACCATGCTCATCGATCAGAAGTTTGTGATCCAGGGCGCACAGAATGCGCAGGCCTTGGGGACTATGCTGGCGACCGCGTGGGAACACACTCACGCTGAAGCCTGAAGCGATCATCCAAAGGAGGATTCAATGTCGCTCGCTCCTCTCACGGTCACCGGCGCGCGCATCTCCCTGGTGCCACTAGCTTGTGACGATGCCAACGATATCTACCGTCTGTGCCAGGACCCGGCCATCATGCAGTGGACGACGGTTCCCTCGCCATATTCGCGTGACCAGGCCAGAGAATTCGTTGAAAAAGTCGCGACCGCCGGCTGGGAGAAGAACGAACCACACTGGGCGATCCGCACCGTGGCCACCAACACGCTCGTGGGCACCCTGTCGATGCGGATTCAATCCGAGGACGGGACGCTCGATGTGGGCTACTGGGTAGGCGCCGACAGCCGGGGATCAGGCTACGCTACCGAAGCACTTATCCTGGCTGCGCGCGTCGCATTCGATACGCTGAACGCGCCGCGCCTCGTGTGGCGCTCACGGGTCGGCAACTGGCCGTCGTGGCGCGTGGCGTGGCGACTGGGCTTCCACGCAGGCAAACGAGGGCGGCAAGTCGAAAACGACAAGGGTGAAGAAGTCTGGGAAGCATTCCTTGAACCAGATGACACGATGGAGCCTGCTGCACCGTGGGACGGGCCGGCTGCACCCGCACCGGTGATGGGGCGGCGCAGTGGCACTTCGCACACACCGGGCCGCAGCACGCGTAGCCCCCAGGAACTGGTCAGCGAGTTCCACTCGACCTACCACATGCCCAACCGTGTGGCAGACGGCGGGGAACCCACGCTGGACTACGACCGTGTCATGATGCGCATGAGCCTGATCGCTGAGGAATTCAGCGAACTGATTGGAGCCATGTGGGGACCTGCCGCGAGGACACTCATTGAGCAGGCCTATCAGCAGGCAGCTGAAGGCGATCATGCCACCTCGGATATCGTCGAGACCGCTGACGCTTTGGCCGACCTGGTCTACGTCATCTACGGGATGGCACTGGAATCAGGCATCGACCTGGATGCGGTCCTGGAAGAAGTCCAGGCATCGAACCTGTCCAAACTCATGCCGGATGGGTCGGTGAAGCGTCGTGAGGACGGAAAAGTTCTGAAGGGACCGAACTTTTTCCCACCCAATATTGCTCGCGTGCTCCACCTAGACGACTGACACGTGAGATGATGGCATCATCATCAACGAAGGAGATCAACTGTGACCAAAGTGGTAGTTGTCGGCGGTGGGTACGGTGGTGTCACCGTCGCGAAAGGACTGGATCCAGTCGCTGACGTGATCCTCATTGAGCAGAAGGACCAATTCGTTCACCACGCGGCCGCACTTCGGGCAGCAGTCGACGAGGTGTGGGAGCACGCCATTTTCATGCCGTACTCGAACCTGCTGAAGAATGGGCAGGTGATCCAGGGCGTCGTCTCGTCAGTGACGGGGACGACGGTGCATGTCTTTGGGCACGACCCCATCGAAGCGGACTACGTGATCCTGGCAAGTGGATCAACGTATCCGTTCCCCGCAAAGTACTCCTCCTCGAAAGCGACTGTGGCGAAAGCGCGCCTTGAACAGCTCCACGACGCACTGACATCGGCCGGCTCGGTCATGTTGGTAGGCGGAGGCACCGTCGGCATTGAGATGACAGGCGAGTTGGCCAGCGCGTTCCCTGATCTGGAGATCATTCTGGTTGAATCCGGTGATTCCATTCTGTCCACGCCTGGCTACACACAGGAGCTTCGCGACGCGATCACGGAACAGCTCGACGAACTGGGTGTGCGCGTGGTGACAGGCTCCCCGCTGGCGTATTTGCCGCCGATTCAGGCCGGCCAGCTAGGACGCTTCAGTGTTCAGACGCATAACGGTGACCAGATCGAGGCAGATATATGGTTCCAGTGCTACGGCGCGACAGCGAACTCCGGATACCTGGCGGGAACCGAATACGAAGAACTTCTTCACCCGAACGGAACAATTCGTGTTGATCCCACGCTGCAGGTCAAGGGACACTCCAACGTGTACGCCATTGGTGATATCACCGACGTGCGTGAATCCAAGCGCGCAGATGCGGCACGTCAGCAGGCCCGAGTTGTCATTGCCAATATCACGCATCAACTGGAAGGCGGAGAGCCCGATATCTCCTACCAACCCACCAAGGAGTGGGTCATCTTGCCGCTCGGGCCGTCGATGGGTGCATCACAGCTGATCGACGCAGACGGGAATATGCGTATCCTCGGTGCAGAACAGACAGCGGAGATCAAGGGCACTGATCTGATGGTTTCCGTTATCCGCTCGCAACTGAATCTTCCCTGAATTGAGCACGTCAATTTAGGCGTGAACAGGTAGGCTGGGAGCATGACACAAGATCCTCGCGACGCGCTGAACTTACTCATCGCAGCATTTGAGCACCACTTTGATGTCGTCCAGGGCGGCACAGCCGCGTCGGATGCCGTCATTTCGCAGGCAGAAGAACGCCTCCGTGATGCGTTCTTCACCTACGACGACGTTCTCTTCACACGATTCGACGCTGAACTGCCGTTCGACATTCTGGATGAAGATGATGACGACGACGATGATGACGACTATGAGGACGACGGCGACGACGAAGATGATGACGATGACAGCTTCGACGGCTTCGACGATGACGAGTACGACCAGATCGACCTGGACGACGATAACGACGAGGACGACTAATCTACGCGCGGATCAGATACTTCGCTGAGTACCGTTCGGATCTGCTCAGGAAGTGGATCCTGACATTCGAGCAGCTGATCGAGCTGTCGGACCGTGCGCGGACCGACGATCGCGCTTGCCACACCCTCAGCGTCACGCACCCATGCCAACGCCACATCCATACTCGTGCGATCAAGCCCCTGAGCAGCGCGTTCGAGGGCGTTGACCGTGCCAGACAAAGCAGGATCCAGGTAGCGTTCAACGGTATAACGCAAGTGCGGTGACGCGGCGCGTGAATCTGGGGGAGTGGCATGGCGATACTTCCCGGTCAGGACGCCGCACGCCAGTGGCGAATGCGCCAGGATTCCCATCCCGGCTGAGCGTGCCGGTGCAAACACCTGAGACTCGAGGCCGCGATCCAGCAGTGACCAGGCATCTTCCAACGCAACCACAGGCATCCCCGCCAGGGCCGCCCTCGTCGATGCTGATGCCGCCGTCCACGCCGACGCGTGAGCGATCCCTACGTAGCGCGCACGACCCGAACGCCAGGCGACCTCCAGCGCGGACAGTGTTTCGTCGACCGGAATGTGCGGCGTGAACTCCGCGAGCCACAGGTCAACGAAATCGGTGTGCCACCGGGCCAGCGCATCGTCCAGACTGGCGAGCATGTCGCCGCGCGCCGCACTGGCACGCCACTTAGTGGACGCATCCAGGTGTGCGCCCCCTCGAAGTGCGATCACGAGCTGATTGCGACTGACTGTGCTGATGAGCGACCCGAGGACGTCCACCGCCGCGCCGTCTCCGTGCGTTGGTGCAATTTCGATCAGGTTCCCACCGGCATCGACAAAATGGCGCAGCATGTCTTCAGCTTCGTGCTCATCAGTGTCGCGGCCCCACGTGAGTGTGCCGAGTCCAACATCAGAGACGCTCAGGCCCGAACGGCCGCAAAAACGAGTGCGCATACTGTAACCGTAGTGTGGTGGTGACCGGGTGGCGCGGTAGGGGAATCGGCGTGGTGCCCGTACAGTAGGCCTCATGAGTTGGCTTGATGCAATCATCCTGGGGCTGGTTCAGGGCCTCACGGAGTTTCTTCCTATTTCCTCATCTGCTCACCTGCGCATTGTGGGAGAGCTGATCGGACAGGCAGATCCGGGAGCTGCCTTCACCGCGATCACGCAGATCGGAACTGAAGCTGCAGTGCTGGTGTTCTTCTGGAAAGACATCGTGAGGATCGTGTCGAAATGGGCGCGTTCCCTTCCCGTAGTCGGCCCCGCCAAGCGCGTCAGCGGTGCCGATCCCGATGCGCGCATGGGGTGGATGATCATCGTCGGATCCCTGCCGATCGGAATCCTTGGACTGCTGCTCGAAGATTGGATCGACACATCATTCCGTAACCTGTGGATCACGGTGGCCATGCTTGTTTTCTTCGGTCTGCTGCTCGGCGCGGCTGATCGCTTGGGGCGCAGGGAACTCACCCTTGACCGCATGAGCTGGCGCGATGCCATTGCTTACGGCTTTGCTCAGGCGATGGCTCTCATTCCCGGCGTCTCCCGTTCAGGTGGCACCATCACGATGGGGCGCGCGCTGGGCTACACGAGAGAAGCTGCAGCGCGCTACTCATTCCTGTTGGCCATGCCCGCCGTCTTCGCATCGGGGTTCTACAAGATGGCCAAGGTGATCGGTGGTGGTGACATTGTTGCGGTCGGGCCGACGATCCTGGCCACGCTCATCGCTTTCGGCGTGGGATACGTGGTGATCATGTGGTTCCTCAAGTTGATCTCCACCCGCTCGTTCAGCCCCTTCGTCGTGTACCGCCTGGGTCTGGCCGCCCTCGTCGCGATCCTGCTGCTGACCGGCGTCCTGACGCCCGGGGGAGTCGCAGCCTGACGAGGGTGACTTACTGACTCGCACGCATGGACAGTACACGCTCGATGCCTTCTTCAGGAATATCGGGCACCTGACCGCCAAAGATGGGGCACATGGACTGCACGTGGCACCAGTTGCACAGCGGGTTTTTTGTCGGAACAAAACGACGCTGGCGAGCCGCACTTTCGATGCGCTCCCACAGCTGTGCCACATCGGCGCGAATGTCCACCATGTCGGCGTCGGTGGGGTCCAAGGTGAGGACCTGACCGGACTTGATGTACACCAACTGCGTGCGGGCCGGAAGCTCACGAGAGAGCTGAAGCAGTAATGCGTAGAAGCGCATCTGGTAGAGAGCTTCGTCCTGGAAACGTGGACTGGGTGCCTTGCCAGTCTTGTAGTCCACAACGCGCAGCTGGCCTGTGGGAGCCTGATCGATGCGGTCGATGAATCCGCGCAGACGAATGCCTTCCGGCATCACCACAGTGATCAGTTCTTCACGTCCAACCGGTTCAAGCCACCGTGGATCCTCGATATGGAAGTACTGCTCGATGACGGTTCGCACGTCACGCATCCATGACTGCAAATCCTCTTCAGAATCGAACAGATTCATCACTGTATGATCGTTGCTGCGTAGCACTTCCCATTGCGGGGCAACCAGTTCCTGAGCATGCTCAGGGGTGCGATCGTGCTGCGGCACGTCGAAGAGATGCTCGAGGACAGCGTGTACGAGGGTGCCCATCGCCGTGGCACGTGTGGCGGGCGAGGGAATGCGATCCACAACCAACAGGCGGAACTTGAGAGGGCATTTCATGAAATCGCGGGCGCGCGACACCGACAGTGCGGGCGCCCACTGTTCAGACGATGATGAAGACGACATGTGCCTACCGTAGCGCCGCGCACTGGCATCTGCGTGCTCGCCTGCTCCGGTTGTGGATACAATCCCAGCGATGAGTACTCATAGTGAACTAGGTCAGGAAAACCGGCGCGGGCCACTGCGCGAAGGCGATCGGGTGCAGGTACGCGACCCAAAGGGACGATTCCACACCATCACGCTGGTGGCGGGCGGACGCTTCCAAACCAATCGCGGGTGGCTCGATCACGACGCCGTGATCGGTCAGCCCGACGGTCAGGTGATCACCACGCCTGAAGGACGCTCATTCCAGGTGCTGCGACCCCTGCAAAGCGACTACGTCATGTCGATGCCGCGCGGCGCAACGGTGATCTACCCCAAAGACACCGGCACCATCATTCATATGGGGGACATTTTCCCCGGCGCACGCGTAGTGGAAGCAGGTGTGGGATCAGGTGCATTGACACTGGCACTGCTCAACGCGGTAGGCGAACACGGCCACCTCCACTCAGTGGAACGCCGCGAAGACTTTGCGGACATTGCGCGCGCCAATGTGGATCTCTGGTTCGGCTCTCACCACCCCGCGTGGACCCTGGAAGTAGGCGAGGTGGCTGATGTGCTCAATCGATGCGAGGCGCATAGCGTGGATCGCATCGTCTTCGACATGCTGGCCCCGTGGGAGAACCTTCAAGCCGTGGAACACGCATTGAACTACGGAGGAGTATTGACGTGCTACGTCGCCACAGTGACCCAGATGTCCCGTCTGGTCGAAGACATCCGCGCATGCGAACGATTCACAGAGCCAGTGGCGTGGGAAACGATGCAGCGTGAGTGGCATCTCGAAGGGCTGGCTGTGCGTCCCGAACACCGCATGGTGGCCCATACCGGCTTTCTGGTCACCACGCGTCTGTTGGCACCGCACACCCGTCCGCAAACCGCCCAACGCCGCCCCGCTCCGGCTGCTGAAGGACAGGGTGGAATGTGGGACGACGAGGATGGGTGGACACCCTCGTCAATCGGGCAGCGAGTGCCCAGTGACAAGAAAGTACGGCGAGTGCGTCGTGACGCAACTGCGCGCAGCGAACATTGGGTGGGAGAAACATTACAGACCACGGTTCGGAAGGATCTGGAGGAATCCCACTGATCGTCATAGTGTTGAATGACCACTAAAACTGACTCGCGAGGAGGGTACGAGTGAGCACGTCTGCCGACCAACAGACCGTTGACGCGTTGCGGCGATCTGTCGCTTCTTTGGAAGAGAAGAACGAACGCCTCTCACGTGCCCTGTCGACGGCCCGCGGACAGCTTGTCCAACTCAACGAGAAAATCCACCGCTCTCAGCAGCCTCCACACACACTCGTCTCAGTTCTTGCGGTCGATACCGCCGCGCGTCAGATCGATGCGATGGTGGGCACCAAACACATGCGCCTGACCGTTGACTCCAGTGTTGACCTGTCAACGGTGGCCGTCGGACAGCTGGTACGCCTCAACGAGAACATGGTCGTGGTGGGTGTGGACCACTTCGAGCGCACCGGGACACTGACATCGGTGCTGGAAGTACTGGGCGCCGATCGCGTACTGGTGTCCCTGGAAGGCGGCGCGGAACAGGTTCTGACGCTGGCCGGACCACTGCGGCACGGAAGCGTACGGGCAGGCGATTCCGTCATGGCGAATCTGCGCGCCGGTCAGGCCATCGAACGCGTCACCCGCTCGGATGTCGAGCAGCTGCTCACCCCGCAGGTCCCGGACGTCACCTACGACGACATCGGCGGACTGGATCAGCAGCTGGCCAGTGTGCGTGACTCGATCGAGATGCCGCTGCGTCACCCGCAGCTCTACCGCGATTACGGCTTGCGCCCGCCCAAAGGCATCCTGCTGTACGGGCCGCCAGGTTCGGGTAAAACACTCATTGCCAAAGCAGTGGCAAACGCTTTGTCGCAGACCGAATCAGGCGTGCGCGGCCACTTCCTGTCTATCAAGGGCCCCGAACTGCTCAACAAATTCGTAGGGGAGACAGAGCGCCAGATTCGGGCAATTTTCTCCCGTGCTCGTGCACTGGCGGCAACCGGGATCCCTGTTGTCGTGTTCTTCGATGAGATGGAAGCTCTGTTCCGCACGCGCGGCGCAGGTATCTCCTCTGACGTGGAAACCATGATTGTCCCGCAGCTTCTGGCTGAAATGGACGGAGTGGAAGCCCTCGACAATGTCATCATCATTGGCGCATCCAACCGAGCCGACATGATCGACCCTGCTGTACTGCGGCCCGGACGCCTCGACGTGCGTATACGCATCGACCGACCCGACCGGACGGGCGCGCGCGACATCTTCACGAAGTATCTGACCACGCACGTCCCGATTGCAGCGAGCGAGATTTCCCGCTATGGGAGCCACGAGGAGGCCCTCAATCAGATGATCGACGCCGCCGTGGAGCGTCTGTATGCACGCGATCAGTCCACTGCACTGTTCCACGCGACGCTGACCTCAGGCGCGCAGACGACGCTGTACCTGAGTGACATCGTTTCAGGCGCATTGATCGCCTCGAGCGTGGAGCGAGCCAAGAAACACGCTATCCGCGCCACGCTTGGCGGGAGCGAGCAGGGGCTGAGCCAGGAACACGTGCTGCGCGGCGTGGAAGAAGAGATGCGCGAATCAATGGAGCTGGCTGCTACGTCTTCGCCAGTGGACTGGGCACGCACCGTGGGAGTGCGTGATGATATTCAATCCGTGACCCCCATTCAAGGAGATCCACAATGAGCGTCCACCGCATCATGGGCACCGAAACAGAATTCGGTGTCTATCAGCCAGGCAACCCGTGGGCAAATGCGGTCGCACTGTCCACGCAGGCAATCGCTGCAGGCGGACAGCTGTCACGCGAGGGCGACCCTGTTGGATGGGATTACACGGGTGAGGACCCGCTCAATGATCTGCGCGGTATGCGCCTGTCCCGTGCCGCAGCCGACCCGTCACTGTTGACCGATGATCCCTACCACCTGGCACCGTCAGGGGGCGTGGAAGCGTTGGAACGCCCCAGTGACAGTGAGCGCGCACTGCCAACCCCGACGGTGGCGGTGCTGACCAACGGTGCGCGCCTGTACGTCGACCACGCACATCCGGAGTATTCCGCACCTGAAACCTCGTCACCGCGCGAAGCAGTGCTGTGGGACAGGGCCGGTGATGAGATTGCGCGCCGAATCATGGCACATATCGATGCCAGCTCGGAGGAGCCGCTCGTCCTGGTCAAGAACAATACCGACGGTAAAGGTGCGGCCTACGGCACTCATGAGAACTACCAGGTGGAGCGTTCAGTTGATCTGGATGACCTGATCCGCGGCCTCATCCCATTCATGGTGACGCGCCCCGTCACCTGTGGTTCGGGTCGGGTCGGGCTGGGTCAAAAGTCACAGGCTCCCGGCTTCCAGCTCTCGCAGCGCGCTGACTTCGTGGAAAACGAGGTCGGCCTGGAAACCACTTTCAATCGCCCGATCATCAATACGCGCGACGAACCTCATGCCAATCCCGCACGGTTCCGTCGCCTGCATGTCATCGGAGGCGATGCCAGCCTCTTCGACATCTCGGCCTACCTCAAGATGGGGACGACCTCGATTGTCCTGTGGGCCATTGAACAGGGCACGTCGATGCACTGGGATGGACTGAGCATTGACGATCCGGTGCAGGAAACATGGAACGTCAGTCACGACCCGACGCTGAGCCACAAAGTTCCGATCGCTGCCGGACGCGCACTGAATGCCGTTGATATTCAGCAGATCTACCTGGATCTGGTGCTCGAAACACTCGACGAGACTGGCCAGAATCCGGATGAGGACACACGCGACCTGCTTGACACCTGGCAGCGAGTCCTGGACGGTCTGCGCACCGACATGTTCTCGGTGGCCAGCGACGTTGAATGGGTGGCAAAATACCAGCTTTTCGATCGCCAGCGTGAGCGGCTGAACACCGACTGGGCCGACCCACGTCTGGCGGCAATGGATCTGCAATGGGCGGACCTGCGAGAAGAACGCTCCCTGGTGAACCGCCTCGACCGTGCGGGACGAGTTCGCAGACTCTTCACACCTGACGACGTGATCCGTGCGGCCGATACGCCGCCACAGTCAACCCGCGCCAGAGTACGCGGACACGCTGTTGCCTCGATGCCGAACGTCGTTCGGGCATCATGGACATCAGTGGTAGTCGACGACCCCGAACACAACCGCCTGGTCCGCATCTCACTGCCTGACGCATCTGATACCACAACCGACATCTCTGACCTTGTCTAAGGAGCATCCATGGTTCAGTCACACACACATTCACCTCACTCAGACCCGCTCGACGAGGACGACGCCCAGGCCGGGCAGGTTCAGGCGAACACCGATTCCCTCGATGACCTGCTGGATGACATTGACACCGTCCTGGAAGAAAACGCGCAAAGCTTCGTTCAGGGCTTCGTGCAGAAGGGCGGCCAATAAAGTGAGGCGCCGAGTCGTCGGAATCGAAACGGAATACGGGCTGACCGCAGCTTCCACCACCTCCGCGCCCTCACCAGTGGATGCGGATCAGGCGGCGCGGTACCTGTTCGCCCCGCTCATTGACCAGGGACGTTCCTCGAACCTGTTCCTGCGCAACGGCGGGCGCCTGTACCTTGACGTCGGCTCACACCCCGAATATGCGACAGCCGAATGCGACCTGCTGGAGGACCTCCTGGCCCACAATCGTGCAGGTGACCTTCTACTGGCTGACCTCGCCTCTCGCGCAGACGAGCAGCTCCAGTCCGAGGGCGTCCCAGCCCGACTCCACCTGTTTCGCAACAACGTGGACTCCCAGGGAAACTCCTACGGCTGCCACGAGAACTATCTGCTGCACCGCCGACGTGACTTCAGAGAAGTCGCGGACGCCCTCGTCGCATTCTTCATCACCCGACAAATCGTCGTCGGAGCTGGACATATCCGCACCATTTCAGGACGCAGTACGTACGTCTTTTCCCAACGTGCAGACCAGATGTGGGACGCAGTTTCGGCAGCAACCACTCGTTCGCGCCCAATCATCAACACGCGCGACGAACCACTGGCAGATTCAGGCTCCTACCGGCGTATGCATGTGATCGTGGGGGATACGAACGTGTCCGAGCCGACAACCGCCCTGAAGGTCGGGGCAACCGAGCTGCTGCTGAGCGCGGTCGAAGATGGTGTGAAGCTGGCAGACCTGGCGCTGGCCGATCCCATGTCGGCTATTCGCTCCATCAACGCGGACCTGACGGGACAGGCACCTATCCCATTGGCCTCGGGAACATCCATGTCACCTGTGGCAATCCAGCGGGAAATCCGGCGCAGGATCCTCGACCACACGGACACCAGCGCCCTCGATCCCATGCACACCTACGTTCTGGACCTGTGGAAGCGTGGACTGGATGCGATCGAATCAGGAGACTGGTCCGGCGTCGAGACCGAACTGGATGTGGCAATCAAGCGCCGCCTGCTGCGCCAGTACTGTGAACGCCGCTCAGTGCCGCTGTCCGACACGCGCGTGGCGCGCCTGGAGCTCAGCTACCACGACATCACGGCGACAGGCCTGCGTGACCGCATGGAAGGCGGCGGATTGATGCGCCGGCTGATCGCGGCCGACCAGGTGTCAGGCGCAGTCACCACGCCTCCTGCCACAACGAGGGCGTCCCTGCGCGGCCGGATCATCGGTGCAGCACAGGACGCGCGCCGGGATCTGTCGGTCGACTGGGTGCACGTGCGGCTCGGAGATATTTCAGCCACCCCACTGACACTCAATGACCCGCTCTCGAACGAGGATGCGCGAGTGGATGCGCTGATCGAGCACATTAACCAGTCGGCGCCTGACTTGCCGGCGTGATCACATGACACTGTCTTCGCGCAGAACGGTTGCCACAGTGACTGTGCTGGTGGTCGTCGTCCTCATCATGGTCGGGTGGTGGACCCTGGGGCGCCGCAGCTCACCTGACGTGGTGCAAAGCGCTGATGACACACAGTCAGTGGGCAATCAGGTTGAAGTATTCGGTAACCACGGCGCCATACCGACTGTGTCCATTCACGGGACCTTGACGGTGACGGCACCTTTCGTGAGAACGATTATCGAGGGGCAAGGACGGGAAATTACCGAGGGGTCGCCCGTGATCGCCGCGATCACACCGTTTGACGGAGACACGGGGGAAGTCATCACGGCCGACGGGCAGCCCGCGATCTTTACGGAGCGTGCAACGAGTGACGAACTGGATGCCACGCTGGTTCAGGCCCTGATCGGGTCTCGCGAAGGGACGCGCCTCCTGTTCGTCAGACCACTGACACCGGCGTCGGATAAGGACGGGGAGACACTTGCCGGAACGACCCCTGCGCAGCCACGCATTGAAATTGACGTCGTCGATGTGATCTCCTCGACTGCTACTGGCACACCGATTGATCCCGAACCAACCCAGCCATTCAGCGTCGAATTCGCAGAAGATGGTTTCAAGGTCACTCACACGGGGGAGGCCCCCAGCCAGATCGTCATCGCCCCACATATCAAAGGTGACGGTCCTCAGGTCGGGCCCGATGACCGGGTCCTGGTGCAATACGTGATTGCGGGGTGGAACAATCCGGACAAGCGTCGATCAACGTGGAACGACGGAATGCCGGAACGGTTGGACATGGCGACCATCATGCCGGGCCTGCAGCAGGGGCTGGTCGATCAAAGAGTCGGCTCACGCCTGGCGATCACCATTCCTCCTGATCTGGCCGAAGGTGACGATACGCTGTGCGTCCTGGTCGATATCCTTGCCACCTACCCGCCGTCGTCATCCACTTCCTGAGCCGGTGCCAACCAAGTGCGTGCACATGGCTACGATGGAAGCATGTCAGTGACCTGCCGAATCATTCCATGCCTGGACGTCAACGCCGGACGCGTCGTTAAAGGTGTCAACTTCACAGATTTGAAAGATGCGGGCGATCCTGTTGAACGTGCCCGTCACTACAGCGACGAGGGCGCTGATGAAATCACTTTGCTCGACGTATCCGCCTCGACCGAGCAGCGCTCGACAATGCTCGATGTCGTCTCTGCCGCTGCGAGCCAGATTTTTGTGCCGCTCACTGTCGGTGGCGGTGTACGCAGTGTGGACGACGTGTCACGCCTGCTGGACTGCGGAGCCGACAAAGTATCAGTCAATACGGCGGCGATCGCTGACCCGAGCCTGATCGAACGGGTCGCCTCACGCTATGGCGACCAGATCATCGTGCTGTCTCTGGACGCACGGCGCACGCCCGAGGGTGTCTCAACGACCTCCGGATTCGAAGTCACGACACACGGTGGAACGCGCTCAACCGGCATCGACGCGGTCGAGTGGGCAAACCGGGTCGCCGAACTGGGAGCAGGCGAAATCCTGTTGAACTCGATGGACGCAGACGGGGTTCAGGGCGGATTCGACCTGGAAATGCTCGGCGCGATTCGATCCACAGTGTCCATTCCTCTGATCGCTTCGGGCGGGGCCGGCACAACTGACGATTTCGTTCAGGCAGCTCAGGCAGGTGCGGACGCAGTTCTGGCTGCCTCAGTGTTCCACTTCGGTACCTTGACGATCACGCAAGTCAAGGACGCGATGGCGCGTGCCGGAATCGCGGTGCGACTGTGAAACGGTCGGCTGAGAGCCTCGACCCGCGCATCGCGCAGCGACTGAAGCGAAATGAGCAAGGTCTCGTGGCAGTCATCGTCCAGCAATACGACACTGACGAAGTTCTGATGCTGGCATGGATGGACGACGAAGCACTGCGACGCACACTGGAAAGCAGGCGTGCCACCTACTGGTCACGCTCCCGTCAGGAGTACTGGCGCAAAGGCGACACGTCAGGACACGTGCAGCACGTCAAGAGCATTCAGATTGACTGCGACGGGGATGCCCTGTTGATGAAAGTCGATCAGATCGGTGCTGCGTGCCATACGGGGACACATTCATGTTTTGAAGCGGGAGGAACAATTCAATGACACGTCACGCCACTGACCTGCATCTGGGACAGATATGGCCATCGCGTGAAGAGTTCCATGAGCTGGCGGCCAACCGACGCCTCATTCCCGTGGCGCGGAAAGTCCTGGCGCCCGATATTACACCGGTGGGTCTGTACCGCCACCTGTGCGCCTCGAAGCCGGGGACGTACCTGTTTGAATCAGCCGAACACGACGGCAGGTGGGGACGCTGGTCATTCATTGGAGTGGATTCCGCCTCGTCAGTGATCACCCGTGATGGCGTCACGTCCTGGCAGGGGGTGTGCCCGAGGGGCGCAATGGAGACCGGATCATTTCGCGAGGTGATGCACTCGGCTCTCGAGGTGCTGCGAGCTGATCCCATCGAAGGTCTGCCACCCTTGACGGGCGCTTTTGTCGGCTCGATTGGCTGGGCAATGGCCCGCGAATGGGAGCCGAGCATCACGATGTCGGCTCCGCGCGAGATGGACGTACCGGATGCATCGCTCATTTTGGCGCGCGACGTGGCTGCTATCGATCACAGTGACGGCTCACTGTGGCTGGTGTCGAATGCGTGGAACATGGACGGTACCGATGAACGAGTCGACTGGGCGTATGACGAAGCGTGCCGTCGAGTGGGCGACATGTGTCATCGCCTGGAATCCAGCATGAATCCAGCTGTATGGGTCAGTGCATCCCCCTCGTCGGATGATCTGGCGATCCAGCACCGCACACCGCAGGACGATTTTGAACAATCCGTCAGGGATGCGAAAGAGGCGATCGGGCGAGGCGACGCTTTCCAGATTGTGCTGTCGCAACGCATGGATGTGTCCACCCAGGCGGATGCGCTGGACGTGTACTCGGTGCTGCGCACCCTCAATCCTTCGCCCTATCTGTACCTGCTGCGCCTGCCCGATGGCGTGGGCGGTGACTTCGACGTGGTGGGTTCCTCGCCTGAAACACTGGTGCGTACGCAGGGACAGCGCGTGTGGACCTATCCGATTGCCGGGTCACGCCCACGCGGAGCGAACGGGAGCGAGGACCACGACCTGGCCGTAGACCTGCTGAAGGATCCGAAGGAGCTGGCCGAACACGCCATGCTGGTGGACCTGGCGCGCAACGACCTGTCGAGAGTCTGCAGGCCTGAATCGGTGGAAGTGTCTACGCTGATGGAAATCAAGCGCTACTCCCATATTCAACACATTTCCTCCACCGTTACGGGCATCGTGAACGAGGGGGTGGACGCGCTGGATTGCCTGGTGGCAACGTTCCCGGCCGGAACACTGTCAGGTGCGCCCAAGACGCGCGCCATTCAACTGATCGACGAGCTCGAACCGTGTGCGCGCGGCGTGTACGGGGGAGTGGTCGGCTATTTTGACCTGGGCGGCGACACAGATTTTGCGATCGCGATCCGCACAGCATGCCTGAAAGACGGCCGCGCCAGCGTGCAGGCGGGAGCTGGAATTGTGGCCGATTCGGTTGAACACACGGAGTATGTGGAGACCCGTAATAAAGCGGCCGCGGCACTGGCATCCGTACTGACCGCAGCGAAGCTGACGGGGGACCTGGACTGAGCCCATCATGTGAGCCAATTGGGGAAAACACCCTGACTTTGGTTAGCATCACAGTAGGCAACGGTGAGGAGGAGCGATGGCAACAGTCCTCGATGGGATCATCGCGGGAGTGCTGGAAGATCTGCGTGAGCGGGAAGCACGCGTGCCGATGGATGACATCAAGAAGCGTGCGCAACGCTGCGCCGACGCGAAAAACGCGGTGTCAGCACTGCGCAGCAGTGGTGCCGTCTCGCTGATCGCGGAGGTCAAGCGGTCCTCGCCCTCGAAGGGCGCGCTGGCGCATATCGACGATCCGGCAGCACTGGCCCACATCTACGAGGCGAACGGTGCGGCTGCAATCTCGGTGCTTACTGAACAGCGTCGCTTCTCGGGGTCACTGTCCGATCTTGACTCAGTGCGCGCAGCAGTCGATATCCCTGTGCTGCGCAAGGATTTCATTGTCACCCCGTATCAGGTCCATGAAGCGCGCGCTCACGGCGCTGACATTGTGCTGCTGATTGTTGCCGCACTTGAACAGCCGGCGTTGGTGTCGCTGCTGGAACGAACGGAATCACTGGGAATGACGGCGCTGGTCGAGGCGCATTCGCGTCTGGAAGTGCTGCGGGCGCTCGATGCCGGAGCGCGCGTCATTGGCGTGAACGCACGCGACCTGACCACCCTGGATGTCGATCCAACTGTTGTCGAGCAGGTGATCGATGTCATCCCGCCCGACGTGATCGCTGTAGCCGAATCCGGTGTGCGCGATCGCCACGACGTCATCCAGTACGCCAACTGGGGCGCTGATGCTGTGCTGGTCGGAGAAGCACTGGTAACGTCCGGTGATCCAGCGACCGCCGTCAGCGATATCGTCAGCGCCGGCCAACATCCGGCACTGCTCACCGATAGAAAAGCTCGCGTGCGCATGGCACGCAATGAATCATCTGACGAGTAAGGAGGAGTCGGCATGTCGAGTACCGCATCGCCGCGCTCGGACGATCTGAGAGGCCCGTATTTTGGAGCCTTCGGTGGTCGTTTCGTGGCCGAATCGCTGATGGCTGCACTGGAAGAACTTGATGAAACGTGGCAGCGTCTGTGGCATGATGACGGTTTCCAGAAACGACTCCATGACCTGTTCGTCAACTATGCCGGACGCCCCTCATTGTTGACAGAAGCATCGCGCTTTGCTGCCGATCTGGGGGGAATCCGAGTCTTCCTCAAGCGCGAGGACCTCAACCATACCGGATCCCACAAGATCAACAACGTGCTGGGACAGGCGTTGCTCACACAGGAACTGGGCAAGACCCGTATCATCGCTGAGACCGGAGCCGGACAGCACGGCGTTGCCACCGCAACGGCCGCGGCGCTGCTAGGCCTGGACTGCACGATCTATATGGGCGCGGAAGACACCGAACGTCAGGCACTCAACGTAGCCCGCATGCAGATGCTCGGCGCGGAAGTCATTGGTGTGACTCAGGGGTCTCAAACGCTCAAGGACGCCATTAACGAAGCGTTCCGTGACTGGGTGACGAATGTGGAGACCACGAACTACATTTTCGGCACTGCTGCAGGTCCGCACCCGTTCCCCAGCCTCGTCCGTGACCTCCAACGCGTCATTGGTGACGAAGCCCGCGAGCAGATCCTGGAGCGCGAGGGGCGCCTGCCGGATGCCGTGACCGCGTGCGTGGGCGGTGGTTCAAATGCGATTGGATCGTTCACTGCTTTTATCGATGATGAGGACGTCGAGCTGATCGGATGTGAAGCCGGAGGCGACGGCATCGACACCGGTCGCCACGCTGCATCGATTTCAGCGAACGAAGTCGGTGTTCTGCACGGTGCGCGCACATTCGTGCTGCAGGAACGCGACGGGCAGACCAAGGCCTCCCATTCGATTTCTGCGGGCCTGGACTACCCGGGTGTGGGACCCGAACATGCATGGCTGGCCCGTTCCGGACGAGCACGCTACATTGCGATTGACGACACGCACGCCATGGACGCATTCGTGCGCCTGTGTCGCACCGAAGGTATCATTCCCGCCATCGAATCGGCACACGCACTTGCAGGGGCAATTCAGTGGGCCCACGAGCGACTCGAAGCAGGACCGATCGAAAAAGGCAAGGAACCCGTTATCGTGGTGTGCCTGTCTGGGCGCGGCGATAAGGACGTGACAACCGCTTCGAAGTGGTTCGGCCTGGGTGAACCCACATACCAGAACATTGATCCGAGCAGGGAGGCCGACAAATGATGCACAGCGCAGATGCGATTGATCGCGCCAATAATGCCGGGCACGCCGCCCTGATCGGATATTTGCCCGTCGGTTTCCCCACTGTGGAAGACTCGGTGCGTGCAGCGAAAGTTCTGGCAGATAACGGCGTTGATGTCCTTGAATTTGGTTTCCCGTATTCCGACCCTGGGATGGATGGCCCCACGATCCAGCGCGCAACCGTGGCCGCCCTCGAACATGGAACACACCTGGAGGACCTGCTGGAAGCGACCAGAGAAGTCGTGGACTATGGTCTGACCACCGTGTGCATGACGTACTGGAACCCGGTCGAATGGTACGGCGTGGACCATTTTGCCCGCGACTTTGCCCAGGCCGGCGGATCAGGCCTGATCACGCCGGACCTGCCACCCGAAGAAGGCGAGCAATGGGAAAATGCCGCTCGCGAAAATGACCTGGAATGCATCTACCTGGTGGCACCGTCGTCAACTCGCACGCGTTTGGAACTGATCAGTTCCCACGCACGCGGATGGGTGTACGCCGCGTCAACGATGGGCGTGACAGGGGCACGATCCTCGGTCGGCACTCACGCGCGCGAACTGGTCGCACGCACGCGTGAAGCCGGTGCAAAGCGCGTGTGCGTGGGTCTGGGCGTTTCCAGCGGCACGCAGGCACATGAAATAGGCTCCTACGCCGATGGCGTTATTGTGGGTTCTGCACTTGTGCGCACACTTTTTGACGAGGACAGGGAACAGGCTTTCGAAGCGCTCGGAACTTTGGCCCGTGAACTCAGTGATGGCGTTAAGAACTCACGAACTGTCTAACCGGAAGGCGCGGTGACGATGAACGATCTGACTGTGGCAAGCTCACTGATTGGCTCAGCGATACCGTCTCCGCCGCAGGGAGCGTGGAACATTGGTCCACTGACCATCCATATGTACGGCATCCTCATTATGCTGGGGATGGTCGCTGCAGTGTGGATCACCGGCCGGCGGTACGAGCGGCGCGGTGGCGTGGCCGACTTCATGTACGAAATTGCGTTGTGGGCGATCCCGCTGGGAATCATCGGAGCGCGAATCTACCACGTGGTGTCCTCACCTGATGCTTACTTCGGCCCCAACGGCAATCCCATTGACGCGTTCAAAATCTGGAATGGCGGTCTTGGAATCTGGGGCGGCGTAGCTCTGGGCGCTGTTGGTGCCTACATTGCGCTGCGACGCGCCGGCCAACGAATGGGACCTCTGGCTGACTCCATTGCACCGGCCCTCCTGGTGGCACAGGCAATAGGCCGGTGGGGGAATTGGTTTAACCAGGAACTGTTCGGCGCGCCGACGACACTACCGTGGGGGCTGCAGGTCGACGCGGCTCACATGCCTGCCCAGTATGCCGCCGGCACGCTCTTTCACCCGACATTTCTCTATGAATGCCTGTGGAATTTGGTTATTGCCGCACTGATCGTGTGGGTGGATCGACGCGCACGGTTCGCTTCAGGTCAGGTCTTCGGGCTGTATCTGATGGGATACACGCTCGGGCGTGTGTGGATCGAGATGCTCCGCGTTGACGAAGCGCAGCACATTCTGGGGCTGCGTCTGAACGTGTGGACATCGATCGCGGTCTTCCTCGCGGGCCTGGCCGTTTTCTGCGTGGCAGGACGCCTCGGCAGGTCAACGACTGTCAGCGAAGACGAGCATGAGCGCCTACGGGCACACCTGGGCCTCGACAAGTCGGATGGCGCAGATAATGAGGCCGACGAATCTTTAGATGAAGAGGATGTATCGAAACTCGCGGACGAATCGGGCAGCGTGCAGGGCGCGAAAAACGTCTTTGATAGCGCCGAAGCCGGTGAGGGTTCCCCTGAATCGAGATCGGCACTGTAGAGTAAGAGTATGCGTCGAGCAAAAATCGTGTGTACGTTAGGCCCAGCCACTGAATCTGCCGAACAAGTACAGGCACTCGTGGACGCGGGCATGGATGTGGCCCGTATCAACTGCTCACACGGAACTCACGAAGGACACGAACGTGTCATTGAGCGTGTGCGTCGTGCAGCGATGACGTCGGGCCGGGCCGTAGCTGTTCTTGCGGACCTCCAGGGCCCGAAGATTCGTCTGCAGACATTCAAGGACGGCCCGCAGTTCCTTGAGATGGGAGACACCTTCACGATCACGACTGAAGATGTCGAGGGCACCAAGGAACGCGTCGGCACGACGTTCAAAGGCCTGCCGGGGGATTGTCGTCCTGGTGACCGTCTCCTGATCGACGATGGAAACGTCGCCGTGCGTGTCATGGAAGTAACGGACACCGACGTAACCACCAAGGTAGAGGTCCCCGGATTTGTGTCCGATCACAAGGGCCTGAACCTTCCGGGTGTTGCGGTGTCAGTGCCGGCGCTGTCGGAAAAGGACCGCGATGACCTGCGGTGGGCACTGAGGATCGGTGTGGACTTTATTGCATTGTCCTTTGTGCGCAACGCCCGCGACATTGACGAAGTGCACGCGATCATGGACGAGGAAGGCCGCAGGCGCCCTGTCATCGCGAAGATTGAAAAGCCACAGGCCGTTGAGGTGCTCGAGGAGGTCGTCGACGCCTTCGATGGCATCATGGTGGCGCGCGGTGACCTGGGTGTGGAAATGCCGCTTGAAGCTGTGCCGCTGGTTCAAAAACGCGCCATTGAGTTGGCACGCCGGGCAGCCAAACCGGTTATCGTTGCGACCCAGGTACTGGAGTCGATGATCAAGAACCCGCGTCCGACCAGGGCTGAGGCATCGGACTGTGCGAACGCGATCCTTGACGGTGCTGATGCCGTCATGCTGTCGGGTGAAACGTCGATTGGTCAGTATCCGATCGAGGCTGTACGCACGATGGCACGCATTGTGGAGAACATCGAAGAAAACGGTGGTGAGCGCATCGCGCCGTTGGGTGGTTTCATCGCAGACCGCTCGGCCGTGATCTCCCAGGCCGCCGTGTCAGTGGGAGAGAAGCTCGATACGAAGTTCCTGGTGACCTTCACGCAGGCAGGAATGACGGCGCGCTATATGGCGCGTCTGCGTAGCCCTATCCCAATGCTGGCTTTCACGCCGCTCGAAGAGACACGCAGGCAGTTGGCACTGACGTGGGGAGTGCAGACCTACCGTGTGCCCTCGGTGATGCACACCGATGACATGGTCTGGCAGGTCGATCAAATCTCACAGACAGCCGGGCTGTGTAAGCAGGGTGACCAGCTGGTCATCGTGGCCGGTATGCCGCCGGGCGTGTCGGGCTCGTCGAACCTGATTCGTGTTCACTCAGTGGGTGACGATATTGATTACTCCATTGGTGGCCGAGTCGGAATGCTGGGCAGACAGTAGATGATCGCGTCGAGCCGTCAGCATCAACGGCGATGCTGCGGGGAGGACGTTTTCTCTAACGGCCGCCGAGGCTTATTCTCACGCGACCCGATGATGTGTTATCGTTGACGTGGATGCAAACTGTCAACCTGGTGTTGAGAGTTGCGCTGATATGACTTCACACTTTCCACCTGATGAGGGGTGGGCGAGTGTGATTGAGAACTGAATGCCTGACGGGGCGGCCTGTGCGCAAAGAGTACATACCCCGTTATGGCGTGAGGAAGAAGAAGAGGATAGAAATATGACAATTGAAGATCGCAATGCAAAGACCGTGTCAGTCCATGACCGGAATTCGGATCGGCAGGCAAACAACGTTCTGCTTGATCAACTTTCCAATGCGGTACGCCCGTGGTTTGCTGATTTCACGAACGGCGACGTACGTCGCGCCATCGAGGCTCTGCGTGTGCCTGCCAGCCGCATCGCTGCAGCAGACTTTCTGGGTCTTGAACTCATTGAAGCTGCATAAGGGAAAGCTACCACAGACGCAGTGTTGGGGGTCGGCCACATGTGGCCGACCCCCAACACTATCCCATCAACACAGTGCGAGTCCTTCGAAAACAGAGCCCCTTCCTTCAGATCCCCGAGCGTAACGGCCAGTCGCACCAGCACGTGTCGTGCTTCATGTTCTGTCCGGCTCGGATAGCTTGAGCATAAGAAACGATTCTTGGGAGATACTTCATTCCACCTGTCAGTTTGCTGGGAATGTGACCAGGCGCAGCGGTTGTGTTCCATTGGTCCACGGCGCTGCCCTGCTTCTCGGCCGTATCGAGTGAGATCTTTCTTGCTTCGGGGGTGAAAAGACATTCACATTGTCGTAGCCTGCTGCAGGACTTTTTCCATCCCATTACGAGCGGATACTGCAGTGAAACACAGCTCAGAAGGGTGATTCCAACTGGTGTGATAAACGCACCCCAAACGCCCTCGTCGAGGGAGTTTTCAGCCGAATAATGCCGAATACTTCTGTACCCCGGGTGGGATTCGAACCCACAGCACCACCGTTTCAGTCATCCCCACCACCACGCCGAAAAGTCGACTTTTACCCGCCATATTCCGCGAAAGTGTGCGTCGCGCACATTAGACTGCCTACCCCACGTTACGATAGTTTTCTAAAACCTTATTGCACGTAGATTGCACGAAAAAAGGGGAACCATGCCAGCCAGACGCCAATTCGGAAACATCCGACGCCTCCCATCAGGAAAATACCAGGCAACCTTCCCCCACCCACACAACCCCGCCACGCGCGTCACAGCACCCACCACCTACGCGCGCAGATCCGACGCCGACCAATGGCTGCGCACCCAACAAGCCCTCATCGAAACCGGCAGATGGAAAAGCCCCGAACAACTGTCCGCCACCACACCCGACCCTACATTCGACCAATACGCCCAACGCTACTTCGCAACCTGCGGCTGGACGAAAGCATCGGCACGCACCGTTCGCAACCGCTACGCCAACCACATCCACCCCCACTGGGCCACACGCACCATCACCACCATCACCGCGCCCGACATCGAACACTGGATCACCCACACACTTGCCACACTCTCTGTCACCAACCGCCGCCACGTCTACGCCATCTTCGTCCAAATCATGCGCGCCGCCGAAGGAGACGGCACCATCACCAAAGCGCCCACCAACCTGCGATACCTACGCGCACTGGTCAAAAACCTCGACAAAAAAGCCCTCCGCTACGAAGAAATCACCGAACGCCGAGCCCTCACCCTGGACGAAGCCCGCCTCATCGCCACGACCGTCCCCGACTACCAGCGCCCCGCCTTCCACCTCATGGCCGTCACAGGAATGCGCACCGAAGAAGTACGCGGCCTACGTTTCAAAGACCTCGACCTGAAAAACAACGTCATACACATCCGCCACGTTGTCACCGGCAGCGGAAAAAACCAAGACGCCCACATGGGTGCCAAAACCGACGCAGGAGTCAGAGACGTCCACCTCGGTACGGGGCTGGCTGCCACACTCCGCGACCACGTGAACAACCACTCATACGCCCCCGACGACTACGTGTTCCAATCCAAAATGAAACCCGGACACCCACTGCCCGACAACACGCTACGCGACTCCATGAAACGAGTGCTGGACAGAGCCGGACTGGAACACGCCACACCCCACAGCTTGCGCCACACCGCGATCACACTGGCACTACGACTGCCAGGATTCAACGAGATGGACGTCAAACGCTACGTGGGGCATGCCAGGGGAGCGGACATCACCATGCGGTACACGCACACCGATGAGGACACACAGCAAAAGCTCGCCCAAGCCATGAGTGACCTGTTCTACGGGAGTGACCAACACAATACCAAGTTTTGACGAACGTGTGACACACCGAATACGAAGGCTTGGCACTGTTCGGCGGGTTGGGTTCTCTCTACACTTCCCACTGATAT
>NZ_KV816983.1:174944-175167 GCF_001814535.1 Actinomyces sp. HMSC065F12
GGTTCTCTCTACACTTCCCACTGATATACTGGTCACTGTTGCGAACGCCGCCGTCACGTTGTTGGGTTCTCTCTACACTTCCCACTGATATACTGGAAAGCCAAAATTACGTCGCCAAACGCCTAGTTGGGTTCTCTCTACACTTCCCACTGATATACTGGAAAATGCCAAGGTCGGAACGCGCTATTAGTTGGGTTCTCTCTACATTTCCCACTGATATACT
>NZ_KV816983.1:175267-180334 GCF_001814535.1 Actinomyces sp. HMSC065F12
GTGGTGAGCCGCCCTTTTTCATGCCCGTGCGGGGAACGGAAAACTGTCGTACTCACTGGAGGATTTCGTTCGCACTGACACACCGGCAACTGGTCGGGGTTTCCGACAAGTTTACGTTGGCCGGGCTCTCTATAGATGTCAATGGTTTTCGAAAGTCTTCCGCTTGCCAGCTTGATGAACTCCTTCCAAGGATTCGGGGAGACTCCCAGTGGTGAAGATTGATAAATTCTGTTTTACGACGTAACATAATTAGTAACACGACCGGTTCCGCTTCCCATCTCGGTGGGAAGTCCAGGGCCGGTCTTCGCTTTCAGGATGCCGAACGGGGCAAGCTGATGTCGCAGGCAAAAACATTCGAGACTCACTCAAGGCAAGTTGACATACTTCGCGCGCGAGGAATGCGTGTTGACGATCGTGCTGGCGCCGAAAGCACACTTGCCCGGCTGAACTACTACCGGCTTTCTGGCTATTGGCACCCCATGCGTCGTTTTGTTGACGGTCAAGCGCTTGACGAATTTGTCGGGGGTTCCTCGTTTGAACTGGTTCTTTCCCTTTACGAATTCGATGAGCGTCTCCGACACACAGTTTTTGCTGAACTTGATCGAGTCGAAATGGCAGTAAGAGCCATGTTGGGCCATGAACTTGGGAGTATTGACCCAATGATCCACCTGAACACGAAACGATTAGGTGCACGTGCTCGGCAACTCAGGGGGCGCCAGAAAACAGTGCATAGCATTTGGCTATCAAAATACGAGTCTGCCGTAGAGAACTCGAAAGAGGATTTCGTTCGCCATCATGAGGAAAAGTATGGTGGAGCGATCCCTATATGGGCTGCTGTTGAAGTTATGGACTGGGGAATGCTGTCTCACCTGTACGGTATGTCGCCAACTACAGCACGAAACCGAATCGCCGATCACTGTGGACTGAGCGCTCCCCAGCTCGAATCGTGGCTCAAGTCTATGAACATCCTTCGCAACCTTGCAGCACATCACGCCCGTATGTTCAACCGTGTCTACGACATTAAACCCAAGCTAAATAACGATCCTCAATTGTTGGAAGCCACCGTGCAGGTAAATCGAGTTTTTGGGCAACTGTCTTTAATCCAGTATATGCACCGCCAACTAAAACTGTCGCCTGCTGATAAGCTGCCCAGGTTGCTTAGCACCTACCCTGATAATCCCATTGTTCCGCTGGCACGCACAGGAGCGCCCGACAATTGGAGTCACCTTAGACTCTGGCTTGTCTAAAACGAAACATAGCTCGTCTGTGTATCCATCTCAGCGTGGAGCGGTACAGTTCTCACCGAGATACGGAGAAACTGCTAGGAGATTTTGCGCTATGGTTGGTCCTTCTATACGTAATCCACTGATATTCTAGGAAGAAACCCACGGAGGTCGAATCACCGGTTGGGTTCTCTCTACATTTCCCACTGATATACTGGGGGGACTCGTACGGGACAAGGCCGGACGGTTGGGTTCTCTCTACATTTCCCACTGATATACTGGTGAACTTCCAGTTTTCGGCGGGATACAAGCGAAAAGTGGCGGTTTGACACTCGTAAAAATGAGTGGTGAGCCGCCCTTTTTCATGCCCGTGCGGGGTTCCGATTCAAAAACTGGCGCATGACCACACAGACCGACCAACTTTCGCACCTCCGACTCACGCGTTTTTTATCCCAGCCGCAACTAGGTCACCCATGAGCACATTTCAACCCCGTAAGCCCGCCGGATCACCGAAGGGCGGCCAGTTCGACACCAAGCCGCACGTCCCCTCCGACCTCGTACTAGGCGAAGAAGAAGAGGACGCGACCGACGGCATCAACCCGACCAACCAGTGTGACCATGCGTTCAGCGACCTTGAATACGCGCACACCACGCGAACCGGCTACGACTATGACCGCTCCGGCTTTGATTCCGTCACCGTCAATGACGTCATTGAGACAGCCATGCGTGCCCGCCAATGTACGTTCAGGGAGGTGGACGCAACCAACTCCATCTTCCCCTTCTCTGAACTCGACGGATCCACGGTCACCAGTTGCTCCCTCACCGACGTGTCCCTGGCGCGCTCCATGATGCGCCGCATGGACATCGGCTACACGACACTCAAAAACTGTCGCCTCGTCAACAGTGATATGGAGGGCTCCACCATCCGCGAAAGCCAGTTCCTCAACGTCAGTGCTTCCGGCGTGAGTGCACGGTCCGCACAGTTCTATGATTCAACAATCAGCGGGCACCTCGAATACATCGACCTGTCAGACGCCCACCTGGACAACTGCGACCTGAGGGGCGTGCAGGCTCGCGGCGCTATCCTCAACCAGGCTTCCATCACGGAAACCACCACTTTGGCCGGTGCTGACCTGCGTGAGGCGGACATGATTAGTACCCGCATGGTCGGGGTGGATGCTCAAGGCGCGAACATGGGTGGCGCAAGCGCGATCCGCGCGGATTTTCGCAGTGCGAACCTGCGGGGCGTGAACCTGAAGGGTGCGAAACTGGACGGTGCCCTGTTTGATGACGCGGACGTGAGTGGGGCGACGATTGATGAGACGTACCGCCGCAAGATTGAGCAGGTCGCCTACAGCACGGAGGGAGTGACGTGGGTTGGTGCGTGAGAGTGCGCCTCGTCCCACAAGCGGGAATATGAGTGAGATGAATTTCCTATCCGGCTACAAGCCCGACCAGGTGCTGTTTTCCGTGTCCGAAGTAGCGTCCATCCTGGGCGTGAGTGAGCAGGGCGTGTACAAGTGGATCTACGCCCATAAGCTACCCGCACTGCGTCTTGGCTCCCAAACGCTCCGCGTGACGCGTGATGCTCTGGTGAATTTTGCCGTGGAGGCTTTCCCCAGCGTTTAGTGGCACGCATAGTCGTCCGGCCCACTCTTTTTCCGCGTGGCCTTTTAAGAGTGGGCCGGATTTTTGTGCGCGCTGCGCCCTAGAAGCCTGAGCGTCCCAGGACCGCGTTTCTGTATGCGGCCTGTTCGTATGTTTCCTGGTCGTCGTATTCGCTGCTCCACTCATCGAGGTTGTCAGCGTACGTGGAGGTCACGTCTTCCATGGAGCGGATGATTGTTTCAGGGTCTCCGTTGATGCGAATGTGGTGTTCTTCAGCGTACCCGTCGTCGCGGATCGTCAGGTCAACGCCTTCTGGGTCGTAGGCGATGGTGTAGTGGGCGTCGGTTGCTTCGCTCGTGTAGGTGATGACGCCACTGTTGTCGCCGGTCTTGGTTGCGTGGTCGGTGTCGAACGCGTAGCTGAGTTCGCGTGCCTGGTCGGCGTGTTCGTGTGTGGCTTCCTGGTCCAGGTCGGGGATGGGGATGAATTTGACGCCGAAGGAGAGTCCGAGGTTTCTGCCGCTTTTGGAGACGTAGGGCGGTTCGGTGTAGGTGGCGGTGCCGTGGTCGTACGTGTCGTAGGGGGCGTTCAGCGGGTCGCCTTCGATCTGGTCGTGCGGCTTGGTGTCGAATTGTCCGCCTTGTGGGCTGCCTGCTGGTTTGCGTGGTTGAAATGAAGTAGTCATGGAGGTTCTAGTTGCGGCTGAGGCAAAATGCTCGGGTTGACCGGCACGAAAGTGGAGCGAGCTTCAACCCGTGCCACCACCCTGGTGTAGGTCATCGGCAGACCGGAAGCCAGTTCATAACCGCCGAGCTTGAGAGTGGAGCGTTCCAGCAGTCCAGGGCGAAAGTCCCTGCGGATAAAACAAACACACCGTAACCAACGGGTTTGAGTAAAAACCACCCACGCGAGTAAACGGCATACCAACAGCTGGTCAAGTGCGGGTTATGCTAGTCCACCTCGACCCGTGCTCTTAGTGGGCTGGAGCTCAGCTGACGCCCTCTGTGGACCGCCTGCGAGTGCTGGTAATCGCCGACCTGCGCCAAAGTTGTTACCCGATTTCAGCCCACTCAATGCTCGTGCTACCCGACCTGAGCGCGTTTTTTTTCAGCCGCAACTAGGTCACTCATGACTACTTCATTTCAGCCCCGTAAGCCCGCCGGTTCACCCCAGGGCGGCCAGTTTGACACGAAACCTCACGACCAGATCGGAAGCGCGCTTGATACGGGCGTGACCGCATCCGACCTGGAAAACCCCGACGGTACCGTCAACTTCGCTAAAATCTTTGCCGAGGAAACCTACGGGCCGGACGATAACCGCAGGCTGTTCGGCGTGTACGTTGATTACGATGATCAGCTACGCAGCGAACAGGTGGAAGCTCTCCTCCAGGGTGATCCTGATAGCACGGTGGATTATGAGATTTTCACCAGCATGACCTACCCGCAAGTGTATGAGAAGGTCACTGAAACGCTTGAGGCGTGGGAAGAATCCATGGGGTGGGAAGAGTGGGACGCGCTACTCGACAGGCACTTCGACGGCGACAGGACGCTCCTGGAGGACGAAGCCCGCGAATACTACATGGACAACATGGACGAGGACGCGATGTCCCAGCTGGTTCGCCTCACCAGGAACGTCGATTTTCGCCATGATGTTGTCACTATTGACACGGACGAGTGGCTGGAAATGGAGCCCGATGAGATGCGTGAGGCTATCACGGATCGTGTGATGAGCGAGCTTGTGGCGAAAGGTGTCGATGACACGGCTGAGAACAGGGCAGCGGTTCGCACGATGGTCGACAAGATTGACGACGATGACCTGGGTGGGGGGCTGACGCTTAGTGTGGCGGGCAGGGCGGACGCCTCCGACCTTCTGTGTGACGAGGAGGGGAACCAGGTGTGGTGGTGGGATTCCACTGTGGATTATGAGCGGCCTTACGTGGAAATGCGGTCCGATTCCTATTCGTATGAGTATGGACCCGTGGGGAGCGGGTATGTGTCCGGCACGCTGAGCGCGCCTTTGATGGTGGAGGAGGACTGTATTCACGTGGATACGAACATCATGGGGGAGAAGGCTGCGAGCAGTGTGACGCGCAGGAAGGTTGACTCGCCGGACGCCAGTCATTAGTTGGTTGGGTTCTTTCTACAGTTCCCACTGATATACTGGTTTGGTGGCCTCGCGACCGGCTCCGGCGGTTGGGTTCTTTCTACACTTCCCACTGATATACTGGTGAACGTCC
>NZ_KV816983.1:180434-186195 GCF_001814535.1 Actinomyces sp. HMSC065F12
GTTTAACACTCGTAAAAATGAGTGGTGAGCCGCCTTTTTCGTGCCCGCACGGGCGATTCGATCCCAAAAATCGGCGCACGACCACACAGCCCGCGCTGCCCCAGCCGCATGACCTGCGTCCTAGTGTTCTGACACGCCAGAGCCTGACCCGCTCCCACCACGGACTGTCTACCAGTGGCGCGTGAAAACCAGCCTTCGCCTCATTACTCACTCGGGCATCAGCTCGCTCCACCTTCGTGCTGGCCAACCTAGGCGTGCTGTCTTAGCCGCAACTAAGTCACCCATGACCAACTCGTTTCAGCCTCGCAAGCCTGCCGGTTCACCCCAGGGCGGGCAGTTCGATTCCAAGCCCCACACCGCCGTGGACGTGAACATGGGCGACACCGATAAGCCTCACGCGAAGGATTTCACCGGCGAGGACATTCAGGGAGACCACTCGTCTCAGATTGTCACCAAGACTATTCTGGACTGCACACATATTGGCGGGACAGCCCTGGACGGCGTGTATGTTTCCGATTCGACACTGGACGGCGCAACGGTTTCGTCTTCAACCTTGAACAAAGCGTCACTGACCCGCCTGCAAGCCGACGGCGCGCATGTTGCCGACTGCACAATGGAGCGCGCCTACATCAACAAGGTGCATGGTCGGGGCGTGCGGATGATTAATCTGAGTGCTGACTGCTCCACGCTGTCCAACAGTGAGTTCCGTGACTACGCCATGAAGCGGTGCGAGTTTAATAACGCAACCCTGAACACTCTCGACTTGAGCGGTGGGCGCGTGAGTAATGTGGAAATGCGCGACTCCACACTGCTGGACATTACTTTCAATGGCGGGTCACTCGAAGCGGTTGACATGACCAGGGCGAACGTTGAGGGACTGTCGTTTAACCGCGTGCACGCTGACGCGATGGACATGTACCGAATGAGCAGTGACTCAATCGCGGTGGAGGACAGTTCGCTTACCGACACGGCGTTCAGTGGTTCCGCGCTGAAAAACTTCTCCATGCTGAACAGTCAGGCTGACCATGCGAATTTTATGCTGGCCGACATGATGGGCGCACGGTTTCTCAACACATCGGTGCGAAACACCAACTTCAGCAAGTCACGTCTCGCGAAGTCGCACCTGTGTGAGCTGCGGGCAACGAATTCGAGTTTTCGCAGCGCTGACCTGTCGGGCGCAACCATGGAGGACTGTGAGATGAAAAAGTGCGACCTGCGTGGGGCAAACCTCCAGGGCATCGACTTTCAGAATGTCACATTCACCGACTGCCAGTTCGACGAGGACACCCTAAGCGCACTCCAAAAGACACACGGCGTCACCATCAACTAGGGGTTGGGTTCTCTCTACAGTTCCCACTGATATACTGGCACCGGTTTTCGGCGGGATACAAGCGAAAAGTGGCGGTTTGATACTCGCAAAAGTGAGTGTTGAGCCGCCTTTTTCGTGCCCACGCCCAAACGGTGTCTTAGGCCAGCCGAACTGTGGCAGGCAATTTCGTGTCCTTCATGCGAACCTCGCCCAGCGTGTTACGGCGCACCACGCTCGGGTGCCCCACCGTCATCAAGTCATTCACGCTCACCCTCCAGCACCGTTTCAGCACAACCCGCACATCGTCGGGGGCATCATCAGGCAGTCCTTCACTTGATAGAAGAGTGGGGCGTAAATTCATCATGCCAGCCGACTCGAACCCCGTTACCGTCCACTCGCGCACAGGGTACGTGTCGAAAAACGTGCGGATCCTCGCGGCCTTGAAATCTGTCGACTCCAGGCGGAGCGTATCGCCGCGAACCACCCACCCCACGTACTCGGCATCCCCACGCGCCAACGCTTCACGCAGTTTCTCGTTGGCCGTGCGAACCGAAATAGACTTGGGCGGCAGCTCTATGCTGAACACGTCACGCCCACCGGAGCGCGCCACATCAACCGCGAACACGCGCAACTGGTAGAAACGCTTACCCACCCGGTAAATGCGAGAGTGATGGACCGTCCCGCCAATGGACGCCCACCCGCCACGCACCGCAACAGCAGACGCCAGGGCGGGAAACACGCCCACCTCATCGCCCGCCTCAAACGGGGTGCCGTTCACCATGATGCGCCGGTTCTGGTTGGCTGGAAGCCCCACGCCCGGCGTGAAATCATCCTGCCGCGTCAACGCGCACCACAGTGCCGGGGTGGACGCCCTGTCAACCTCGTCAACAGTCCACGCGGCCCCCACCCGATGGCGGTCGAGGGGACGGATTGTCGCGTCGTGAGCAGCAGCGTTCGGCACGCTCAACCGCACGTTCATCGTGACTGGGATCGTCATGTTGTCCAGTTTCTCGTTTAACAATCCGGTCAACACCCGCATGTGGTCACGCCACTCATGCCACACCAGACGATCACCCGTCGTCACCCCATCAAACTCCCACCACTGATTGTCCACGCCGGTCAACTGGTGGGCCCTGCGCATGTTGTCGCGGATCGTGAGCGTGTGGGCAATGCTGGGTCTCATCATGGCGAGCACGGCAGCATCAACCGCGTGATGCCTGCGGTCCAGGCGCGTTTTCCCGCCACCACCAATCATGCGAATATCACGTTCCAGGCCGCTCGCACGCCTCGCGCTCGCAGTCACATGACCGGCATAAACACGCACATCCACTGTCCCACCGTAGTGAGAGTCGATGCGGTGTCGCAGTTCGACTGCCATCCACGCGACGGATTCCAATGACCGGTCGTCCAGCGGCTCGTCGGGCCTGCGGCGCTTCAGTCGGGCGATCACGTCACGCTTCACAGTGGCGAATGCTTTGACCGGCATCCGGTCGGTGTTCTTCCACGCTTTGACGCGACTGACCGTCTCACCCAGGCTGGTGCGCGATGATCCGTCTGCCCACGCGGCAAACGGGGTGGCACCCTTCTCATGGTTGCAGGTGCGGCACACTGCGGCCAGGTTGACAAGCCGGTTAGTGGATGCGGGCCCCGACCTGGGGACAATATGATCCAGCTCGAAAGCGGTGAAAGCAATAGGGGTTCCGCAGTACAGGCAGGCTCCACCCTGACGGTCCCAGATCCTCATGCGCGTTATGTCGGCGTGCGAGATAGTGCCGTCTTGCCCCGTCAGTTGAAGCACGCGGTCAGCGAGCTGCCTGTTACGGTCGGCGGCTTTCTGATTGTCGCGGCTGATTTGGCGGGCGACCTTTTCGGAGTTGAGTCCACCCCTGGCGGTTTCAATGGTGATGCTGATGGGGGTGCCGTAGCGTTGCGTGACGGCGGCGAGCCACCGTGCCACCTGTTTAAGCACGCGATCCACTTTCGGGTTGCCTGTGGGCGTGCCGATTGGGTCTGCGGGCGGCTGCCACCCGTCGGGCACGTTGAATTCTCTGGCGCGCGCCTCATGGAGGTCAACGTTGTCGTGCATCATGCGTTCGCACAGTCTTTCCAGGGATGCGGCACTGTAGGCGGCCCTTCCGAGCGGGAACCGGGCGGCGTCTATTTTTGCCCGCTGGGAGGCGTCCAGGCTGGCGAACAGCGTGTTGACGCTTTCCAGCGCGTCCTCGTTTATGGCGTCTGTCCCCACGTTGGACGTGGCGTCAATGAATGCGGCTTTTTCACTGTCAGTCGCTTTGTCCCACCACTCGGTGAGGGGCCGGATGTTCAGGGCGCGGATGACGGCCCGTGTCTGGTCGATGGGTGGGTGTGTCCCGAGGAATTCTCCGTCGCTGGTTTGGCGGGCTGTTCCTGTCAGGTTGCGCCGGTCAATGGTGAGCGTGTCAGCCACGTCACCCCACGTGGGGCGTGTGGCGGTGGACAGGAAGGTGACGGCCTGGTTCATTTCTCGTCGCGTCAGGTGGCGTTCGTGTCCGCCGTCTAGGACGCGCAGATTGGCGACAGTTTGGATAATGCGGAAGCGTTGGAAGACGGGTTGGGCTTTTTCACAGCGTGGCTCGTTTTCCATGCCGGGCAGGGTGTCCTTGCCGACGAGGTGGCGAGCGGACCCGATGGGAGAGTTCATGGAGAAAATGAGGCGGATGAGCTGGTCGACCAGTGTGGGGTTGAGGTGTTGAACGTTTTGGATGCGGCGCAGTTCCAGGGCGTAGTCGCACTGGTGGAGGGTTCCGGCGAGGATCCCGTCCGCCCCCCTGATGGGGGTGGTGGGTGCGGCGTCAAGGATGGCGCAGATGAGCGTGGCGGGCGTGTACTGTTCGCCGACGCGTGCTCCAAGGTGTTCTTCGACGCGGTTTTTGAGTTCAATGAGTTTGGGGGAGGGCTGGAGGTCACCGAGGAGGGTGTCGACTTTTTGGTAGGGGTTGCGCCAGCCTCTGTGCCTGGCCATGTGGCGGACGGCGATGGACAGGTGGTGGTCGAGTTGGGTGGCGGATGTGATGGGGGTGGTGGCGAGAGTGGCGCGTATGAGCCAGGGTTCGTGCGGGTCGTTTTCGGTGGCGTCGGTGATGATGGGGAACCCGTTGTCGCTAAGAAAGGTGTCGAGCTTGTCGAGGCGGGTTCGTGTGCGGCGCATGAGCCTGCGGACGCGTCTGGCTGTCCCCGAGACGGCGCGGCGCGTGTCACCGGCCTTGTGGTGGTCGGGGTCGACTCCGCCGTCGTGGATGAAGCTGGTGGAGGTGAGAATGTTGGTGGGTGTGCCTGTCGGGTCTGTTTGGATAGCGCTGAAGCCGATGGAGTGGGTGCCGACGTCGATGCCGACACGGTAGCTGGTCGTGTTTTCGTTCATGCCCCTGCTTGTGGGACGTGGCGGTCATAAAAGTAACCGGGCACTTCACAGTACCCGGTTGACCAGTCAGCTCCGCGAACATTGGCAGGAGCCTTGTTAAGTTCTCTACGCTGTCCAGTATAGGAGTGTGGGTGGGTGTGTCAACGGGTGGAGTGTTGGCGTGTCGCGCTGTGGGTCAATTACCCACACCCACGAGGGGCAGGGCGTGAAAGGCGTCTGGTCTTTCCATCCATGCGGGCATCAACGAGTTTTGACCTGCGCTTTCTCAGGTGTTGACCCGCCCAGCTTTCGTATTGTTTCCCCGAAGCGCGTCTTTTCAGCCGCAGGGACTTTCGCCCTGTCCCGCTGGAACACTCCACTCTCAAGCGCGGCGGTCATGGACTGGCTTCCGGTTCCGGTCTGCTGGTGACCTGCACCAGAGTGGTGACACGGGATGAAGCTCGCCCCACTTTCGTGCCGGTCAACCCGAGCGTACAACCATGGCCGCAGGGACTTTCGCCCTGGCCTGCTGGGGCGCTCCACTCTCAAGCGCGACGGTCATGGACTGACTGCGAGTGCCGCCAGCCAGCGACCTTCGCCCCACCACTCACTCGGGTATCAGCTCGCTCCACTTTCGTGCTGGCCAACCTAGGCGTGCTGTCTTAGCCGCAACTAGGTCACCCATGACCACTTCATTCCAGCCTCGTAAGCCAGCCGGTAGCCCCCAGGGCGGGCAGTTCGACACGAAACCCCACGCAGCCGTGAGCGTCAGCGTCGACAAACCCCACACCACTGAGATCGACCCCTACGAATACCAAAGTGACGACCTGACCGGAATGGACTTCGACGGGCTCAGCCAGGACGAACTGTCACTGTGTGAATCCACCATCAGCCACATGACCATTTCCAACTCGTTCATCGACGAACTCGACCTGACGTACACGGAAGGCGAAAAGGCCACCATCAGCAACCACACGGGGCAGGCGGTCCGTCTTAACTACGCCGGGCTCCAAGACTTCACCATCGAAAACGCCGCCAACTCGTTGGGTTCTCTCTACACTTCCCACTGATAT
>NZ_KV816983.1:186295-212135 GCF_001814535.1 Actinomyces sp. HMSC065F12
TCATGCCCGCACGATGGTATCGATTAAAAACTGGAGCACGATCACACAGCCCGCTCCATAGCCCGCTCAGCCCAAGCGTTTTGTTCCAGCCGCACGGACTTTCGCCGTGGTGTTTTGGCACGCTGGAGCTCAACCCACGGCCACCACGAACTGCCTGTGCCATTGACCGGCGACCTTCGCCCCACCACTCACTCGGGCATCAGCTCGCCCCACTTTCATGCTGGTCAACCCGAGCGTACAGCCATGGCCGCAACTAGGTCACCCATGACCAACTCATTTCAGCCCCGTAAGCCAGCCGGGTCACCCTAGGGCGGGCAGTTCGACACAAAACCCCACGACCAGATCGGAAGCGCGCTTGATACGGGCGTGACCGCAGCCGCCGACTTTATGAATCGAGACGGCACAGTGAACTTCACCCGCGTGTTCGACAACTACTCATACGGACGCGGAGGCGACTTCTACACCTACGGCCCCGACTTTGACTGGCAAGACCACCTCAGCGACGCAGAACTAGACGAGCTCCTACACGGTGGCGCCAACATCGAAGCCTACTCCCACATTCTCGAATACGAATTCGACCACGTAGACGAGCAAACCGACCGGGCACTCGGCGAGCTGCGCGAGTCCATGACCCCCGACCAATGGGACACGCTGGTGAGCCAGGCCGGGGGAGAAAACAAGCTAGTGTTCGACGCGCGCGACTTCTACTCCCGACACATGGACCAAGGCGCGATCGAAAAGCTTGCCGGACAGACAGACCGCGCAGGATTCACCCACCACCTGAGCGAGGTCAGCGTCCCCGACGATGAGGATGTTCCCCTTGAGCAATTGAAAGCCGACCTGTTCAGCACAACCATGGACAGCCTTCAGCGCCTCGGCATTCCCGACACTGAACACAACCGTGCCACCATTGCCGCCATGGTCGACGAAATGGACGAGACGGACTACGGTGAAGACATTGCGTTCAGCGTGTCAGGCCAGACAAACCCCACTGACCTGCTGCTTGACTCGGACGGCCACGAAGCGTGGAACAAGGATGCCACCATGCGTTACGAGCGCCCCTGTATCATCATGACTTCAACAGCCGATTATGAGGGGCCACGCAGTGTAGGTGAGTTGGAAGGCGCTATCAGCGTTCCCCTCAGTGTTGACCCCGATAACAACCCGTATCCGATCGAAGCCTCCAGCCACGCTGAAAATGTGTGGGCTGCCCAACGTGTCGACCGGATCCCGGTAAGAGAGCAAGGCGAGAATTGAGCCGTCTTTTCAAGACCTCGGCGCAAGGACTCTCCGCTCCTTGTGGACGCGGCGGGAAGAACTCTGTAGTCGGGTGCCAGTTCTGGGTGCTCGTCCCACAAGGACGGGTGAGGAGGCACAGTTGAAAATCTCAATGACGGCAATTATCCGAAAGCACCTTGCAACGCTCACAGACGCGAGAACCGCGCGAATGAGCCCCACAGACATTCTCATCTTCTACGTCGTGCCTGTTGTCGTGGGCGTCCCGCTTGGCCTGTTCGTACCATCACTGGTGGGGTCGGGGGTGACTGGAGGACTGTCAAACGGTGGGCTGGCGTCTTTCGTGGCGGCAATCTTCGTGTTCTGGCTTCGACTGAAAATGCGCGACGAATGGGTAATGCCCGAGCGTATCGTGAAGAACACCAACGAACTGTTCGCCAACCTGGTGTACAGCGTCCTGGTCGCACTGTGCGGCGCCTGTGTGGCCAGTTTTGTCCCGCCTGTGTGGTGGGGCCGCGTATTGGTGGCCGTGATAGGGACTCACTGCGCCCTGGTATTCATGATGTGCCTGAAGAGGTTTGACCTCATTTTCAGGGAGCTGTGCACACGCTAGGCGTGCTCCAACTGCCCGCGCACGGACGTCACGGACGAGATGCTGCCGAGTCGCCAACAGGTTCCGCCCACGCCTGTACGCACGCCCCCACAGCGCACGCATACAGCTGGATGGTGGTGAGTGTGGCGTCCATGCCGCCGTTCTCCAGCAGCTCCACCTGTTCGACGTCACAGCCCAGAGTGTCGGCCACGTGCTGGATGCTGACCTGGTGGGTGTGGCGGATTTCGCGCAGCCGGTCCCACAGCTCGTAGGCGTTGATCGCCATGAGTGCTGCGGCACAGTCTGAGGGGTCGTCCGGGTTGAGCCCGAACATGCGCATCATTTCCAGTTCCATGCCCCTCCTTGTGGGACGGCCTAGTATGTGGCGTGTTCGGCCAGGAAGACCATCATGGAGTCCGTGTCGTTATCGGCAAACAGCCTGTCGAGCAGTTCGTTGTATTCGAGCCGGTCTGTGGCGGGGATGAGTATCGCATCGTACCCGTGGCTGAGCAGGGTGCCGTTCGCTATGGTCAGGCTCGTGCGCTTGTTGCCGTCCCAGTACAGTTGCGCCCTGGATGCGAGGCAGAAATACAGGCACGCCCGTTCCACGGGGTCGCGAACTTTTTGACAATTCTTGACTATTTCGTGGTAGACAGCGGGGAGTTCGCTGGGCGGTGGAGCCGTGTACGTGCCGCCACGGGCAAGCGCAACGTGTCCACCGTCGCCGCCAATATCGCCTTCGCCCCTGAAAACACCGGGAGCGAGAACCGAATACTGCGAGACCATCAGATTAATGCGGTCGCTCTGCTCGCGCCCCATCTGAAACTCTCCACTCTCGACAACGCTCGCCAGGTACTCGTTGGCGCGGATGAGCCCCAGCACTTCCTCCGTCTCGTGCGTGCTTTTACCACCCACACTGATGCCGGAAATGAGTGTACGCACTTCGGACAGGGTGAACGTTGAGCCTTCCCTGTTTGCCGCTGTCCACACGTGCTCGTCGAAAGTTGCGCGAAATCGGTACACGGCGCGGTCAACACCCACCATGTGGCTCTCGTTAATCTGTGCTGGCTGGCGCTGCGGTTTGGGGATTTTGCGGTACTGGTTGGAGCCTCGCTGGTAGTTGGAGTGTCGCGTCATTGTGCTTCCTCCCATGTTCGAATTGTGTTCACATGGTCGTGCCCCCACTCGGTCGCCATTGTGTCAACGAGCGCCCACCCTAGACGTACCCACCGTTGCAGGGGGGCGAGTATGGTTGTGCCGGTTCCCACCAGTGGGGTGAGGGGGAGA
Organism: Actinomyces sp. HMSC065F12; assembly: GCF_001814535.1. Lineage (NCBI taxonomy): Bacteria > Bacillati > Actinomycetota > Actinomycetes > Actinomycetales > Actinomycetaceae > Actinomyces > Actinomyces sp. HMSC065F12. Next base: position 189,411 of record NZ_KV816983.1, read on the forward strand.
ATCCAGGCGTGTCCGCCGTGTTCGGCGTTGTCGCTCAGTACACCTGCGACCTGATCGACTTTTGTGGTGTAGAAAATGTGCTCTCCGCCGACTTCGTTTAGTCCGGCTGCATGTAGGGCCATGGGACCGGAAGCGAACCAGGGCGTGTTGTTGACATCCTCCCCTGCCTGAAGGCGAGGGGATTCCGGGCGCTGCTAGTGGAGCAGCTTCCCGAGGTTTGCGCTTCGCGGGGACTGCGGGCAGTGCGATAGCTCGCCTGTCCCGTCTGACATTCCCTCCACGCCAGGCGATAGTCCTCGCCCGTGATTATGGAACGCGACCCATGCAATGTTGCGGGCGGCGTTAGTGTCAGCGTTGACAGTGACGCGGTAATTGGCGCACTGGGGGTTGCGACACGTGTAGCACGCTTGGTTCTCGCGGGCTCGCCTGTCGATCACCCCACATTCACTGCAACGCTGGGATGTGTAGTAGGCGGGAACGTGATGGATGGTCACGCCCGCCGCGTGGGCTTTGTATTCAAGAAGTGTTGCGACCTGTGAGATCCGTGCGGATGCGATGGAGCGTGACAGTCCGCGTTTGAGTGCTCTGCCGTTGGGGAGGTAGCGGCCTTTGTGGAGCGGGTCGGGGATGGACTGTGGTCGGCGCATCATTGCTGTCACGTTCAGGTCTTCTACCGCGATTTCATCGTAGGTGCGGACCAGTTGTGTGGTGGCTTTGTGCTGGGTGTCAGTGACGATGCGGGCTGCTTTGGCGTGGAGGTTGTGGACGGCTTTGTCGTGTGCGGCGAACCGTTTTGATACTCCTGCTTTCCTGTATTCGCGCTGGGTAGGGTATCCGGCTGTTTTGACGGCTCGTGCCATTGCTTTTTGGTGAGTGCGGATTTTGCGGTCAATTGTTGCCAGTCTGCGTGTAGGGAGGTCGTAAAATTCACCTTGCGCGGTGGCCAGGTTGTGTATTGCTCCACGGTCAATTCCGGTTTTCTGTCCGGTGGGTGTGCGCGTGGATTCTGTGGGGCGTGACGTGAAGGTGAGTGTGCGGCGGGTCCAGTTGACGTTGACGGACGTGTAGGGGTGGATGTCCTGGGTGAGTGTGATGTGGATGCGGATGGTGAAGCGCACTCCCGTGTCACGGTGGCGGGGTGGGTTTTGCCCGGTGATGGTGACGATTCCTGTTTTTCTGCCTGTGCGGTGGAGCCTGGCGTTGCGTCCGCCGTTGTACCAGCACACGAACCCGAGGCCGTCTTTTCGTCGTTTCCACCCTGGGGTTTTCCCTGGTTTGACGCCTTTTTTGCGGAGTGTTTCCCGGCGCGCTATTGCCGTCCACCACTGCGTGTTTTCGATTTTTTCTGCTGATTCTGCGACGAGTGTGGGGATGGCGGCGATGAAGGGTTCGTCCTGGCGTGTCTGGGCGAGGGTGCGCGTGTCGGGGGTTCCCAGTGGGATAAGGGCTTTTCCGGGGCCGTATTTTTTGCGTCGTGATCGAAAGGCGTTGAACCTGTAGCGCCACCCGTCGCACAACCATTCCATGACGCGTTCGGGCTGGCGAGTGTAAGTGGGGGTTCCGGTGTTGGTCAGGCCGATGAAGGGTGCGGCCCCGCGCAGGCTCACCCTGGTGATTACGACCTTCTGACTCATGCAACTATTTTACCACATTGGCCTGTAATGACGGTAGGCCTTGCGCGATTCACCACCCCGCCTGAAGACGGGGGCACCCCGCGCGCGCATTGTGGCGGCCACGTCAACCCATGTGGCTGCGATAAATGCAACACGCAGTGCGGTTCTTGGCTGCCCCTCCCGTCCCACAAGGAGGAGTATGAACGAGAACATGACGCTTAAAATCGGCAAAGAATACACGGACGTCGAATTCAACAGGACTTATGCGGGGGAAACAATCCTGGACTGCACGCAGTTCCACGCGTGCACGTTTACGGAGTCCGACCTGCACCGGGCGACGCTGTTCCAAAGCTTTTTCGGTGAAAGTACACTGAAAAAGTGTGACCTGAGTAGTGTCAGTCTTGTCGAAGGCGTGTTCGACGGCAGTGAAGTGGCCGACACGAACCTGACCGACGCGGATCTGTCTTACACGGGCATATACAGGACCACGTGGCGGGGTTGCACTGCCGACCGTGTTGACCTCGGATCGGCGAACGTGCGTGAAACCAGTCTGGAGGACTGTCAGGTGCGTGTACTGACGGCGAAGGGGGCTGCGTTCACCCAGGTGACGCTTGCCCGCGTGGATCTGGGTCGGATGGAACTGACAGACAATGGTATCCAGGATTTGGAGGCCCGCGACGTGCAGTTGACAGGCTCAACCTTGGACGGCGTGTTCGCTGACGGGGTGTTGCTGGAGAATTGCGACCTGCACTGGGTTCGAATCAGCAAGTCGTGGATAGACCGGCTCACGCTGCGCGCGTGTGATACGACCGGGATGACTGTTCGCGACACCACGTTCACCGGCTGTGACTTTACCGGCTGGCGGTTGGACAAGGTTGACTGTAAGCGGGTTGTGTTCGACTCCTGCACGTTCGACTTGGACGCGTTCCGCACACTTGTGCGGTTGCGGGATGCGGGCTTGGTTTCGCTTCGCGGCGACACTGACACGACGGCTTGGCGCTCACTGCGGAAGGCGGGTCAACGCTTTATGAAGTCTGGCGCAAGAATCCTCGACCCTTGTGGGCGTGAGTAGTTGATCAGCCGACTATGAGGGGCCACGCGGTACGGGCGATTCATCGGCGGTGTCTTTAGCACCGCCGGTCTCTCGCAATCTCAGCTAGCCGCAACTAGAACCCCCATGAGTTCTTTTCAGCCCCGCAAACCCGCCGGGTCACCCCAGGGCGGCCAGTTCGACAACAAGCCCCACGCCACCCTCGACATTGACCCGCTCGGAGAAAACTACACTCACGCCGACATGCGAGGCGCCAACCTTGCAGGGGCAGACATTCACCAAAGACGCTTCCTGGGCGTCACCCTCGACAACGCTGACCTCACGCTCGCAACCGGCACCACGCACATGACGGGAACCAGCCTGAATAACGCGCGACTCGACGGCGTCCAATCCATCCTCTCCACGTTCGACAACTGCACCTTCAGATCAGCCAGTGCCGCGCGCGCCAACATGCGAGACAGCCAGTTCACCCACTGCACGTTCGACAATGCCTCACTGGAGGATTCCACTCTCACCGCGTCAACATTCGCCCACTGCGAGTCCAACTTTGCTGACATTCGAGGAGCGAACCTGTCCTCCTCCACCACGACGCACGGCCTGTACAACCAGCTCAACGCCAGGAACACCACAGCCAACTACGCCACCATCACCGACTCCACGTTCACTGAAATTGACATGACACACGTGGAGGCCGACGAGCTGACCGTCAGTAAAACCAAGTTCGCGCGCACCAACTTCACCAACTCCACTCTCAATCATCTTGACGTGGACAACACGACGTTCACCAAGTGCATTTTCAGCGGCACCACGATGGACATGGCGGATGTGAGCGGGGGCAAGTTCCAGGATTGTAAGTTCACCGGAGCCACCGTCACCAACTCCTACTTTGAGGACTGTGACTTCACGAAAACCGACCTGACGCAGGCTGACGTGCGTGACTGCCTGTTCAAAAACTGCCGTTTTTCCGCGAACATGCAGGCCAGCATGGAACAGATGATCCGCAAGGGGAACAGCAGCATGGTCGGGTGCTGGTTTTAGAAGCACGTCCCACAAGGTGGAGCATGATACGAACCTACGCGGCACTCGCCGCCATCTCACTCGCACTCGCCCTGGGTACGTTGGCAAGCGCCACCACGCGGCTTGCTCACGCCTAGTCCCACCACAATTCCACGTTGTGCCCGTCCCACGACACTCCGTCCGGCTCGTCTAAAGCGTCCAGGTCGTAACGATCACGCACAGCACTGAACGCGCTACTACTGTCGTCAAAATCCCCATCCATTGGCAAGGTCACGGAGTCAATGCTCACCCGCTCGTCCATGCGCGGGGGTCGCACCACATAGCCGCCCACACGCCCACCATACTTGTGAGCCAACACGAGGAGCTGACCGGCCATAGGAGCACCATTTTGCCGCCCTTCAGCCACCGACTGGGGCAGCTGATTCAGCAGTGTTCCCGCATCTTCAGAGGACACGTTCTCAAATGGTGCGAAATCAAGACGAGGATCCTGCCAGGATTCGCCAATATACGGCTTCAGAGTGTCTTCCGCACCGCACTCGGCAACAAAACCCCGTGGGCCGAATATGCCTTCAGGCACAGGGTCGGGCAACGTGGCGTGGGGCTTGGAATCAAACTGGCCGCCCTGGGGTGACCCGGCAGGCTTGCGAGGTTGGAATGAAGTAGTCATGAGTAACCTAGTTGCGGCTGCCCATCTAGTCGCACCGCGAACGCTGAATCCGTCCCACAAGGAAGGCTGGAACACCACACCAGGAGGCCACCCATGGACACCATGCTGACGCCCGGCCAAGTCGCGGCACGCCAACACATCACCACAGGAGCCGTGTACTTGCGTCTCAAAAAAGGCCGATACCCTGGCGCTTACCGTCTCGGAAACACCTCGAAATCCCTGCGGCTCATACCAGCCAGCTCACTCGACGCCCGCCCCGCATCTTCCCGCACCACTCTCACCCACACCCACTATCGGGGCACAGCACCCACAGGCACACTCACACGCGCGAACGTGGACGGGCTCACCATCACGAGCGCCACCATCAGCGGACTCCACCTGCACAACTGCAACGGCAGCATCACGCTGGACGACGTAACAGGCACACGCGTCACACTCACCAGCTCAACACTGGCAGAAAGCACCCTCACACGCGCGCGCCTCACAAACGTCACGCTCACCACCTTGTACGCCCCACGCTCCATACTCGAACACTGCCACCTCACACACGTGAAAGCCCACTCCGCCACACTGTCAGGTGCCGTCATAGCCGACTGCACACTGGAGGACGCTGACATGGCGCACACCGCCCTGAACGGGGCGCACGTCGACCAGTGCGACCTGCCAGGCGCCACACTCCACGGATCCAACCTGACCGGCACCACCATCACGGACACGAACCTGGAACACGCGCTCATGAGTGGAACCACTCTCGACGGGGCGACACTGACAGACACCACCCTCACCCACGCTTGCCTGAGCGGGATGCTTGCGCGCGACGTCACCATAACCGACTGCACTTTAACTGGCGCCACCATGATGGGAGCCACCATTGCGAACTCGACGCTGACCGATTGTGACCTGCGGGGAGTGGACTGGGTTGGTGCGCATCTTCTTGCCGTGCGCATGGTTCGCTGCCGCCTCGACACGTCCGCCACAAGCGCCCTGACCAGCGTTGATACTACTGACTGTTCGTGGCACTGAACCCGGTACGCGAACACCAGGCGCGTCCCACAAGAGGCGTTAGAAGGGGAAAGGCCCCCTCTCAAGAAAGGTTAGGTTACTACCATGGCTCAAGAACCCACCCTGACAATCGTTGGAAACCTGACGAGCGACCCGGAGCTGCGGTCCGTCAAGTCCGGCAAGTCCGTCTGCAACCTCACCATCGCGTCCACCCCACGCTACTTCGACAAGAACTCCGGCGAATTTGCTGACGGGGACACCATGTACATGGACGTCACCGTGTGGGCACCACTGGCCGACAATGTTGCCGACAGTCTGCGCAAGGGGATGCGCGTGATCGCCACCGGCACCGTCCGCCAGGAAAACTGGGAAACCAAGGAAGGCGAAAAGCGTCACAAGCTCGCTTTGACCGCTGACGCTATTGGCCCCGAACTGCGTTTCGCAACGTGCGACGTCACCCGCACCACTAAGGGCGCCAGTGACGATGACGATGCGCCGCGTAAGCGTTCCAAGGCCCCGGCCCGCAAGGCGAAAGCCCAGCCGAAAGCCGAGCCCGTCGTTGAAGAAGACGAGTTCGACGACGAGTGGTGACATTCACTGACCTGACGGGGGTGACCGCCCACAGTGGTGGCACCCCCGTTCGGTGCGCGTAGAAAGGGATGCGACGGTGGACGCGTACGACCAGCTGCACGGCAAGAAGCCCGAGAAGGTGCCCACACCTCTGCGCGCCTCACGAAAAGACAGGGCAGTGTTCTACCTGTCGTCCAAACGCGTCTCCCGCACCATTCTCATCACGTTTATCACGCTCACTGTCATCGCGGTCGGCCTGGCCGTGTGGAAACTCGCCCCCACGTGGGCACCCCAATCCGCCCAGTCCACCGTGGTGGTGCGCGAACCGTCCGTACCGGAAGTGATGCTGGAAAAGAAAGCCCGGCTGCGCCTGTTGATCGACGACGCTACGACCCTGGCCGCCAAACCGCCTGAAGGGGCTGACACGGCGAGGCTGACGCAGCTGGTCAATGACGCCACCACGCTGCTCGACGGGACTGTCATTGACGATTACGACACGACTCTTGCCGACTTGAAGGCCGAAATTGAGAAGGTCCGCACGTTCAAAAAGCCGGTGGAAAAGCCGAAGAAGCCCGAACCAGCGCCCGAGCCAGCTCCCGCCCCAGCCCCTGAACCGGCGCCTGCGCCTGAACCTGCTCCCGCCCCAGCCCCCGAACCGGAACCCGAATACGTTCCACCTGCCCCATCCAGGGCGTCCACGTCCAGCACAGTCACGTGCACGGGACCAGCCAGCGTGTCGTTCAGTGCGAGTGGCGGCGGAACAGTGACATTGAGCGCTGGTGGACAGTCCACGTCCGGCAGCGGGTTCGCAGCCCTGACAGTATCCACGTCCGGCACGGTCACAGGTGTGGCCGAGGGGGACGGGTCGGTGAACATTTCGTTCTCCTGGTCGTCCGACGCAGCCACCTGCTATTAGGAGCGAAGTTCGCGTTCTTCACGCCCGATCGACTGGGTTTGCTGGCGTTCACCGGGCGTTTTCCCCGGCTCCACGGGTGTGCCAGTCACGGGCGCGGGTGTGACGGGTTTCGGTGCTGGAACGTCTGCGCGCCTCTCCTGGCTGGGGGAGGCCATGTGTCGCGGCCTGGTGGGCTCTGCCTGGCGGGGCAGTGGTTCGACGGGCTCTGCCTGGCGAGCTGGCGGGTCAACCGTGCGTGATGCCTGCGGGGGTGCGGCCTGATCCTGCTGAGACCCAAAGATGCGCTCGAAACGCTCCTCGCGTCTGACAGCCTCCGCCTCCATCGCGTCATAGTCCGGCGGGGGAGCGTACTGCGTCGGGTCCTCCGCCTCGGGCACGTACTCCGGTTCGGGCGGCACGTCGCGCACAAAACCAGGCTCCGTCGGCGCACCGGCAGGCTGGCTCTGCGGGGACAAAGCCCCACCGGCAGGCTGACCCTGCAAGGTAGCCGCCTCGCGGCGAGCCTGAGCAGCAGCCTTCACCCGGTCACGCTCCAGCTCAGCATTCACCTTATTGTCAAAATCGGCAGCCTTCTGCGCCAGCTCGCGTTCCTGACGCATCCGGTTCACCTCATCGAGCAGGGGTGCCTGACGGCGGTCACGAATATGCCTCACCGCGTTCGACGCGGCGGACTGGACGGCGGGGAATCCGGCCAAAGCGGGTAACGCCAACGGTGCGAGAGTTCCCAGGGCCCCGGCAGCCAAAACCCCTGCGCCACCCAGAGCAGCCACTTTCGCCACGCTGCCACCCACCATGCGTGCGCGCTCACCGGCAGACGCGCCAGCCCACTTATCACGCAACTCTTCGGCACTGGACACAGCCCCGCGACCCACGTCAGCAGCCAGGTTGGATACGCGACCGCCATGATCGACAAGCTTCGGAGAATCCGCGAGACGCACATCCTGGGTTCCGTCCGACTGTACGGACACAGAATCAGGCACGCCACCACGACGTAGATTCCTGCGCGCCTGCTTGAGCTCCGAACCCGACGGAGCGTTCTTCGCCATCTTCGAGTTCGACAAGTTGGACGCAACCTTTTCACCCGTACTCGTGCCACCAGCCTTCGCGCCGGTCAGCTTCTTCGCGCCAGCTGACGCCAGCCTTCTGGCAGCACCCGCACCATTACGCGCGGCACCCTGCATCGCGCCCATACCACCGGCACCAATCAAACCGCCCATCATGCCGTAGCCGAGCGCACCTTTCGCGCTGAGCGGGTCAGGCATGTGCAGCATGTTCTTGAAGAACATCTTCAAAATGAAGGCGGCACCCAGAGGGGCGACAGCAACCACCACCATCTGACCCATCGACAGGGGGCCATCCGTCGACCCGACGCCAGCCAAACCGTCCGTCGTCAAAATAGTCAGGAACACGAGCGCACCCAGGATCAGTGAATACCCGAACCCGACAATCACCACGCCCACAAACTCTTTGAAGAACTTCTTCACCAAGTGGTCGTCCGACTTGCCAGGCCACAGTGAAATTACCAGGACCAGCAGCATCAGCAGCATGTACACCAGAATCGCAATCTTGGAAATCACGATCACCAGTGACGCGCCAGCAAACACGATCATTGTTGTGAAAGCGGTCAGCACGTACATGAACGCGTTTGCACCACCGGGAGCGTCCCCATGTAGTTTCGCCAGGTAGTTCACTATGCTTTCACGCTGATACGAGTCCATTCCACCACTCGTCACGTGGTAGATGTCCGATGGTGTTTCACCAGCATCCAACGCATCGTAGTTGGCGACAGACCCCTCCACGTTCTTGCCGAAAAACAGGAAGTTCTGGTTCGGCTTCATGACATTCTTGTCTTGACCGTTCGCGTTCCACCACAGGTTGCAGCCCGCCTCCAGGTCGGACGCGTCATGCAGCGGTTTCCATTTTCCTTCAGCGAACGCTGCCTTCACGCTCCCACCAGGCTCACACACAGCCCACCCGACCATCGCCTGGTCGATCACGTAGCTCGTCACGTCGATCTGTGTCTTGTCATCAAACACGGGGTAGTTCGCCGGACCCCACGCGGGGGCAGAAGCGTTTGCCTTGACACTTTCAGTCACGTCAATACCACGATTAGCGATCGCAGCCTGCTCGGACGGCGGAATGTTCGACTGCCACTCCAACAGGTGACAGTAATTCTTGCTGGCAAAATAGCTCGACCCCAGCTGCTCGTCCTGCCAGATTCTCAGCCCCGTGTTCTCCCACAGGCTCGACAACAATAGTGGAACGGTCGCGCTACCCTTATACCCGCTGTCGCGTGTCGTCTGGCTCGTGTACGCGTTACGCAGCATGTTGACATACTGGCCGCACTCGAAGCTGCCGCGCCCACTCGTGTCAGCCAGATCATTACTGTTCGACACGATGGAGAACTGGGCGATACTTGACGCGCCCGCATCAATCACGTTTGACGTGGTTTGGGCGAACCAGCCGGGAGATAAGAACCCTGGGTTGAACCCGTCGTCACCGCCTTTCGTGGTTTGGGCGGCGCCCGTCACCATCGCGCCGATCAGGCTGAGCGTCACAATGGACATGCCCAGCTTGCGGAACGCCATCATTCCGGCATTACGCCGATACGTCTGCCACAGCACCCAGATCACGGCGCACCCCATGAGCGCGGGAATAATGATCGTGGAAGGGTCCAGAAGCAGTTTCCCCAGCTTGCCGACCACGCCGTCAATCTTCGCGCCCGCACCTTTGAGCACATCCAGGTTGGACGCCCACTCGGTCACCGCCATTGTCACCGACCACAACGCGTTACCGACCGTCATGAACATGGAGTGGGACGCGCCTTTAGTGATGGTGCGGATCTGAGTGGGGATATTGAACAGGCCGGACGGCTGCCGCTGGTGAAGAAGCGCTGTCGCATCTTTCCACCGGTACAGGGGCAGGCACGAACGCTCCTCGCAGTTGAACTCTGCGTACGGGTCTTTGACGGGGGCGGCGGGAAAAACAGTGGGTTCAACCGTGGACAAGGCGAGTGGCTGAACCGGTTGAGCCTGCGCGGGGGTGGCGGCCATTGCGGCCACCATGAACGCCACAACGGCAATCAGAACGACACACCACGAGGTGCGCACGTACGACCACGCTTCACGAACCACTGTCTTATACATTCAGCAGACTCTCAATCTTGTGGGACACGTCCTCATCCGGCTCACCCATCGTCCCCACGAGGCAGCGTTGGGACAGTGTGCCGTTCGTGCGGACAGACGGGTCGACTGTGCGCGTGCCCACCACGAACGTCCCTATTTGTTTGCGGGCCTTGCGCGAATCCATGAGTGCTCTGTACTGCGGGAGCCTGCGCGAATCGTTCGTGCGCATGACGAACAGCGCTTCCGCAGCCCCCACGACCAGCGGCAAGGCGAGAACCGCGTAATAGCCGATCAGGGGCCACACGAGCGCCATCACTATCAAGCCGACCACACTGGAAGCCAGGGCGACACCGAACGTTTTCGGCTTCACGTCCACTGTCGCCACGGTGATCTCACGCAAATCGTTACGCCGATCACCGATCAGGGTCGTCAGGTCATAGCAGTACACGCCTGTGCGCCTACACGGTGCCGCCGCCGATACTCATGACCGACATGATCGAGTTAATTACCAAGTCGATAATGCCCAGCATGATCGGCAGAATGAACCCTGGCGCGGCCAGGACAGCGCCCACGATACCGGCCCACATGACTTTCTGGGCGCCTTGACCCATGCCAGCAGAACCGGAGCGGCGTCGTTCCATCAGCCACATGACCAACGCCACGACCACCAAAAGCGCGCCAATAACAGTTAAAAGAGTGGTAATGCCTCCGAGCTGGCCTTTCACCTGCGCCCAAAACACATTCCACCCGCCAGCAAGATTCACCTTTTCGGCACTCACCAGCACCCTCGACACGAACATGACCGTACCTTTCTCTACGACCCATACACTTCTACTAATGCGACAAAACCACGCCATCGCACCGTTACGTCACACAGTTGCGGCTCACAAGCCAAACGAATGAATCTTCTTCTCGTTACGCTTGTTCGCGGTCGCCACGCTCGACTCCCACATCATGTCCGCAGTAGGACCCAGGCGCACCAGCTCATCCACAATCGCCTGCTTGCGTCGCGTACTACACCGGCCAAACGGGGCAAACAACGCGTCCTGAAGGGAAGTGTCCACACCGTCCTCCCACGCGCGCGCCACACCCAGCACGCCACCCTCACTGCTCAACACCGCGTTACGGGCACCAGCAGCCTCACGGCTCGACATCGACCCCACTTTCACCATCGGAGCGTCATGCGCCTCCGCAACAGCATTCCACGCAATCATCCGGGCACCCCTCGCCCCGCCACGCATCTTGTTCGACGTCAAATTGTCCGCAGCAGCCGACCACGCGTCCCACGGGGAGTCCGTAAACGACGTGGGTTCACGGTGGAAAAACTCGCGCGGCGCAGTATCCGACTCACGAAAAATCCGGCGCACACGCAGCGCCACAATATCCTCCTCAGAATCAGTCAACGGCCTACCCATCTTGTTTTCCAACTGGCGCACAGCCGACTGCCACCGCTGCCCAGCCGCACGCTCATTCACAATGCGCTCAGCACGCTTCTCAAAATGCTGCTGCTCACGAATCAGGTCTTCCATCGCGCCCGAACCCGCAGCCATCGTGTTAAACGCGCCCTCAGAATCCGACATTTCACGGGCCATCCTCCGGTGAAACCCCTTGATCGGACTCCGCTTCCCGCCATACTTTTCACGCCACGTGGAACGAATCTGTTCGGCCAGCTCATCCTCCTCACTGGTCGTCAAGTTATGGCCTTTCACCTGCTCCAGGTTGTCACGCTCCACCGAATAGATAGCACCGGCCTTCACGTCCACACTGTTCAGCGACCCTCTGAGCGCGTCACGCACCACGTTTCGGGCAACACCGCCCACAAACTGGCCCACGTCACGAAGGCCCTGCTTATCCTCACGCTCATACACTTTGGCACACACTTCAGACGCCAGTTCTTCAACATCCAGTTCCGACAAGTCAACCTCACCGCGAAAATGCGTGTGGTAGCGGGACACGTTGAATCTGCCAAGAGTACGAATCACCGCTTCACGCGAATACTCCAGGAGCGCACGCGGATCCTTCTCCACCATGTCCCACGATGGGAGAGACCAAATGGACCCTTGGAGAACCGGCTCGTCCAGTTCCGGCATGATCTGGTCGTGCGGCTTATTGTCAAACTGCCCGCCCTGAGGGCTCCCGGCAGGCTTGCGAGGCTGAAACGAGGAAGTCATGGGGGACCTAGTTGCGGCTCAAAGTCACCCGGCACACAAGGTACGCACCAGCTTGCCGCGACACCCATCAAAGACTCGGCCAAGCCTTGTCAGGCACAGCCCCGGAGCTATTTGCCTGTCTTCTGCCCGCATGTTGCTGGTCGGGTGGGGGGTACCTTGAGCGAACACACACCCCATCACCACGCTTGAGTGGAGTGGTGCGAAAGTTGGGCGGGTCAGCGCACGAGCAAGCGAAAATCAGCCCGCATCGACATCAGTTGGAACTCGCCACCAGGGAACGCGCATTCCACAACGCCGCGCCCCACGACAGCAACCAGCCAGCCACCCCCACGCGCGACAACCCCACTAACACGGGAGCAACCAGCACAGCCCCCACCAGGCACACCGCGCCACACACCACCAGCATCGCGCTCACACTCAACGCGTCCGCCACACTCCCCGCACTGACCAGGCAGCGACCCAACACCACCATCGACGGGACAGGCACCGCGCACACAACCACCAGCACACCAAAAAAACCGCCACCATGAGCGCCCACCAGCCACGACAACGCCATGCCTATCAGGACACTCACAGCCAGCCACACCCACCCGGCATCCACTTTCGCATCATTCATGCCCCTACTTGTGGGACGCGGATGTGACTAACGCCACCCAAACCGTGGCCGGGCACTCGCCCACGCCAACACGTTACCCGCACCCACAACCACCACATGCTCCTCACACCCCTCGGGAGCATTAAAAAACCTCACATCCCGCACATCATCGTGAATCCACGCCGACGCAGCACACTGATCCGTCACATCCAACACCGACTCCACCACGCGCACACGACGAGGATCCCTCAACCCCATATTCGGGCGGCGACCACAATCCACCACACCCACGCGCTCCACGCTCGCCACCTTCACCTGCACATACGCCTCACTCGGCTCCTCACCATCATCAGAATCCACACTCTCCCCACCAGTCACCTCCACATCCACCAGCGCACACACCACATCCCCCACACGCGGCGCATCCTCACTACGCTCCACAGACTCCACCACGCGCGAAAAGCCCACACCCGTCACCACACGACGATCCGACCCCTCCAACTCCACGCGCACATACCGAGACTTCCGCCCCTGACGCACATCCCAGCCCGTCAACACGCCCACCACGCGCACACGAGCACCCGCATCACCCACGCCAACATCCGAAATGTCCACCACATCAAAACCGCGAGCCTCACACCACTCACCCACCTCGCCAGACAAACGAACCAACGGTGACACGCCCAGGCCCGCACCCAGACGGGCACGCTGACGCGCATCCGCCTCCAACACTCCAAACGAAAACCTCGGAACAGGCACATCCCACTCGCGCGCAGACCGACACACCATCAACACCCCCAAACGAGACCCAAACGCATCCAACGCGCCCGCATCCACCAACGCCTCAACCGCCCCCATCGTCATCTTTTTCGGCGCAATACGACGCATCAGATCCGCCAATGACGTAAACGGCCCGGACTCCTCCCGCTCCGCCACAATCGCCTCACCAGCCTTCCCCACGCCCTTCACCTCGCCCAACCCCATCAACACTTTCCCGCCCACCGCCGTCGTCGACACGGCAGACGAATTCACGTCAGGCGCACAAATCTGCACGCCCTCAGCAGTCAAAGAACTCAACATGTCCGCACGCTCACGATCCTTCGACCGCTCCGTTATCGCCAACACTGCCGCACCGAACTCCGCAGGCCACGACGCCTTCAAATAGGCACACTGCCACGCCACATGCGCATAACACGCCGCGTGAGACTTGTTAAACAAATACGACGCCGACCCCTCAAACACGCGCCACAACCCCTCCAACGTGGACAGGCTAAAACGCACACCCCCCGGCCCTTTCCCAGATTGCGCGCCCTCAAAAAACACGGCACGCACCTCATCCATCAAATCCTTCTTCTTCTTCGAAAACGCCTTACGCAACCGGTTCGTCCACGCCGCATCCAAACCGCCAACAGCCGACCCCAACGCCATCAACTGCTCCTGGAAACAACACGTCCCAAACGTCTCATCCAACACGGACGCAATCACCCGCTGCTCATCCGCCCGACCCGTCAAATCGTCATACGACACGGCCTCACGCCCATTCTTCCGCCGCGCATACGTGTGATGCATGTCAGCCGCCATCGGGCCGGGACGATACAGGGCAACCAGAGCAGTCACATCCGCAATGTTCGTCGGCCCCACCTCACGCGCCAACTTCTTCATCCCATCCGACCCCAACTGGAACACGCCAGCCGTCCTGCCCTGCGCAATCAACTCAAACGCGAGGCGATCACGCTCACGACCCACCTCAGACGTGTCAGACCCAGGACGCAACACGCTGAAATCCACATCCACCCCATAATTCGCGCGCACCATGTCACACGCCAACGCAATCAGATCCAACGTCTTCAACCCGAGCACATCCAGCTTCAACAAGCCGATCTCCTCCAAGTCGCCACCCTCCCAACCGGCAACCCTGGGAGCGCCCTCCACCGGCTCACCTTTCACGCGCTCATAACGCAGCGGCACCAGCTCACCCAACGGAGCATCCGCCACGATCGTTGCACACGCGTGGATCGAATTCGACCGGACCGACCCCTCCATCACGCGAGCAACATCCAACACGCGCACAGCATCCTCACCATGCTTTCTCATCACGCGCCGGAACGGCTCACCCACAGGATCATCCCCCACAGCCACCGCGTCAATCGGCAACGGAGCACCCTCAAACACGGGAACCTGCTCCGCCAACTGAACCCCCACGCTCGGCACGTCCAACACGCGCGCAGCATCCTTGAGAGCCTGACGCGACCGGTCAATACCGAACGTCCCCACACGCGCCACATGATCCACCCCATAACGGCGCTGCAAATACTCCAACACTTCCAGGCGGCGACCCCGCTCAAAATCCGTGTCAATATCCGGCAACCCCACGCGCTCAGGGTTCAAAAACCGTTCAAACAACAGCCCATGCTCCAACGGGTCCACATTCGTGATCCCAAGGCAGTACGCCACGCACGACCCGGCAGCACTGCCACGCCCCGGCCCCGTACGGATCGGCTTCTTCACCCCCTCATCGCCAGGCAGGGGGTCCGTAGAATGACACCACCGGATCAGATCATGCAAGATCAGGAAGTAGTCCGCCACGTCCGCGCCAGTAATGACGGTCGACTCCCAGCGCAACCGGTCCGCCACCCTTTTCGGCAGGTGGCCAGGTCGCGCAGGATCCTCCCCATACTTTGCCAACGCGCCCCGCTTGACCAGGTGGTGGAAATACCGAACGCTCGACTCCCACCCGTCCGGCAAGTCAAAATGCGGCAACAGTGACGACGGTTCGGGGGCCACATCCCGCCCAATACGCTGAGCCAGCCTCACCGTCTCATCACACGCGCGACCCCACCAGTCCTCACTACGCAGCGCCCGCATCTGAGCCTCACTGCGCACATGGTAACCCTGACCGTTAAAACGGAACCTGTCACTATCCTTCACACGCTTATGGGTGGACAGGCACAGCCACGCGTCGTGCGCCACATCGTGCGACTCGTCCAAAAAATGCGCGTCATTCGTGGCCACCAGGGGCAGATCGTACTCCTCGGCCAGATCAGCCAACAGTGGGGCAGTCTCCTCCTCGCCCGCAATACCGTGACTCATGACCTCCACATACACATTGTCCTTGCCGACCGCGCGAATCATACAGTCCAAAGCGTCGCGCGCACCCTGCTCATCACCCATCGACAGGTGGGTTGCCACCGGCCCGCCCAGACAACCCGACAGGACGATCACGCCCCGCCCGAACTGCTCAAGCAAGTCATAGTCAACCTGCGGGTGATACCAGTAGGAATCTTCCGCAGCGTTCATCATGCGGATAATGTTGCGATACCCGTCTTCATTTTCCGCGAGCAGAGTGATGTGGTAGTAGCGACGCGTTTTCGTGCCCGCATCCTCACGGTCCACACTCCCCGAATCTCCCGGCACCTCCAGCACCTGACGGTCAAAACGCCCACCAATCGCCAGATAGGCTTCCACACCGTAAATAGGGAACAGGCTGCGCCCCCGGCACGCCCGGTGCAACGCGCGCCACCCCATGATCGACCCGTGATCCGTGATAGCCACGGCACTAGCGCCAGCCGCCTCCTCGTGCGCCGCCAACTGACCAACCTGGGTGAGCCCATCCAGGGGGGAGTGTTCCGTGTGCGTGTGAAGATGAACAAACATGGCGCCTCACTACTCGGTAGTTTCTAATGCGTTCTGCCCCTCCTTGTGGGACGGTGATCCCACACGCGCCGCCACCACCCGCGACGCACAGGCGACAACACTGTCAACGGCTGCGCACACCTCACCAGTTCGGCAGCGCCAGCCTCCACACACCGAGCCCCATACCCCAAATCGAGAGCCACGTTCGCAATCACCAGGACGCCCGCCAAAAAACTCTGACGCGCCACAAAACCCGCACGCTCACCCGTCATCGTGTCCGCCAACGCGACCTTCGGTTCCGACCAGCCCGGCTCACGCACCTGAATCTCCAGGTCACCCACCTCGTCCGACAGTTCGCCCATCAGCGCGTCCACCAGGTACACGGCGTTACCAACCGGAAGATCCATGTTCGCATCCACCC
This sequence comes from Actinomyces sp. HMSC065F12, assembly GCF_001814535.1. NCBI lineage: Bacteria > Bacillati > Actinomycetota > Actinomycetes > Actinomycetales > Actinomycetaceae > Actinomyces > Actinomyces sp. HMSC065F12. The sequence continues at coordinate 206,192 of NZ_KV816983.1, forward strand.
ACGCGAGCACCATGTCCGCCACAGCCAGATCAGCCATCACGTGCGCAGTGGGGACAAAAACGTGCGTGTTACCAACCGGAATATGGAACCCGTCCACCAGGCTCACACCTCAACCCGGTCGACAGCCCGAAGCGCAGCCTGCGGCACGGTCTCACCAGCAACAGGCTCACCCAACGCTCGGCACACCAACGCAGCCATCGCCAACGCGTCCGCCTGATTATTGTCCTGCACGTCCACATTCGGGTAGCGGCGCGCCACCGCGAGCAGAACAGCATCCTTGTTCGCGTTCCCACGCCCCGTCGCATACATGGCGCGAACCGTGGGCGGAACCACCACCGTACGCACCCCAGCAACCCACAAGCTGTACGTCAACAACGTGAACAACCCGTACAACTGGACAAGACTACGACCCTGGGAATGCATGGACGGGCCTTCAACAACCACAACATCCACCCCCTGAGCCGCCTCCAGCACGCTCGACACGATCAGGCGCAAACGCTCATTGCCACGCATCTTCGGCTTGAGTGACCACACGCGCTCCACCCGGCCCGAACAGACCAGAGCCAGGCCACTACACGTCAGCGACTGGTCGACCCCCAGCACTTTCACTGAGCCGCAGGCCACAGCAAGTCTTCCGCCATGCGGGCAGCATCCTCATAAAAGCTGCGAATCTCCACGAACGAGCGCAACGCCTGACCAGCAAGCGTGTTCACCGCATCCATGTCCACCTCGCTCATTGCAGCCAAAACGAGCGCATCCTTGGCCATCTGGTCAAACCCGCCAGGGTAAATAAACAGGTCACGAGCATTCTCGCCAGTAAACGCGTGAGTCAGACAAATATCGGCCAGGCCAGCCAGGGACGCCACAGCGTCAGCGTTCGCGCGAGCACCATACTCGTCGAACCCGCCGACAATCAGCCGGGTCTCATCGACCAAATACGCCGCATGATGATACGTGGAGTACGCCCACAACAAGGGCAGGTAATCCACGAGTTCGCGCATCGCCCACGACGGGTCAGCCTCATTAAAGCGGCCAGTCAGATCAACAGAGTCCAGAACCTTATCCTCACCGCCCGCCAGCCACACGCCGATACGCGCCTGGTGGGCAGGGTCCAGCACGTCAAAACCGTAGGGTTCCAGTACGTCTTCCCACGTTCCCGACTCCACGTCGTACAGTCCAGCACGCGTCACCTCCACCATCACGCGAGCCACGTGCGCGGCAGGATCCTCACTGAGTCCACAGCGCTCATCCACCACGAGCGTCGACAGGTTTGTCGGCAGCCACATGAGCGGGTGACACATGAACGACGGTTTCACACCCTCCCAGCGTTTGCGACCGTTCGGCCACTGCGCGGGCGTGACGGGCACGGGCATGACGCAGCACGGGTCGTACTCAAGCTGAGGGACGGGTACGCCGGACAGCTGAGCGAACGAATTATGAGCATCCAACACGGACATCGGGTCAGTCGTGGGGAATAAAGCCTGCCCAGGGCTGGTAATAAGTTGGCGGCGCACCGTCATGGCAGTCATCCTTTACAAGTCAGTTACGGGCGCTCCACGCCCATGCTGACCCTCCTTGTGGGACGATACGCCAACTGGCGCGACACGACCGTCAGCCTTCAGGCTGACCCTCAATCACCCGGTCGGGAGCCCACTCCATGAAATACTCCACCGGACCCGTCGGCATCATTTTCGGCATCTCATCCACACGCCACCCCACACTCGTGCGCACCATGCACGCCTCCTGCCCGTTCACACCGCCAAACGGATTGACCTGGCCATCCCAGCCACGCACGTTGATCTCAAACGCGGTCGTCAAGCAGATTCTGTCCGGATTTTTCTGCTCATCCACAGCAGGAATCGTGTACAAAATACGCACCGAATACAACATGTTCGAGCTCATGGACAGTGTGTAACGCCAATTCTCCAACTGGAGGTCAGTCAGCTCGGGAAGGTTCGAGCATGTGCGCCCTGTCCCGTACTCGGCGCACGCCTCCTGCACACCCACCAGCGGGGTAGGGGAGTCCTCGTCAATCCTCCAGGCCGCATCCAGAAAATGCGCAGCCGCGTCGGCAGCCTCCCACACATCCTCATCCGCATACACGCCATTGTTGGGAACAAGACGCAGGCTCGCGAACCCGCCGTTTTCAGGCAGGCGATCGGGATTCATCGTGGTCGGCCACGAGGTTGAAAACTGTGTTGTTCCGTCGCCTTCCACAGGCGCAGTGGGTGGGGTGGGAGGGCGGCGCTTTGCAACGGGGGAGGCTGACTGGGTGGCGTCCGTGTCAGGCGAGTCCGACTCGTCATGTCTGACAGTTCCGCCCGCGCTTTGAGCATCCGACTGGGCCACGGATTGGGCCACGGACTGGCCAGTGTCACCGGGCGGTACGGGGCGGAGCCACCACACTAAGAGTCCGCCTACCACGACGAAAACACCGATCATGATGCCAGCGATTATTTTCCCGCGCCGATCACTCATCGCATACCTCCACACACCTATTTCGTCGCAAACGGCCTGCCCACCTGACTCATCAAATCAGCCCCGTACAGCGGGACCTCACGCAGCGTCAAACCAGGAGCAGGAGCCTCAATCATTTTCCCATCACCTATATACATCGCCACGTGATACACACCCATTTCGTTATTCTTCCAAAACAACAAGTCACCCGGCTGCGCCTGAGAACGCGGAAACTTTTTCGACCACGCGTACTGCTGGGCCGCCGTGCGAGGCAACTGAATACCTGCCTTCGCGTACACGTACATCATCAACCCCGAACAATCAAACGAATCCGGCCCCGACGCAGCCCACACATACGGCTTACCCACATGACGACGAGCCTCCGCAATCACACCCTTCGCATCCGCTGACACAGGGCCACACGCCCCACTACCAGAGGTCACCCCCGCCACCATCTGCCTGGCCGCAGCGTAATACTTCCTGTAGTTACTCCCATCAGAAAACGCCGACCGCTGAACAGCCTGCGCCACCACCCACGGATCCAGACTGTACCGCGACGTCGGTGTCCCGTTCACACGCTTCGACGACTCATACACGTACAACTTCGGGTCCGTCAGAGAATTCAAAAACAGGTTCGTCGCCTTTGCTGGATCCATCCGGTCAGCCTCAGGCCCCCATCCCGAACGCTGCTGAAACAACCCACGCGAATCCGGACCGGCAGCATCGCCATGCCCAATGTTTTTCAGTGACGACTCCGCCATCGCCACCATCACGGCAATAATCGCGTCTTCCGTTTTCAACCCGCGCTTCATCGTCGCCTCAATAATCGCCTTCGCGTTTTTCACCTGGTCAGCAGACGTGAACGAACCCGCACCCTTGACATCCCCCGACAACGTGAAACACATGTCCGTCGACGAGTCCCCGTCAGCAATGGCACCCGCATACGCTGAATCCGAATTCGTAGCTGACAGTGCTGCGCCCACCATCAACGGCACAGACAACGTGGACAACGGGCCGATCAGCGACAACACCACGCCACCCACCAGCAGGCCTTTTATCACTTTCGACCCGGCTTTCGACGAGGCAACCTTCTCCACCGCCTTACCGGCAGCCTTCGACCCTGTGTACGCCGACACGGCCACACCCGCAGCCTTCGACGCGGCAGCCGCACCCTTATCCAAGGTGGACGGCCCTTTCTGCCTGGGCGCACCAGGATTCGGATCGCCAGCAGGCACACTCGGCTTCATGTCTTCGCTCATCACGCCCCCTCATGGTTGCGGCCAACACGCAACACACTCAACACCACGCGCCTTCGAAAACGTCTGCTACACTCACAATCAGTAGATCCCCGGTCAAGCCTCTAGCCCTCATGGGCAACGCGCACATGACCGGGGCCTTTTAACTACATCTGAACATGGCAATACCCACACTGCCAGTGGATCCTAGGCCGTGACTGGAACGCAGCAGTGAACATTCTTGTCGCCGCAGGGGTGTGTAGGGACCGTCAGGCGCACCCCCCGTACGCAGGCGAACCCACCAAACACGCTTTCGTCAAGTTCGCGTAGGAACACCCTCGCCTTCAGGCAGGGGAGGGCGTCAAGCCTGTCAGGCAGCATCACCAGCATGAAGCTCACGATGCCACTGCCGTGGATGACCGAGAGCATGACCCGTATGGAACTGGCCGCACAGCGAACACTTGAACGCGCGGATCGCGCCCGACGGATCCAGCCTGCGCGCCTCACGCCTGGCAGCACCACGAGACGCCCAACAGCATTTACCCGACGGGCAGTCCGCATTCCAAAACGGCTGATCGCTCACGCGGCGCGGATGATGCAAAAACCGCGACATCACGACCGCCTCCACTCGAAAATCTTCTGGCCAAACTCGCGGTCAAACGAGGAGCGATCCAGCAGTGGGAGCAAAACAGACGCATCTACCTGCACGCGCTCCACAGCCTCACCCCCCACAGGCTCACCATTGCGCAGCACGCACTCCACTCGCGGCACGCTCTCGCCATCCGGCCACACAAAACTCACGGCATCAGCGCCGAACGCCTGGACAGCATGTTCGCCAATCACGTCCATCACTCCGTCCGACAGGATGCGTTCAGCGTGGGCGACACGCACCTGGAGGATTTCGACCTCGCGACGCAGACGCGCAAGAGTGGACAGGCCCTCAACGACGTTATCAGTGGGAATCAACATGGGAGAAAAACCTTCCTTGGAGTTACCCCGCCGCAAGAATATGACGACGGGCAGCCACCAGCGCGTCACACACCAGGTCACACGTGCGCACCGTTTCCTCCAGGGCTTGCCTCGCCTGGGCTGACGAAAACGGGGAAATAGCTGATAAAGCTTGTGCGCGCACACGTTCCTGGGATGCGATCTCACGGGCCACGTACGCCAAAGCCCGATCACGCGAATTATTTTTGGCAGCCATGTTCAATCTTGTGGGACGGACAGTCAGCCCGTGTCACCGGATAGTGCGGAAAACCCCGCCTTCAGGCGTGGGGAGGAATCACGACTCGAAAAAACGCGAAATACCGGAAAAAACACGCCTCGACGCCGACAGGTTCGACCACCGGGAACCACACGATGAACACCATGCGGCAGTGGGATCCATGTCCAGCGCACGCTTCCCGCACCTGGGGCACTCACCATCCCAGCCGGGCGCCTCCACCACGAGAACGTCCTTGTCCAGCTGGAGGTTCGCCTCTTGAATGCGGCCACGTTCCCGCTCGGCCACCCAGTCGCCAAACAGCTGCCCCACCGCCATGAGAGTACGCCGGTCGGAGGGCAGCGCCTCACACATTTCACACGCCCGCCAGTAATAGTCAGCCATGCGGGAGACGGCCTCACTGTTCGATGACTGCTCATACCGCCACGACGTCGCGTAGGCACCCACCTTGACCCCCGCCTGGCGAGAAGCAAAGCCGATGAGTGTGACGACCTTGTGGGCGAACTCATCACTGATCTCACCGATCGGCTCGCTTTGTACTTTCGCGATCGCGATCCTGGCAATCTGCACGTCATCTAGCGACCCGAATGTCAGACGCGCGTGCTGGCAATACGCCTCGAACGCGCCGTCATAGTCGTCGCCAAACGCACCCAGGTCGAGCTCTGCTTTTGAAGCGTCCAGATCAACGGGGGAGTGGGGCTTAGAGTCGAACTGTCCGCCCTGAGGGCTCCCGGCGGGTTTGCGTGGTTGAAAAGAACTCATGATCAACCTAGTTGCGGCTAGTGGAGTCTGCCTGGGGTGAATAACTTAAAGGTCGGGCGAGGAAGCACCTGGGCGGGTGATGGGGCGAAGGTCGGTGGTCAACGGCGCAGGCAGTCCGTGGTGAGTGTGGGTTGAGCTCCAGCGTGCCAAAACACCCCGGCGAAAAGTCTTGCGGCTGGGATAAAACGCTTGGACTGGGTGGTGCGAAAGTTGGTCGGGCTGTGTGATCGTGCGCCAGTTTTTAATCGATACCATCGTGCGGGCATGA
>NZ_KV816983.1:212235-212518 GCF_001814535.1 Actinomyces sp. HMSC065F12
ATCAGTGGGAAGTGTAGAGAGAACCCAACAAGTCTTTCGGCTGAGGCAAAACGCTTGCCAGTATATCAGTGGGAAGTGTAGAGAGAACCCAACCTAGCGTTCACGGTTTTCCTTTTGTACGTCGAAATAAAGCTCTGGTCATCGGCGTCATCCTTGTAAGCGGAGCGTCAACGGCCAGAGCAACTAGTAAACAGTTTATATCTACTCTTAGTTAAGATCAACCGCACGGACATGAAAAAGGCGGCTCAACACTCACTTTTACGAGTGTCAAACCGCCACTTTT
>NZ_KV816983.1:212618-212837 GCF_001814535.1 Actinomyces sp. HMSC065F12
AGTATATCAGTGGGAAATGTAGAGAGAACCCAACGCACCCCTCGGTGAGAGCTTATCAGTCTCCAGTATATCAGTGGGAAGTGTAGAGAGAACCCAACAAGTCATGGATATGCTCAGAGAACCAGTATATCAGTGGGAAGTGTAGAGAGAACCCAACCTTCGGTCAGCCGTTCGTAGCGCGATTGCCAGTATATCAGTGGGAAATGTAGAGAGAACCCA
>NZ_KV816983.1:212937-214065 GCF_001814535.1 Actinomyces sp. HMSC065F12
ATATCAGTGGGAAGTGTAGAGAGAACCCAACCCGACATTTGGCTGTCGCGTACGACACGCCAGTATATCAGTGGGAAGTGTAGAGATCACCCAACCTAGTCTTTAACAGTGACGTCCGGCAAGCCCTTCAAGAACGTGGTGTTCGCCTCCCCCAGGGTGCAGCCCGCGAACATCACCCGCCTCCACCAGTTGCCCGTCAGGTCGACACTCGTGAAGTCGCACTCCTCGAAAGTGGTGTCGCCCTGGACATGATTCCCCTTGAACGTAGCGTCCTTAAAGTTCACACCCTCAAACGTGCAACGCTTTATTGAGCAGTCGGCGATCTCAGCACCAACGGCGGTAGTGTTAATGAACTCGGAACTCTTCATTTCAGCGTTCGTGATCAGGGCATGATCCATACACGAATCGTATGCGCAGGCGCCTTCCCACTGCGTGCTGTCCATGTTCGCGTACCTCAGGTTGGTGAGTGTCAGACGAGCCTGGGTCAGGTCGGCGTACGTCATGTCCGTGTTTGTCATGTCCGTGTTTGTCACGCGCGTGTACCCCAGATCTGCACGGTGCAGGCGCGCGGCGTTCAAATCACTGTCAGTAATGTGAGCCGCTGTGAAGTCGGTCCCCTCAAAGTTCGACTCGCTGAGAACAGTGTTCGATATGTCGGCCTTACGCATGTACGACTGGGCGGCATTGACAGTCAGGTAGCTTGACCAGATGGAAAGACGATCCATGTTGGCCCCGCACATGGTGGCGTCCCCCGTGCAGTCGGTGATGAGCCCATACGTCATGTCAGCATTGTCAAAGCGAGTTCCGTCTAGGGTGCAGCATGTGGCATAAAGCCTGTTCAGGTTCGCATAGTCAAAAATCGTGTCAGTGAGCGTGCAGTCTTTCATTGACAGGTCTTCCGCGTGGCGCTTGTAAAAATTCCTGCCATCCAGGTGCGCCCCCACTACAACTGCGTCGACCAGCTTGTCGGGTATGACTGTGGCCTTCGAATCAAGGGTCGCGTCCGTAACAGCGTGGGGTTTGGAATCGAACTGACCGCCCTGGGGCGAACCGGCAGGTTTGCGTGGTTGAAATGTGCTCATGGAACTACCAGTTGCGGCTGGAACAAAACGCTCGGGTTGACCAGCA
>NZ_KV816984.1:0-5613 GCF_001814535.1 Actinomyces sp. HMSC065F12
GTACGGGGGTGAGACCTTAAACGGTCTCACCCCCTTACTCACATAAAACCTCAAACCACAGGCGTGCTACCGGGACAGAGGTCAATAGGCTATTCGTCCCATACAGTGCGTAATATCGCCTGCGTAGTGTATACACTCGCCTGTAAAGCCGTTGTCCGCGAATGGTATAGTATACGGGTGCCCCACGGACGAGAACGAAGTCATAGTGCGTCGGAGGATATGGGCGGCCACAAGTCAATACTGACTTCATTGGGGCCATTGAGACTTCCAGAATGTCCCAGGACTAGTTGGAGGAAGGAAAATACATGCGTATGCCACAACCCGCCACCGAACCAAAACGCGCTTTGCGTCGTTCTTGGGTTACGCTATCAGTCGTAGCTTTGGTAGGAAGCGCGCTTGGAGTTGCACCAAGCTTTATCGCCCCGCAGTCAGCTGCTGCGGCACCATTTACCGGCGGCATCCGCGAAAAATCCGGAGCGATTGAGAAGGATGCTCAGCTGGCCTCGGACTTGCCGGCCGGTTCATGTGTTGTTGAAGACTCGGCCCCGTCTGGCAGTCAGGCAGGCTTCACTTGGAATACATTGGAACCGAGCGCCACCAGCCCTTCTAAGACCGCTTGGGGATTGAGTCTTTCCTTCGATAACTCGAAGGACCGCACGTTCGCTGATTGGATTTTTACTAATTCGGGTCGCCTCTCCGCGTTTTTGAATGCGGCTCCTGTGTCTTCTCTGGACGCTGGCAAGGTCCTTTTCGACGGTGATGGGTTGGTTACCCACAAGGCCGATGAAGACATTCAGATTACCGGAAAAGGGGCTCAAAGGGCCCTTGTGCTTGTAGCGGACTTGACGGAAGATAAGGTAAGTCAGTACGCGCAGGCTGGTTCCGAAAATCCCGTGCGCTACGCGTGGAAGAGTGACTACACGCAGGAAAATACCTCGCCAGGTGGTGCCAAAGCGACGAAAGGCAGCAGTGTTTATTTCTCCGCAGTTGTGAATCCGTGGCCAAGCGAGAACATCGAATGTAACCCGATTACGGTGTCTTGGGAAAGCTTTGAGAAGCACGTGATCGTCCCAGGCGAAGAGACCAAGGTCGGTAAGATCAACATCCCGGCTGTGAGCGGCCAGGGTATGGATGACTCAATGTCCCGTATGGTCGTGGAGGCCTACGACGGCAACGGCAAATTCATCGGCACCTCGGACACGGAGGCGTCCGGTGGTACTCAGAACCCGCGTATCGACGAAACGACCGGCGAGATCTTCTTCACCTGGCCTGAGTACCGCGGTACGGGCCTGGCCACTGACAAGAACGTGAACTTTTCCGTTCTGGCAAAGCCGCGTAGCGTGGACCAGCTGCAAGCTGCTAGCGAAAACAACGACCCGGATGGAGAACCTAAAGCGTTCGAAAGCTCCAACTCGCTGAGCCGTTACAACAAGGCAAACGTCATCGACTCCAAGGCGTTCTCTCTGGACGACACCGAGTATCACAATCCGCAGTATGACAAGACCGATGCCTCCATCATCTCTGGCGTCGATAGCGAAACTGGCCCGTTGGCTACTGCGCCGCAGAAGGTCGTCTTCACCCAGACCCCTGATCTGATTAAGGAACTGAAAAAGAAGAAGGCTGACGGCGGCTTCGAGGCTAAGGTCGAGTTGGACGAGAAGTACGTCTATGAGGGTTGGACCGTTGAGATGGACGGTGACTACAACGTCACCGTCACTGCTCCAGAGAACCCGAAACCGGGTGCTTTCGCGCAGCCGAAGATCACGGTGGAGTACTCTAACGGCTCCACTGACGTGCTACAGCTTATGGTAGTTGTTGATCCGAACAACACGCAGGTGACCGACCTGGTACGCCCGGGCCTGTCCAAGGGCAAACTCAACCAGGAAATCACGTCCCAGGTGGGCACTAGGTCCATCATGAAGGGCCACGAGCCTGTCCACCCGGCCAAGTTCGAGATCGACCCAGCCACCATTCCAGCCGGCTGGACCGTGACCGTCGATGAGACCGGTAAGGTCACCGCGAAGGCAGATGACACCGTTGTCCCGGGCACGATTATTACGCCGAAGCTCAAAGCTACCTACCCGGACCAGACCACGGATGAGATCGAGGTCCAGTTCCAGGCGATCGTGGACATCAAGATCCCGAACTATGACACGGTTGCGGGGCAGCCAAACGCGAACGTCAGCCTTATTCCGGAAATCCCGGAGCGCGGTCTGAGTGGTAACACGTCAGATGAGGCGCCGCAGCGCTACACCTTCGAAGACGGCACGAACGAAACCACTCTTACCAGCAAGGACGGTAAGACATGGACCGTTTACGTCGACGAGAAGACTGGCGAGATCACAACCACGATTCCGAAGGGAGCGCAGGAAGGCGACATCCTGAACGTTCCCGTCCAGGCCCACTACAGTGAGGAAGGCAAGCAGAAGCCGCAGACGGTTATAGGCACTGTCGTCGTCATCAAGGGTGACTTGAAAGCGTCATACGACGTCCAGGTGACCGGGCCGAATCAGGCCGTCGACCACCATGTTGATGGTGCTCCAGACGGCTCCACGTTCTCGTTCGGCTACGCGGACGGCAAGCCCGTGCTGACGCAGACCACGGATAACGGCTGGAAGTACACTATCGATCCTAATACCGGTGTGGTTTCCTCCACTCCGCCGGCCAATTCGAAGCCGGGTGACAAGAACACCGTTACTGTCAAGGTGAATGCGCCTGGCGGTCTGACCACCGAGGTTCCTGTAACCACAGTGGTGAAGTTGATGAACAACTGGGAGTCCAACCCGGTTATCCCGCCGAAGACGGTGTACCCGGGCGACACGGTGACATCGCCGCTGGCAATCGAAAAGCCGGAAGACATCAAGGTTGCTGAGAACAAGCCTTACGAGATTGCTCCGTTACCGGAGCACATCACTCCGACCGGCGACACGAACGAGTTTGGCAACCCGACCTACACGCTGAAGACTGATAACGGCGACTGGATCGTTAGCTTGGATAAAGATGGCCACGTCATCTCCACCGCGCCTAAGACCGCGAAGCCGGGTGACCAGGTCAAGGTTCCCGTAACCGTGACTTATGAGGACGGTTCTAAGGACGTCACGTCCGCTGTGGTCAACGTTGTTAAAGTTCCGGAGCGTGAAGTCCCGTTCAAGGTCGAGTACAAGTACGACGACACCATTCCTGCCGGCGAGTACAAGGTTGAAACTAAGGGCGTGCCTGGCGCTGAGAAGATGAACGCGGACGGCACGTGGGAGGGCACCAAGGCGCCGGTCAACGAGGTTGTCCTCGTCGGTACCAAGCCTGCTGAGAGCGCCAAGGACGTGACCTGGACGGTTCCGATCCCGTACCCAACCGAGGTTCGCGAAAACCCGGATCTAGCCCCTGGTGAGACAAGGGTTGTCCAGGAAGGTGAGAACGGCGAGAAGACCTACACCGCTAAGTTCACCGCTAAGGGTTCCGAGGCTCAGGTTGCAGAGGAACAGACCACCAAGGATGCGAAGCCTCGCATCATCGAGTACGGTCCACGCTTGGGTGCTAGCGAACTGGTCACCACGGTGAAGAAGCCTGTCCCGTTTGAGACTGAAGTTGTCTTCGACGACACTCTGGCAGCTGGTAAACAGAAGGTTGACCAGGAAGGAAAGCTTGGCGAGGACACCGTAACCTCGACGCAGAAGCTTGTTGATGGAAAGCCGAACGGTGATCCAGTGGTCGACACCAAACGCACTGCAGAGCCGGTCAAGCAGATCATTCGCGTTGGCACCAAGACCACCGGCACTGAGACCTCCGAATACGAGGTGGATGTTCCGTTCGAAACCGAGATCATCTTCGATGACACGATGGATGCTGGCAAGCAGGAAACCGTGCAGGAAGGTGTTCTTGGCAAGGATAAGGTAACCACTACCCGGACCATTGAGAACTCGCAGGTTGTGGATACCAAGACCGAAACCAAGCGCGTGGCGGAGCCGGTCAAGAAGATCATCAAGGTCGGCACCAAGGGCAAGCCTGCCTCAACCATGGTTGAGTGGACGGAAAAGACTCCGTTCGAGGTCGAGGTGCGGGTCAACCCTGAACTGAAGCCTGGTGAAACCAAGGTTGTTCAGGAAGGCAAGCAGGGCGAGATCAAGCACACCGTCACGGTGAATGTTGAGAACGGGGAGGTCTCCAAGAAGGATTCCTCCGAGAAGATCAGCGATCCGGTTAAGCACATCGTTGAGGTTGGCCCTGCCAAGACTCAGACAACGTTGACGGACAAGCACACGGAGAAAACTCCGTATGACACTGAGATTGAGTTCGATCCGAACCTCGAAGTTGGCAAGATTGTTGAGGACCAGGCCGGTGTATTCGGCGAGAAGGAAATCACCAAGACCTGGAAGCTCGAGAATGGAGAGCCGGTAGGCGATCCGGAAACGTCCGAGAAGATCATCAAGGATCCGACAACGCGCAAGCTACGCGTTGGCACCAAGTGCGTCTGTGAAGATCCGACGGACCCAGCTAACCCGTCTGACCCGACGCAACCTGGTGACAACCCAGGTGAGACAACGCCGGGCACGACGCCAAGCGACAAGGTGACTACTCCGAGCACTGAGGGCAGCAAGTCTGCTAAGTCGGGCGTTCAGAGCGGTTCATCACTGGCCCGCACCGGTGTGAGCGTCGAGGGCACACTAGCAGCGGCCGCAGCGTTGCTACTGGCAGGCGCAGGCCTCACCGCGATGCGCAGGCGAAACTCCCAGCGCTAAACGAGCAGTAGCGAGCCTTAGGGTAATAGTGACCGGAGTGTACGGCATAATGCCGTACACTCCGGTCACTATTACCGCCGACTACAATGCAACGGATAAGCCGGCTGCGCCTGGCGTAACGGTTACTCCTGCGTTTAGCGGTGACCTGTCAGCTCTGCCTTCGAAGGTTGAGTGGCGTGACTCCAAGGGCACAGTCTTAAAGACCTGTGAACTTGACCAGTCCAAGGGCATCAAGGCTCAGGTTGCAGCTTGCACCTTTGATATCCCCGAGACTGCCAAGAAGGGCGACTACTTCAACGTGGTTCTAGTTTCTGGTGGTAACGATGTGTCCGCATGGACTGTTCTGGTGACCAAGGAATCAGACGAATACGAGCCTGCGTATGAGGGTAAGTTGGTTGTTCCTGGTAAGGAGACCAAGTCGTCCCCGACCTTTACTGGTAAGGATGGTAAGGGTGTAGATGTTCCTGAGGGTTCGAAGTTCTCGATTGGTGATTACAAGGCTCCTGAGGGCTATGTAGTGACGATCGATGAGAACACTGGTGAGATTACGGTTACGTTCCCGGATGGGTCGAAGCTGAATAAGGACACTGTTGAGGAGTTTGATGTTCCGGTTGTTGTGACCTACCCGGATGACTCGACGGACACGGTTGAAGTTACTGTGACTGTTGAGAAACCTGACACCAAGACTCCGGACTGGAAGGACGGCTCTGGCGAACCGGGTGGCAAGGTCGTAATCCCGAACGATGGCGGCCCTGTTGAGGACGGTACGACGGTCAACACCGACGGCCCCGGCAAGGCAAAAATCGATGGCGACGGCAACCTCGTTGTTGACATCGACGACAACGCTAAGCCTGGTGACAAGATCGTAGTTATCGTC
>NZ_KV816985.1:0-801 GCF_001814535.1 Actinomyces sp. HMSC065F12
TGAACCTGATACGGGATTGCCGCTATCGCAGAGTCTAGGGCTTTGAGCATGTGAACCCGAGCGTTATTACGCAGGGCTTCTAAATGTATCCAACCCGTGTTCACATCGGTTAACGTTAGGGTACGAGCGAACTCGCCCTTAAGACTCGGCCCGCAATGAGCCACCGTGTCCATCTCGAAAAACCCCGGCTCGCAAGCGATCTCATCCCCGGCCTTGCGGATCGTTATCGAGTTACGAAGCAAAGCGCCAGGCTTGGTTGTTGATACCCCCTTTAGCTCTAAACCCTGGCGGGATTCTTTAAGATAACGGTCAATAGTAGAAGCAGACATTGCCAGTAACTCCCCACGCACCTGTTCGCTATAACCATCCTTACCTGGCACTAACTCGCCATGAGCTTGCAGACAATCCAGCAAAGTTAGCATCGATGCCGCCAAGTATTTGCCGCACTGGCACCCAGAAAGTACCCACACGCGCTCTAAGACTTTCTTCGAGGAGGCCGAATACTTAGTAGGACGAACCGTGCGGTAATCAATCCTGAACACACCCGGATTACCAACAACATCACTTGTCAGATACCTCCTTGCGCTAGCCCTGGACAATCCCGTTACCTCGCAAAAATTATCTAACACCCTCCCTTTTTCCTTTTTCGAAGCCCCGCGATATACCAGGCGCAACCGCTTCGTAACCTCAATGCGCGTACCCAAACAAACCACTCCATCATTCATGCCAACAATCTATTTCGCGCTCAAACTATGTGAGGCACCACACCACTTTCGCGCTCAAAATATGTAAGGTACGCCG
>NZ_KV816986.1:0-977 GCF_001814535.1 Actinomyces sp. HMSC065F12
GGCAGGAAGCAGATCGCGACCGTGCTGATCGGTATGCCTGCCTGGTTCCACCCGTGGGCGTACAGGTGTGCTTGCGTCTGGTACACGGCGGGTGGCCCGTCGTGCCTGTACTTGCGCAGGGAGGTGGTGGATACGTTTTTCCAGTCGATGACCATGCCCGCCTCAAGGTCGACGAGGTCGGTGCTGCCTGTGATGGGCGTGCCCGCGATGGTGCCGACCGTGATTTTCTGCTCGGTTAGATACCGCTGCAATGCGTCTGGACTGGCGTATTCTGGCCTGTCCCACTCAGCCCTGTTGAACGCGTCTTCAAGCCACAGGTGCATCGCCGTGCCGACCGTTGTTACCCACGGTATGCCCGCGTCGTGCTGCTCCCATCCGGCGAGGCGTGCTGCCAGGCAGTGGTCGCACGGGGTGCCGATCTCGCTGGGTCCGATCGTTTTCTGCAAGGACCGGGGGTGGTGTGTGATCGCGTGCACGATCACCTGTTCGGCGTCGGCTTGCGCCTGCTCGGGAGTGACGCCTGTGGGTTGGCTCCACGAGGGCAGGCGGCCTGTGATGGGTGCCTTGCTCATTTGATGGTGACTCCTGGCGTGCTCACCGTGTAGAAGCCATCCTGTTCAAGGACGATTGTGGGGATCATGCGTTTGACGGCCGCAATGTCGATGGTGGGTTTGTAGTATTCGGGGTTCCGCGTGGCCGGGTAGGCGGCTGCGAGTTTCTTAGTGTCGAGCCTGCGAGCGCCAGTCCTCACGGTGATCGTGTACCCGTCTTCCTCACGCGTTTCACCTTCGGGAATGAGCGTGCGCACGTGGTCTTCGAGCTGGTGCTTCTCGTCGGTCAGCTGGCTGATTTGCTTGTTGATTGTTTGGATTCGGCTGGCGGTTTGGGCGAGCGTCATGGTGGTCATTTCAGGTTCCTTACTGCGTTTGCGACGTCGTGGAGTTGTTTTTCGAGTTTGCTGATTGTCTTGTCTGTGT
>NZ_KV816987.1:0-5530 GCF_001814535.1 Actinomyces sp. HMSC065F12
ACAATCTATAGACACACCTAATGACCGGTAACCCGGTTTTTTCAACAATTGGGCATGCTTGTCAATGCTAATGGCCGAAACTTTAATCATGCTCAAAACTGTTATTCCCTTTGAACAGCTAGCTCGACTATGGACCGTAGAGATGTCCGCGCTCTCTATCAGTGAGGACGATTGACGAACGACTACGAGTCGTAGACCAATTCACTCGACGCACTACACCTGCGAACAACAACGATGCGATGCCCTGGACGACTGGCTTCACTTCCCCAATCACCACAAACCCCACTCAGGCCTGCGACAACAAACCCCCATCACACAATTAACCAATTACTCCGAACAGCACAACTAGTCCATTCACCTCAGGAGCAGTCGTTCCAAGAATGATGAACACGCACGTCGTGCCCTGCAGAACACCCGTCTCGAAGGTTTCCCACAAGGCCTGTGGCCCCGATTCCGAAGAATCGGGGCCACAGGTTCAGGTTCAGAGAGGGGAGCAACCCGCTCAGATGAAACTCAGGCGCGCTTGCGGGCGACCATGACGCCACCCGCGAGAGCGATGGCGGCAGCCACACCCATGAGCGGAGCGAAGGTCGCACCGGTCTTGGCAAGGCCACCTTTAGCCTCCTTGGCCTTGGCCGTTGCGGCCTCGGCCTTGGCCGTTGCGGCCTCGACGGTGAGAGGCGCCTTGGCGCTGACCCCGATCGTCGCATCGGTGAGAATGATCTCATGGGATCCGATCGGCGTCGTCGCGGGAATCGTGTACGAGAAGCGCACGACTTCGCTCTCGTCCGCGACTGCGGTACCAATCGTGATCGGATCGGAGTGGAGAACCGCGCTAATCTCATGACCGGCAGTAAAGCCCGTTCCGACGATCTCGATGCTCTCGCCGATCTTCACGGTGCTCTTCTCGAGGGTAACGGTTGGGTCGGAGTTCAGGTCTGTCCCGGGGTTCGGGTTTGTCCCGGGGTTGACGCCAGAGCCAGCGCCGAGACGCGCCTGCGCGTCCGCGCACTTCACCATGTCGTAGTACTCAGTACCCTCAGCGCAGAACCAAGTGGCATCGAGTTCGGCGTCCTTCTTCTCAAGATCCTTGATCCGTGCAGTAAGGTCAGCGCACTTGACAAAATCGTAGTACTCAGTACCCTCAGCGCAGAAGTACTGGGCATCAAGCTTCGCGTCTGCGAGATTAGCCTTCGTCTGGTCCGGGACCGGAGAGGCAACATCGCCAGACGGGGCGGCAGCCTTAGCGGCCTCAAGTTCCGCCTGCGCGGCAGCGAGAGCAGCCTGGGCATCCGCACAGCCCGCCATGTCGTAGTAGTCAGTACCCTCAGTGCAGAACCAATCGACATCAGCCTGCGCGCTTCTCACCTTCTCCTCGGCATCCTTGACCGCATCCGCAGCGAGCGCCGCAGGCGTTGCACACGCCATAGCGACCAGGCCAGCCGCAAGGGCTACACCAAACTTCTTGATTGACATTTTTCCTCCAGGGGTTCAATTCACACTGTTCACACCGTGTTCGATAAGATTTCGCGATAACCACGCCTGCGACACGACGCATGCACATTAGCCGCTAGAGGCAAGCCTCTCACCCCCCCGCTGTCAAGTTTTTGCGCAGAATTACACCCCATTCTGTCTACACACCGCATAAAACCGGGGAGGTGACAAGGCAATAAGAGGGCTGGGCAACGAAGCGCAGACACAATTTTTTCAACAGTTTGTTGACACGGACCTATTTGGTCGCTATAATGAACGAATTAAAGCGTCAAAACCGGAGGTTCTCCATGACCGCTTCATCGTCGAAGCTCAACGAACACGATCAGATTATCTCCGCCCTTCAACAGCTGGTTGAACCAATGAAAGCAACACTCGTCGGCCCCTCCGAGATCATCGTTCACGATCTCACTCGGCTCCCGAACTCAATCGTCGCGATTGGCGGCGATGTCACCGGTCGATCGATCGGCGATCCGGCGACCGACAAGCTCCTTGACGCCGTCGCCTCCGGAAATCTGCGCACCAGCATCGGATACCGGACAACGTCTCCGAGCGGTAAGGAGCTTCTCTCAACAACCGCCATCATCCGCGACTCGACCAACCAGCCCGTCGCCGCCCTGTGCATCAACCGTGACATCTCCGGCTGGGAGGTCCTTCATTCCCTCACGGGCGCGCTCGCGGGCCTCTCGCTCCCAATTTCCGCCGAAGAGGAGCAGGCGACGACCGAAGTCTTCGTTAGAGACGTCGACGAACTCGCGACACTCCTCCTCTCAAGGGCCGTTGCAGAGTCGGGGGTTCCCGTCGACGAGATGAGAAAGGAACACAAGGTCGAGGTCGTCCGACTCCTCAAAGCGAGGGGCTTCTTCCTCCTGCGCGACGCCGCCGAGACCGCGGCGAACGCCCTCGCGTGCACGCGCTTCACTATCTACAACTACCTCAACGAGATTGAGGGGGAATGATGACCGCTCCTAACGAGGACTTCAGCCGGCACCTGTCGCGCTGGGGCACGCATTCGGCGAAATGGGATCTGCTCGCCAAGGACCTCGGCGAGAACGCGATCGCCCTGTCCGTCGCGGACATGGAGTTCGTCTCCTGCCCCGAGGTCCGAGAGGCGATCGCTGACGCCGCCGCCCTCGGCGCCTACGGCTACACCGAGGTCTTCGACGACTTCGCCGAGGCCGCGACCGCGTGGATGAGCCGTCGCCACGGATGGTCCTGCGAGGTCGAGGACGTCCACTTCTTCCCCCGAGTCGTCCAGTGCGTCGCGGCCCTCGTCGATCACGTCCTGCCGCGAGACGATCGACCGGTCCGCGTCGTCACGCTCGATCCGGCCTACTCGCCCCTCCTCGAGGTGTGCGAACGCGCGGGCACCGATCTCGTCCGCGTACCCATGCGCGACACCGCAGCCTCCGCCTCGATCGACTGGGAGGCCCTCGAGAAGGCGCTCGCCGACGCGGACCTACTGCTGTGGACGAACCCCCACAATCCGACGGGCAGGATCTGGAGCGTCGACGAGCAGCGCCGACTCGCCGACCTGTTGCGCGATTGCCGCGCCCTCGTCCTCTCCGACGACATCCACTGCGACTTCGAGCGCCCCGGCGGGCAGCGCTATTCGGCCCTCGCCCGCGTCGCGAAGGACCTGTGGATGAGCGGACGGATCGTCCACTGCGCCTCTCCAGGCAAGACCTTCAACATCGCGGGCCTCGAAGCGACGGCGATCTGCGTCCACGGGCCCCTCGGCGCCGAGCTCGAGGCGGCGAAGAGGCGCATGGGTCTGCACAACCCGAATTACTTCGCCATCCCCGCGGCCATCGCCGCGTGGACGAAGGGCGACGCGTGGGTCGACGCCCTCGCGAAGGAGATCGACGCCAACCTCGAAGCCGCGAGGTCCCTCCTCGCGCGCCTCCTGCCGGAGGCGAGGGTTTCGGACCCGGACGGCACCTATCTCCTGTGGATCGACGCCTCCGCGTACATCGGCTCCGAAGCCGACCTCGTGCGCGCCGAGCGCACCGCCTCCGTCACGGTCAGCCCGGGACCCGATTTCGGTCCCGCATACGATCGATTCTTCCGCATCAACACAGCACTCCCCCGCCAAGAACTTTTCGAGGGGATCACCCGGCTCGCCGGGGCACTCACGAGGAACTGACGACCCATCGAAAGGACAACGATGTCTCCGACAACCCCCACCACTCCGACGAAGGCCGAGCGCAGGACTCCGAGCCTGCTCCTCGCCGCAGTCCCGGTCATCACGCTGATCGTCCTGTTGGGAGGCGGCTACATCTTCGCCGAACTCCCCGTCGAGCCCCTCCTCATCGCCTCCGCGGTCGTCGCGGGCCTGGTCGCATGGCGCCTCGGCTACACCTGGGACGACATCATGGGCTCGGTCGCCGAGAAGATCGCGAAGACGATGCCCGCGATCCTCATCCTCATCTCGGTCGGCCTCCTCATCGGCACGTGGATGGCGGGTGGCACGATCCCGATGCTCATCTACTACGGCCTGAAGATCATCAACCCGCAGTACCTCGCGGTCATCGCCCTCGTCGTCACCGCGATCGTCTCCCTGTGCACGGGCACCTCCTGGGGCTCCGCGGGCACGGTCGGCGTCGCCTTCATGGGCGTCGCGGTCGGCATGGACGCGAACCTCGCGATGGTCGCCGGCGCAGTCGTGTCGGGCGCCTACTTCGGAGACAAGCTCTCCCCCCTGTCGGACACGACGAACATCGCCTCGATGGCGACCGGCGTCAACCTCTTCACGCACATCCGCCACCTCCTGTGGACGACCCTCCCCTCCTTCCTCACGGCGGCCGTCGTCTACCTCCTCTTCGGCCTCGGCATGTCCGGCGGCCAGGTCCCCGAGAAGGTCAACACGATCCTCAGCACCCTCGATTCGGCGTTCAACTGGAACCTTCTGCTCCTGCTGCCGGTGATCATCGTCCTGGGCGGTTCGATGTGGAAGAAGCCGACGATCCCCGTGATCCTCGTGTCCAGCGCGGTCGCGATGTTCAACGCCGTGGTCTTCCAGGGCATCTCCTTCAAGGACACGGTCGTCGCAGGCGTCAACGGCTTCAACGTCGAAATGGTCGGCAAGACCGGCTTCGACGCCGAGAACGTCATCGAGGACGTCACGCGCCTCCTCAACCGCGGCGGCATGAACTCGATGATGTCGGTCCTGCTCATCTGCTTCTGCGCGATCACCTTTGCCGGCGTCGTCTCGGTCTCCGGTTCGCTCGACGTCCTCATCTCGAAGCTCCTCAAGCCGGTGCGCTCGACCTTCGGCCTCATCGCGGCGACGATCGCGACGGGCCTCGCGACGATCGGCATCACCTCGAACGGCCAGGTTTCCCTCCTCATCCCGGGCGAGATGCTCCGCGGCGAGTACGTGAAGCGCGGCCTCGACCCGAAGAACCTCTCGCGCACGATCGAGGACTCGGCGACCCTGTGGGAGCCGATCCTCCCCTGGACGTCTGCTGGCGCCTACATGGCGGGCACGCTCGGCGTCGCGACGCTCTCGTACCTGCCGTGGGCGGTGTGCAACTGGATCGCCATCGGCTTCGCCCTCCTGTGGGGCGCGACCGGCATCGGCATCGCGCGCCTGAGCGAGGAAGAGAAGGCAGCTCTCCAGGAGGCCTGAGCCTCCATCACACGCCACTCCTCATGGACAGGAGTTGCGCAATCGAGCGGGGTCCGAAGCTTCAGTTTCGGGCCCCGCTCGTCGGCGTTTGGGCTTCTCGCGTCGATACGACGCCGATGGCAGGGCGGTTGATCTGTTCTGCACGAACTACCTCGAGGTCGTTCACAACGGCGCCGAGACCGTCACCTATCCTTACACCTGGTCAGGCCCTGTAAACACTGGGGTCGCCAGCGGGCATAAGGCTGGAAGGTCCGATAAGGGCAGGGTCCACTCCACTTTGGATATTCCCCCCACTGGGTATTCCCCCCCACTTTGGCGCACAGCTGGCTTCTTGGACGTTCCTGTTGAAGTGCTTGTTCCAGCTGAAGCCATTGGGGTTACCGGTCATTAGGTGTGTCTATAGATTGT
>NZ_KV816988.1:0-332 GCF_001814535.1 Actinomyces sp. HMSC065F12
TCTGGGCTGCTGACTTTTTTGAGGGTGGTGGTGTTGCCGGTGTTGATGGAGTATGCGAGGAGGTTGAGGTAGTACTCGGCGAAGTAGCGTGCCCCGAACGCGTCCATGTTGGTGGCAGCGCTGGGTAGTTGTGGTTCGTGTGGTTCCACCCAGTCCACGGGCCTGCCCAGCTTCCCGTTGGGTAAAATCGGGTACTCACCGGACATGGGTATGCTGTGGGCTGCATCGCCTGACCCGCTTTGATTGGCAGAGGCTTCAATGTTGTTGCTTTGCCCGTCTTGTGCCTGGCTGCATGCAGCCAGAGTGAGCAAGCCAGCCAATACTGGAACCAG
>NZ_KV816989.1:0-510 GCF_001814535.1 Actinomyces sp. HMSC065F12
CCAGCACCCTCCACACCAGGCACCGACACCACCTGGGTAAAGGTGTGTTTGACAGTCAGCACGTTATTGTCTGCCTTAAGAATGTCTTGATCCCAGCTGTCATTTGTGTCTCCTACAGGTGCACTCATGACAAGAAATGACATTGCTAAAACGGGCTCGACGAGATGGAATGCACTCATGACTGGGGGCTTTCAGGTGATTCGGCGTATAACGACTTGGTGACGAAGGACCGCTCTCTTGCTTGGACTTCTACCTGGAATACCAGTTCTTTGTCAGGGTAGTTAGAAATGGAGTCATTTGAGTAGTTTGTGTATGGCGCTGCTTGGACAAGCATTTCTACGAAGTAGAGATTCTCATCATCTGGATGAGTGAGAACATCGTTGAACTCGGCGACCTCATACCCTATGCCTTCCGCCCATCCTCCTTTTTCGTATTGATCAGCGATTTTCGTTAAGTTGACTTGGCAGAGTTTGCAGTCTGGGCTGCTGACTTTTTTGAGGGTGGTGGTGT
>NZ_KV816990.1:0-294 GCF_001814535.1 Actinomyces sp. HMSC065F12
GCGCGAGTCGGCGTGCGATAATGAGATAGAAGTTGTTCGTCTCGTCGGCTCGTGTTTTGCTCACATACTCATCAAACGCTGTGGTTTTGGGACTTCAGATCGTTGAGAGAAGCAAAAACTGGGACTTCTGGGACTAGTTTGGGACTCGGCATAGAGGAGCGTGACGCACATGGGTTTGCCCGAGTTTTGTCGCGCTGTTTACAAGCGGAAGAGTCCCATCACTAACCAGGCAAAATTTGTCCAAGCCGTATTCCAACACGCTGGCAGTGCAGAGCGGTTAGACGACGAGTACGC
>NZ_KV816991.1:0-510 GCF_001814535.1 Actinomyces sp. HMSC065F12
GGGGGGGTCTTGTGCGCTACCCCCCCTCCCCATAGTCCGACCCTCACACTAAGTACCATCCACGTCTCACACCACCCCCCCTCCCCCCCCCTGTCTATATGACCCCCCCTCTATTTTTCACGGAACTTCCGGAACTTCCGGAACTTTTGAAAAAAAATGGCGGAATACTGCGGAAAAGTCGGGGTCGAGGTCGTATCAAACCTCCGGAACTTTACGGAACTTTACGGAACTTTTTGGCCGAAAAAGCCTTTTTCAACCCTCGCGAACCCAAAAATCGGCTCGTGCTATCATGATCGTCCGAATGATTTCCCGACTCCCACACCCCCATCTCGGACCCTCTTCAGACGAGCGTGCGAAGGTGCGCCTAAACGCTTCTCACCCACAACTGTGACCGCGCTCACACACATGATGACGTGACACAGATCACAAATGGGAGACTTGACAGGTTTTTCGAACACACCACAAGCGGTTCGTGGACGACACCCCTGACTCTTTTATCCGCCCAACGGA
>NZ_KV816991.1:610-37745 GCF_001814535.1 Actinomyces sp. HMSC065F12
ACACATGATGACGTGACACAGATCACAAATGGGAAACTTGGCAGGTTTTTCGAACACACCACAACCGGTTCATGAACGACACCCCTGACTCTTTTATCCGCCCAACGGACTATGGGGTGGTGAACGTCGTTGAGAGCCCGTTTTCACCCCCACTTTTGTACGTGACACACACCACAAAACACGTAGGACGTTCGTCCCGTCACCCACTCAAAAAACAGGGCGACTGACGGGGTGAAAAACGCCTCGCGCGCCACCCCCTCACCATGCATAGTTATGCACACCTATGCATACTATAAACAGGTAAAGGCGAAAAACATTTGACGCTTTTATTAAATCCCGATCATAAACTATGCGGGTTAAAGAAAATTAATTCGCGACACGCCCACCCGTCCCACAAGAAAGAACATGAAAGAAAAACTCCGCCGACCCAGACCACACCTGATGATGGGCGTCAACGATCTGGAAACACTCCACCCCGACATCGCAGCCCAATGGGATCAGGACCGTAACACGCGGCTCACACCCGCCACAGTCCTCGCCACCGCACGGGCACACGTCTGGTGGGTCTGCCCCTACGGACACTCCTGGAAAGCAGCCGTCTGTACGCGCACTGTCAGTCGTAAAGGATGCCCCACATGCGAATCCCCCAACTGTGTTAGCGGCGTGAACGATCTGGAAACACTCCACCCCGACATTGCCCGCATGTACGCCACCGACATGAACGCCATGCCGCCCAGCAAGGTCGCCAGCGCCTCTCACCACACGTACTGGTTCAGGTGTAAGCGCGGACACCTGTTCTCCACCCAGGCGCGCCGCATGGTCGCCGGATACCAGTGCGTCCAATGCTCCGCCACCTACCAGCCACACTGGTTCCTCTCCGCCCTGTGCGCGCAAACCGACCCCGACGTGTTCTACCCCGAACGTGCGGGAACCACCGCCCCAGCCCTGTCAATCTGCTCACGCTGCCCCGTCATAGCCGAGTGCCGTGCCTACGGTGACCGCGTGGAGAAAGGACTCACGCAGTATGAGCTGTGGGGTGTTCTCGGTGGGGAAACCGCCTACCAGAGGGCTGTGCGCAGACGCAACCAGGCCGCCTGAAAAGAACCACCAGAACGAGCCTCCCAAGCCACGTGAACTAGGCTTCTGCGAGCGCCGTACCAGCCCCCCGCGGGCGGTTACTCCCCGAATAAAACAGGACTGACCCCAGGGGCACACATGACAGTCAGACGCACGCTGACCGAGCGGACCACGCTGTACCCGTCTCGTGACACAATGGGACGTGTTCGCGCCTGTCAGGATCAACGTCGCTCCTGGTGGGCACGAAAACTCCAGCGCACCTCGTACATCTGGTTCATGAGATTCACACGGTACCACACGTCTGACAAAACCCTGCGATCCACGTCAGCGGGTGGCAGGTTGTCCAACACGACTTTCAGTTGCTCGTCCGTCACCGTGTACGGGTTTCGCCTGGGAGTTTGAATCACCGCATACACGACAGCCTGCGGAGTCCCGATCGTGCGCATCATGTTTTTCGCGCTCGCAGCCCACTGGTCTACGGCAGCGTCCGACGTGGCTTCCGGCATCTGGGCCAGCGCCATAATGTCCTTGCCCGCGACAACGATGTGAGTGACGGGACTGAACGCACTGGCAGAAAACACGCGCACATGCTCACATGCCTGCGCGTACTCGTACAGGTGGCGGTGCAGCGCGGTCGAATGAGACTGCCCCACCACTTTTATTTCAGCCTCCTTCTCGGAATACCCGTAGGTACCGCCCGCCCTGGCCTCAATCCGGTCAGTGATCGAATGCTTGATGACAACCAGGAGGCCCAGCATTGCCAGTTCACACGCGTAGAACCAGATGAACCACTCCAAGGGGATGGTGATGAAGAAGATTAGGCAGATCAGGGTGATTGCCATGAGTGTTATGAATGCTGCGCACTGGTTGAACGGGGAGCGGTGTTTCATCAGTGCGCTGACCAGTGCCCACACGCCGATGATGGCTGCGGGGTAGAAGTAGAGGGACGCGGGGAACGTTGTGTGGTCCAGGATGGTGGCGCTGATCAGTGTGAGTGCTCCGTAGGCGATGGGCGCGGCAATGGTGGCCCACCATGACCAGGTGTTGGGCACGGTACGCACGTGGACGTGCTGGTAGCGGGGCGCGGTAAAGTCGGTGGTTGGGCGCGGACGAGCGTATTCTCGTGGGCGCTGCTGCGCTCGCGGCTCGGCGTGCGGCTCGCTCGATTGTTCGCGTGGCGCGTCATCTTTCAAACTGAGGTCGTACTGAGCGCGCCTGCCAGGGTCTTTGAGCGTGTCCCACGCGGCGTTAAGCTGGGCGGTCATGTTTGCCCCACCCTGGCCTGCCATGTCAGGGTGATAGACACGCATCATGTGGCGGAACGCCTTTTTGATCGTGTCCACGTCCGCGTCGGGGGTGACCCCGAGAATCTGGTAGTAGTTGAGTCCTGTTGCCGTGTTCATGTTTCATGCCACCTCACTTGTTTAGGCTTCCCGTTATGCCCCTACTTGTGGGACGAGGCGGATAAACACGCGCGGGCATGGTGGAGCCCCCAGCCGGGGGTGGGAAGGTGGTATGAAACCGGCTGGGGGCAGTCTATGGTCGCCCCACACTCACAGCGGGGCGCGTTGGACCCTACTAGGCGTCGTAGGTGCCCAGGTCTTCCACGTGGCGCAGCACGCGGAACGTGCGGTTCTCACCATCGTCAGACACGAACGGGTCCTGGTCTTTATACAGGAGGACGTGGTGGCCGACCAGGCCGCGCGCCATGTTCGCCACGTAATTGCCTTCCTCCGTGTACAGGCGTTCCGTGTTGATACGTTCCTCCTTGTCGGACAGTTCGCCGCCGCGAAGCCCGTGGAACATGACGACCGCCCTATTCGTCTTACGGTCACGACGCACCGAGTCGATCACAGCGCTGATGACACCCTTACGGCTGCCTTTTTCGGCGTGAATGATGCTGTCCATCCGGTCGATTGCTTTCATCACGCTGGACCCTTCACCGGTGAGCGTAAGCAGTTTGATGGAGGCTCGGCGTACAAGTTCGGCCAGTGACGCGTCCGGGTCGTCCTCACGCATGGCGAGGGCGATCGGGATGCTGGCGATAACGAGGTCACGATTGTCCATGATGGTGTTTCCTTTCGAGTATTATTTGGCCGCCAGTTTTGCCCATGGGGCTTCACTGGACGTGACAGGCTTGTCAAGCAGATCCATGTCCGTGTTGACGAGGAACACGATCCGCTTGGTGACGTTATCCACCCACTTTTCCCATGTTTCGATGGGCGAACGGTCATGGTCTTGCATGTCGTTGCGGCGGATCGGGATGAACAGGGGCGCGGGCTGTTCTTCGACCACTTTGAACAGGTGGTAGCGCAGCCTGGCGTTCGCGGAGGTGTCCATGTCGGTCGTGCCGGTGATGGAGTGTTGGGCGCTCATGATGATCCATGCGAGTGTGCGGGTGAGGGCACCGATGTCACCTTTCGTGAATGGCGCGTTGGTTTCACCGAGCATTTTGACAGCCAGTTCGGATAGTTGTCCGGCTGCGAGCATGGCGTAGGAAGCCATGTTGACGTGCCCGTCGACGTGGGTGCCTTCCCATGCTTTGGATTCTCGCCACTGTTTCATTTCTCCCACCTCTTGTGTGCCGGAGGGTTCTTCTGTTCCCTCGTTACTGTCTCTTGTGGGACGGTCGGCCTGTTCGCGTACGGGGACTGCGGGGAGGATTTCGTCCGTGTTGAATCGTGGGGATGGCGTGTTGGTGCGGGCGAATGGGCAGGATGTGACTAGGGGGCACCAGCCGCATAGTCCGGATGGGCGTGCGGGGAAGCAGCCCGTGTCCAGTCCGGTGTTGAGTGTGGTCCAGGCTTGCTCCAACAGGTCGAGTGTGTGTCCGTTTTCCTGACGGTTTTTGACGGCCACGATGCGCGTGGTGGCGTGCGTGACGTAGTGGAGTCTTCCGCCGCTGATTGTGTAGGTGCCGAGCCCTGCGGTTTCCAGGTGTTTGGGGAGGGCCATTGCGTACAGGCGGATTTGGTCGCCGTGCGGGTCACCGAATTTGAGGGCGTTTTTTCCACTCTTGTCTTTACCTGTCTTGTAGTCAATGATGGTGAGGGTTTTACGGTCGGCGTCTTTAATGTCGATACGGTCGACGATGCCGTGGACGGGGATACCGCGCAGTGTGATGTTCGTGAGTGGGAATTCTGTTTTGAAGACGGCCTGGCTTTTCTTGAGTCGTTTTTCGATGGCGAGGTTGCCGAGAACGTTGCTGAGAACCTGACTGGTCCACAGTGTTTTTTCGTCTTCGGTGAGTTGGCCGTTCATCTGGTCGTGGAGGAGTTCGCGTGTCAGGCGTGCGGCCACCTCGTCGCTGGGGGTGTTTCCTGGCGAGTAGAGTTGTTCGAGAACTTTGTGGGTGGCGCTGCCGATGCTGGTGGCGTCGAAGGGGCGGGCAGTGGTTGTGAACATTTTGCGCACTGCTGCCTTGGCGGGGCATTGGTTGACGTCCTGCATGGTGGAGGGCGACATGTAGGGGCGTCGGATGGTTTTCAGCGTGTCGTCGCTGGTGACGTGGAGTCCGTCGCGGCCCCATTCCAGTGTGTTCTCTACGTTCTCGCTCATAACTCTTCTTGTGGGACGCTTCGGGTGTTCGGGTGCCGGTGGCGTCAGCCTGTGCTGGGTGACATACGAGTGTCAACCTGGCGGAGTTGACGGGTCGGAAGTCTCAACCACCGCTTGAAGATTTAATCTCCCCAGTCTCAACACTTACTTGAGGGTTGGTGTGCCGCTCATACTGCGAGGCGCCCCGTTCTGCGGATCGCCACTCTGGCGTAGTGGTAGGTGCCACCCACAGCCGTGTCCTCGTCTTTAATCAGCATCGTCTTTTTCGTACGCTGCCGCTCCCCCATGCCTAAAACCCTCGCGTCCAGCAGGTCAAACTGGTCGGGGTTGTGCTTGTCCAAAAATGTGATCGGCACCCCCATCGCCCCCGCATAGCCCGCAGGTATGCGGGTGACTCGCCCCACCTCGATCGCGTCATAATGGTCATAGCGCGGGTACTTGTCGGGCGTGTACCGGCAGGTCAAAGTCATGGGTGGTGCACCGTGACCGTGCTTCAAGGTGGTGAACCAGCGGGTGAGCGTGCTGAGGTGGGCGGTCTGACCGTCAGGCGTGTTGAAGATTGTGGGCCTGGTGATACCCAGGTGTGCGCGCCCCGACAGTAGGAGCGGGTAGAACTCGGCGTAGCTGACAGCGTTCAGGTTCCCGATCACGAGAAAGTCAGCGTCCAGATCGTCCAGGAGTGTTGCGTAGTCGCGGAACAGGCTGAACGGCGGGTTGGTGATGAGAATGTCGGCATCGTGGGCGAGTTTGACGCATTCGTCTGACCGGAAGTCTCCGTCGCCTTCAAGCCTTCTGACGCGTGTGCCGCGTGCGTCGATAGTGATGTGGGTTCCTCTGCCGCCTGGTGTCATGGAGGTGGCGTCCAGTCGTTCCAGCCCGATCTGGTGGAAGTTGTGTGACAGGTAGCGGGTGAAAGCACTGTTTGAACTGTCTGCGTTGCAGTAAACGCGGGCGCCCCTCAGACTTTTCGCGTAGTGGTCGAGTTCGGCCTGCACGTCTTCGATACGCGTGTAGAACTCGTCATTACAGTTCTTTTTAGACTGGTTGAAGTTGAGGTTGGTGTTCACCCACCCACCAGTTGCGGCTGGTGAACTACCTCAACACTGAAGATGTTCGTTGGGAATCACGACCACACCTACCCCACTGGTTTGAGCCTGCGTTCCAGCACCCACTCGTTTTCAGGCGGCACACTCATGCTCGACAGGCGGCACGCGCGAAACACGGCAGCATCCAGCTTGTCCATACTGGCCGTCATCACGGTGCGAACCGGCACACCCTGATCGTCTGTTACCGTCACCATCACCGCGCCATCCGATCCAGCCACACGGACCACGCTTCCACGCTCAGCATCCACTCGCGGCAAATCTTCGTCCGGCACGACACTGACCCACGCGCCCAACGACTCCACGCGCGCACACAACTCGGCAGGAAGCCCAGGGTCATCCGCGTATACTGAGCCGCCCGGTGTGCACGCGGGCCACGACGCGCTCAAAGGGTCTACGCCGTCCATGTCCGGCTGACTCACATTCTTCACGTCTGGCTGACTGATATTCTCTATGTCCGACCGGCCCGTATCAGTCACGTCCAGCCCGCCACGCTCCAGTTCCTCATGCTCACTGAGCGGCCTTCCACAATCCACGCACACAACCATCGTATGCACGTGCAGACACTCGCGATGCTGCTCACGATCCTCCACAGCAGCCTCAAACGCGCAACCCTGCCTCACTCTCATTCACCCCACACGTCCAAGCTCACAGGCGTACACCACACAAGCACCCCATCAATACGGCGCCTCACCCGCGTCTCACCCTTAGCCAGCACGCCAGGAGGCAGCAAATCCACCAGCGCACGATTCACACCCTGCGCACCACCCGACCAGTGCAACACGTTCGCCACCGCGTTTTGATCCAAAAACAGCCACTCGCCACCATTCCACTTGCCGATATGACCCACGCGCCGCTGAGACACGCTCACAGGATCGCCCAACGTTGCCACGCCCTGCGAGATAAGCGACTGCACGCGCTCAATAATCTTCTGCCCATCCGACATGTTCGAATTCATGATCGTGCGAGTATTCACCAAACTAAAGTTCGCCAACGCGTCCGCCGCATAATCCGTCAACTCGTCCGCCTGCTTCTCACTGACAATCTCCAGGTCAACAGCCAGTTCCATGAACACGTTGTACCCCGTGATGATCGACGCCAGTGACGTGATCGCGCGGCTCGTCATGTTCACCTGCTTGAACCGCTCCCCATACGTGTCACGAAGATCCTTCTCCACATCGGTGCGTATGTTTTCCAGGCGCCGCACAAAAATGTCAAACCTGGCCTGAGCCGCCTGACGCGGATTCCGCTCAACGTCCGACAGTTTCACGCTCTCAATACTCATCGCCACGCGACGCAGGAACAGTGCCGTCATGTACTCGAAACCCTCGTCCGTCATGTCGTAAAACTTCTTGAGGGCGCCCTCCCCACCATCATCCGACCCGTCCGGCATTGTCGCGCGCTTGAACATGGCTCCCGCCTTCACAGGAATCACCATCATCCTGTCCAACCCGCTCTCGGCAAAGTTACCGCCCGTAGGGACCTCTTCACCCGTGATGATCGTCAGCGGTGCCGCATCATCCGTGTCACGCACACCGATCGTGCCGGTCACACGATCCACCTCGCCACGCTTCTTACCGCCCGACCCGTGGGAGCGTCGCAGCAGCATGTCCAGCGCGCTCGCCACCTCTTCAGCCTTGCGGGCACTGTTTTCCGGCTTGAAATCGTCCACGTGCACAAAAATGTCGTTCATCCCGTTACACAGAAGGTCGACAGCGTTCGCCGTCGAATTGAACGTCGCCATAGGTGGGCGCCTCGGACCCCACGTTGGGCTCAAACACGACGTGAGAGCCTGCGCGAGCGTGGACTTGCCCGACGACTTGGGGCCGAAAAACCCGATCGCCGTTTGCGGAGTGATCGGCAGGAACGACAACGCGAACGCTCCGATCATCGTGTCCCACTGCTCCGGCTGGTTGAGCAGGTCACGCAGATGAATAAACTCGCGCATCTGCACGCGTGCCAGACCCACCATGTCGCCCATCTCAGGGATCATGATTTTCTTGAAGTCCGCCGTCATCGGCTTGGTCTGCACCCGGTCAGTGAACTGTGCGCCGTGAGCGCCGCTCGCACACACCCATACCCAGTGCGGCTCATCCCCACCGGTCAGATACCAGCCGAAGCGCCGCAGGTTTTCACACACAGGCAGGTCGTCTGGCGAGGCTGCGCGGATCGCGTTGGCAATATCGTCATTAGGTCGACAGGGGCGCTCCACTTTCACGCCTTCAGCGCCTGGCAGCTGCCCGAGCCACACTCCCGCTTCTGCGAGCTTATCGTCAGGCACCATGATGGGCGCGTGACGGACCACACCACCCGCCCCGTCGGGCGTGGTCACTTCCAGTGTCAGCAGTTTCGGGCCGGTCAAATCATCAATCCCGTTTTTCACCCACGAGTCGACTTTTACAATCCTGGCCGCCGCACGCACCTGCACGGTTTCCTCACCCAACTGTTCATGGCCGTCAGCGTCAATAATGATCCGCTGAGAGTAGATGACGCCTTTCGTCATGTCGCTCGTCCACTTTTCAGCCTGCGCGCTGCGCATAGTGACCGGCTTTTTCGGCTCGCCCGGCAGCCCTTTCGCCCCGTCAATCATGGTGGCGAGCTTACTGGCACGCTCCTCGTCACCCCTGATCCTGCCGATAAAATCGTCCAGCCCGTTCGTCCCACCCAAAAACGACAGGTTCACGAACCGAACGTTCGCCGACCCCACGCGCGTCATGCCGACAATCGCGTCACGCAGCGCTTTGCCTGCCATCCACACGTTGTGGTTGGTGGAAATGTCCGCGTCCAAAATGATCGTGGCCTTCTCAATATGGTCAGACAGGATGGTGGTGAGGTCTTCGTGCGGCATTTTGTCGTGCCGCCAGTTCTGACACCCCTGGATGCCGACAACGAAAACGCTTTCGTCAGCGTACTCGCGGGCAACGAGGGTCTGCTTAGTGCCCTCCACAAGAAGAATGTGAGTGGCTTTCCCCATTTTTGCTTCCTGCTCCTCAGCCACGTTGATGACGGAGCCGGACCCTTGAGCCTGGAGGTATTTGAATTTGGGTTTGCCTTTGTCGTCCAGTGGCGGGTTGTCGGGGCGGAGCTGGTGGACGATCGTGCCGCCACACTTGCGCAGCGGGTAGACGATGCCGGGCAGGACGCTCGCATAGGTAGCCAGGTCGGGCGGCAGGTCGCCTGGTTTTTGCGCACTGAACACGCCGACTTGTTCAGCCCACGCAGGGTCGATTCCTTTTTCTGCGAGTAGTTCCCTGTGCTTTTTCAGCAGTCTCGACCCACTCATGCGCCATCACCTTTCACCAAGTTTTCGGTTTCAACTGTCCTTTCTTGTGGGACGCTGGGGCCAGTGACGGCACGCATGACCATCAGTATCGAGTGTGCGTGACTTTCTCGTAGAACTCGCGCGGGATTTGTTCTAGGGCAGCTTCAAACGTGGCGGCGTCCTGCTGCCAGTTGCCACCCTGGACGTAGGCTGCGGACCTGCGGATCCACGCGGTGCACGTCTCACTCACGTACTCGTCGTTCCCGCCGACATAACACCAGCGGCGCACAAGAGCCCACCGGACGATGATGGGGGCAGCGTACGCGAGCTTGTCACTGTTCAGGGCGCGCAGCATCCGGTAGGTTTCGTGAATACTGGTTTGCGCCTGGAGAAGGATGGTGGTGTATTCCGCGTCCAGGTCGCCTTCCAGGCATGACAGGATCGGGTCCTCACTGATGGTGGCCCCACTGAGCGGCATGAGGTCAGCCATGTGGGTTCTCACGGTGAACGCCCTGCCGTCTGACGGCTTGTAGACGCGCCACGGGTCGTCGTCGGGAAGTGTGGCCAGTATTTGCCAGGTGATTCCGCTGATGAAGGCGGCGAACCTGTCGTGATCGTCGTGCGCGAGGGTTCGGGTCGCGTGTGCTGCCCAGCGTGCCTGGTGCAGTGTCGTGTAGGGGGCGCAGAGCGCAGCCACCCACCGCGCGTAATCGGTCGTGTTCATGGTGTGCTCCTGTCAGTCGTGTCACCTGGTTGTGGGGGTGTCAATTCGTTGTTGTGGGACAGTGCGCCTGGTTGTGTCCGCTTATTTTCGGGGTCGCGGCATATAACCAGTATGGAGAAGATTTGTGGCGTTATTGGGTTGCCTTCCTTTGCTCGTGCGTGCGCGTCCTACGGCGTGACCATTGTAGGCGGAGGACCGTTCGAAGAGTCTGGACCTGCGATTAGTGCCGAGCTTGAACGGCGTGGCGCTTTCCCAGTTGTGGTGGGCGAAGGTGCTGACGGTGTGCGCGGCCTGTACGCGTGGGTGTCCCGGTATTGTCATAAGACGCGGATCCTGATTGTGCGACTGGAGGGTTCTCCTGGCGTGTTGTCCATGTCAGGGACGCGTGAGATGACGACTCCGTGCGACCTGGGTGACGTGTTGAAGCGCCTGGGGTGGGCGGATATTTCGACCAGTGATGTCATGGATGTGAATGGTCTGGTCAGTGATGCTGCTGACGAGCCGGTGGATGATGAGTTTGACCCGTGGGCGGAGTTTGACGCGCAGGGGCAGTCGGAACAGGTGCTCGCAAGTCAACCCGATCAGCCTTCTGCTCCAGCGTGGCCGGAACAGCCTGAGTCTGCTCCCGAGCCTGCATGGCCTGAGCAGGCAGCCCAACCCGAGCGCGCCACTGAACCTGCCACCCCCGCATGGCCTGAAAACACCACTGAACCGGCAGCCGAGCAGACTGCTCCAGCGTGGCCGGAACAGCCAGCCCGACCTGAGCCTGCCGCATGGCCCGAGCAACCCGAGCCTGAACCGGCACCCACAGCTCCCGCGTGGCCGGAACAAACCCAACCAGACCCGACGCCAGCGTGGCCGGAACAGCCAGCCCGACCTGAGCCTGCCGCATGGCCCGAGCAACCCGAGCCTGAACGCACTACTCAACCTGCCGCCCCAGCGTGGCCGGAGTCTGCCCCCGAGCACTCTGCCCCTTCGTGGCCCGAACAAACCGAACCCGCACCGACCGCCCCAGCGTGGCCGGAGTCTGCTCCCGAACCGAGCACACCTGAACACACCACTGAGCCTGCCGCTCCTGCATGGCCTGAACAGCCCGCGCCTGAACACTCCACCGAGCCTGTTGCCCCCGCATGGTCGGAACAGCCAGCCCAGCCGGAACCTGCCGCCCCTTCGTGGCCGGAGTCCGCGCCCGAACCAGAACCGGCACCCGCAGCACCCGTGTGGCCTGAGCAGTCAGCCCAGCCGACCGCACCTACTCAACCGGCCGCCCCCACGTGGCCCGAGCCGACCACTCCAGCCCAGCCGGAGTCATCACCCAAACCCACCGCCCTGCCCGAACCATCCGCGCCCGCATGGCACGAACGCACCGCTGAACCGACAGCTTCCGCATGGCCAGACCCCGCTGACCACACAGAACCGACCACACCCAACCTCCAGCCCACCACCCACGACCAGCCACACCCCCTCGACACCTACGACGACCAGGCAGCCGTCCTCTGCGTCTACGCCGGAAAAGGCGGCGTCGGCAAATCACAACCCCTCACCACACCCATCCCCACACCCAACGGGTGGACCACACTAGGCAACCTCACCGTCGGCGACACCATTTACAGTGCGCGCGGCACCACCACACGCATCGACTACCTGTCCCCCATCACCACCCGCACCACCTACACCATCACCTTCGACAACGGGCACACCGTCACCGCATCCGACGACCACCTCTGGCCCATCCACACCACTAACGGGCTCACACTCGCCCCCAGCCGCACACTCACACCCGGCATGAAAATCCCCCTCCCACGCCCCATCGACGGCACCCCCACCACACACACCTGGACACCCGGCACACCCATCCCCACACCCATCCTGCGCGCCGACCTCACCACCAGACGCACCACCTGGAACATGATCCTCGACTACTGCCAAACCGAATGGAACGCCACCATGCGCACCGTCACCCTCTACGCGCGCCCCCACCTCATCCCCACCATCACCGAACTCGCCCGCACATTCGGCTTCCACACCACCCCACACCCCACCAGCCTCACAATCCGGCTCGACACTAAACACCTCACCATCACCGCCATCACACCAGCCGGACAAGCCCGCGTCCGCTGCCTGCGCATCACTGACCCCACCCACCTCTACCTCACCGACGGGTTCACCCCCACCCACAACACCACAACCAGCCGCAACCTCGCAGAGCGCGCCGCCACACGCGGACTCAAAGTAGTCCTCATCGACTCCAACCAAGGCCAAGGCGACCAACGCACCTTCCTCAGACTCTCCAACACCACCCTACCCAGCATCTACGAAGTCGCACTCGGACAGCCACCCGCAACCGCCATCCTCATGCCCACCACCATCAACAACGAGCGGCCACGAATGCTCGACCCCATCAGCTTCAGCGTCGTCCTCGCACCACCACCAGACGACAACGACACCACCATCATCCAACCCGCCCACTACCTCGCCGTCGTCCGCTACGCCCGCACCATAGCCGACCTCGTAATCGTCGACACGCAAACCGTTGAAGCAGGCGACGCTCGCGGAGGCACCACCATGAGCGACCTCGTCATCCCCCTCATGCACGAAGGCGCGTGGGCACTCGGACTGACCGAAATGGGCAGGGAAAGCATGGAAAACCTCGTGCGCGCCAACCGAGAACTCCTGGGCGCGGGCTGCGACCCCACCCACATGCTCACCGCGCTCAGCCTCGTCAAAGAAGGCGAACACGTTGATACGCGCACAGCCGTCGAAACGTTCGCCCCCACCCACTTCGTCGCCACCGGACACAGGTCACCCACCATGCCCGGACGCACCGCCGCAGGAGTCATCGACCACAACGACCCCGCCACGACGCAGCTCCTCGACACTGTTCTCCACACTGTCACCGGGCTCCAACCACCCGACAACACTCAGCGCTCGAAACGACGCTTCCGACTCTTCTCACGAAAACAAGGACGCTAACCGTGAACACCCCAACATTCAACGGGGCAGCCGACACATGCCCAGACCCCGACACCACCACACTGTGCGACCACCTCACCCACATCATCATCCCCACCAACACGTGGCTCGACACCGCCCCCACCACCAGTCTCGCCACGCTCCCCGCCTTCACCTACACCGGCGGGCAACCCGAACGCACCACGTGGACCCTCAACAGTCAGCCCGTCACCGCCCTCACCATCCAAGCCGGACACTCCCGCACCCTCCACTGGCACACCCACACCCGCACCGGCACCACCACCATCATCTCCGCCCCACGCACCGCCGCCCACTACCAGGCCAACACCCCCCACCCCACCAGCATCATCATCCCCCCACAACCCGACCGCATCACCCGCACCCACCTCACCGTCCTCCAACAAGACGCCACCACCGCCAGGTGGCACCTCCTCACCCTCCTCGAACCCATCGTCACCCACCACGTGAAGCGCGCATCCCAACACCTCGCCATCGAAAGCGCAACATTCCGCAACGGCGGCACAACGCCCACCGGGTTCATCCCACCACTCCTCGACACCGAAGCCGTCACCACGTGCGTCAACCGGATCCTCTACGGCACCACCGGAACCAACGGCGGCGTCACCATGCGCATGATCGACCGCATGACCCGACCCGACACGCTCACCACCATGCACCCCATGGCCTACCTCCACCGCACCATCCACCGAGACGCCCTCGACCAGGTGCTCCGCTACACCGGCGACCCCCACCTCGGACGCGCACTCCGCCGATGGGTCACACTCCACCAGCCCGCCACCCTCACCGAACTCGTCGACACATACAACCAGGCGCACCCCTCCGCCCACCTGTCCACCACCCGCGCCATCCGCGCACTCACCATCCCCCACACGCTCCACGACTCCTTCCACACGCTCACACCAGACGGGGAGGTGGAACACACGTGGACCCCCAACAACAACTAGAACGAGCAAACGAAGCCAAGGCTGCGGCACAACACATGCGCGCACAATGGCTCATGATGCTCGCACGAGGCAACATCAACCTCGCCGACCTCATCGAAGCGGCCACGCGCACAGAAAACACACCCCTCCTCAAACTGCCACTGGTCGCAATCCTCCAAGCCATCCACCCCACATGGACACGCGCCCACACCCACCGCACACTCCGCACGCTCACACGACTCGCAGACTCGAAAGCCAACCCCACCACCCTCACCCTCGCATGGCTCATGCGGTCCAACACTGCCGGGCGGCGCATCAGCGCACTCGCACAACTCGACACGCCACTCAACCCACACGCCCCCTGGCCTGGATTCCCCTGGACGCCAGAAAGACACGACCAATGACGCTCGCAGAACTCATCACCACAATCCGCACCCACCCCGGCGACGAAGACACCCTCATCACCGGCTACCTCGCCACCAAGACGCGCACCATCCGAATGCTCGCCATCGACAACACGCGACGCTTCGGACTGCCCCGCGACACCCAACCCGACCTTGAGCAGGAAATCATGCTCAGCGCCTACACGCTCATCCGGACCTTCCTGACAAAAAACACCACACCCGAATGGTCATTCAGCACGTACATGAGACGCCGCGCCCTCAACTGCGCCACACAACTGACCCGCACCGCAGGAGCCAACCACCTGTCCGGCATGGGCGGCCAGGAACGACGCCAACGCTACCTCGCCACCCGCAAAGCAGAACTCACCACCACGCTCGCACGCACACCCACCACCAGTGAACTCCTCGCCTACGCCAACCAACACGCCCAAGCCACACGCAAAAACCCCACCAAACAAGGCATGGTGTTCACCCGCAAAGACCTCACCCCCACCCGCACCCTGTCCACCGACGCGTTCCGTGACGACTACGATTACGAGCCAGCCCAACCACCCGACCCGCCCGCCACCCTCCTCGCCCACGACATCATTACCCAATGCGCCCACCACTCCCCCCTCCTCGGGTCAATCGCCGCACACTGGCTCCGCCCCATCACCAGCGGGCAGGCGGACACGCCAGGCAGCTTCACACACACAGCCCGCGCATTCACCCTCGACCGTCAGCAAGCCGACGCCGCACTCGCCCTCATCCGCGACACCACCAGGCACATCACCGGCGAACACGAGTGAAAAAACGGGTGGGTGGGCGGGCGTGCGCGACAGCGCACACGTATCGCTTGGGGCGCGTCGCCCACCTGTCGGTGGGCTCCGCTCGGGCGCGGCTGGGCGTGCCTGTTTCTTCGTGGGGGCGTGTTGGCTTCTTCTAGTGGGGCCGCGCGTAGCGCGGGTCGGTTACGCTTCGCGCGCGTCACGTTGGGCGTCCCGCCACCGGGGCCTGCACCGAGTAAAATTGTGCGCCCCTGCACGCCTGCACCCTACGAGCCGCGTATGCCGTGTCGCCCCCTTGGAGCCTGTGCCTTACCGGTCGCGTTGTGAATGTTCAGCGTGGTTGCTGAGAGTCGTGCGTGAATTGGAACCTGAACCATTGTGCTCGGGCCGAACCGTGCTGTGCGGGTCATGCAGGGCGGCCAGTCCTGCTCGGGGTGCTGCCTTGTGCGGGCTGAACAAGGCCGAATCATCTGTGCTGGCTGAACCATTCGTGCGGGGCGTATTGCGTGCTCGGGTCACACAGGCCGAACAGTCCTGCTCGGCGTGCTGAACACTCAAGCCCAAACTATCCAGGTCGCAAAGCGAACCACCAAGCGAGCCGCAACCATCACACACACATCCAGCTCGCCCCACCACCTGGACCACTCTAGGCGTCGCGCCAGGCGTGTTGGTGACTGGGTGAGGGCAAATGGGGGCGCGCGGCTTTACTTTATTTTTGCCTGTTTTTTGGGGTGTATTTGTGGTTTGGGGTTGTCGCATTACCCGTAGGTGAGAGGAGAGTGCGATGAACATTTGGCGCGTGGTCCGATCAGGCAAGGCGCACCTGGAGGGAAGCGATTTCGTGTTGGCGGCGCGTTCCATTTCCGCCGCGATGGGCAGGGGTGACGTGTCCGCCCTGGTTGTGACGCGTGATGAGACGGGGCTGATGCAGTTTGTTTCGTCCGACTATGCGAGCCTGGCTCAGCAGGTGGCGTCCGTGGTGGGCGCGGAGTGTGAGGAGTGCGATTTTGTGGACGTGCCTGCCGACATGCCGGTGTCGGGGCGGATGGTTGCGCGCCGGGGCGGTGTGGGCCAGTCGAGTTCACAGGTGGGTGTGAGCGTGGACGTGGCGGTGGGCGCGTTGGCGTCCCAGATGCCGGTCGGGTCGATGATTGTGGTGCGGTTCCGTAAGCCTACTGGTGGGGAGGCGCGTCACGTGAAGCGGTGGGTGGCTGCCCGGTTGGGGTCGGCTGTCCCGCAGCACCATTCGACGTCTGCGGGCGCGGTGGTGGCGAGCGTGGATGTGGGTGCGCAGGATCGTCATGATGCGGCACAGTTGGTCGAACTTGTGCGCTCGGTGATGCCTGGGTTCGATGTGGATGTGCGTGCACGGGTGGATTCTCCTGTCGCCCCGATTGTGGCGGGCGTGGCGGGTGGCGTCGTGTTGGCGTGTGCCGCCTGGTTGTGGTCGTGGTGGCTGCTTGTTCCACTGTTCGTGTGGGGTGTGGTGTGCGCGTGGATGGCGTGGCGCGCCAGGGTGAATGTGGGCTGGTCGACCGCCAAGCTGGTGCGCGAAGTGTCGGCTGCACCGCCGAAGAGGTGTGTGCCCCCGTCGAGGCCGCGTCGCGACGAGGGGAAAGAGTCTGCGGGCGGCTACCCGTTGGCGCGCGGGTCGTTCATGGTGGGCCAGCACACGATTGTCCCACTGGTTGCCCCGCAGGCTGAGGGCCTGTCGGGCGCGTCACGCTCCAGGTCCAGGCCGGTTCCTGCCGCGTGCCAGGACGCATCCATTGGCCCGCTCATTGGCGTGGGGTCGCGTGGTGAGAGTGCGCATGTGGACGCGCAGGGCCTCTGGCAGGGTTTTTTCGCTGTTGGTGAGGCTGGTTCGGGTAAGACGTTCGCTTTGCTCGCGCAGTTTGCGTTCGCCGTGTTGGACAAGTTGACGCGTCAGAAAGCGCGGCGTGGTGGCGTGAGTGTGGGGAGGCATTTTACGGGGGTGCATCATCCGATCATCGTGTTCGAGTCGAAGGGTGATGGGGTGGCTGCGTACCGGAATTGGTGTGACACGTTGGGGCGCCAGGTGGGCGTGTCGGGCGTGGTGGATGTGATTGATGTGGGGGATGCGTCGTCTCTCGCGTTGGACATGGTGGGGTCTGGGTCTGCTGTGGATCGGGCGCGCCGGTTTACGGATGCGATGAAGCATGGGTTCGCCGATGATGCGATTCGTGAGCGTAGTGAGGAGACGTTGCGGGCGGTGATGTGTGCGGCGTTTGTTCTTCAGGACATGCAGGAGGATGGGTGGCGTGGCGCGGATCGTGTGGGCGCCTCCACTGCCGGGGTGGCTGACCTGGGTCGCTTGTCGTTCATGCAGTGGGCGCACATTCTGCTGGGCGGGCGTGGGGATGATGCGGGTCAACTCGTGGCGGGGTTTGTGCGTGACGCGGCTGCCCGTGAGGGCGCGTGGCCTGACCTGGTGGATGCGGGCAGTGGGCTTGCCCCCCTGTACGATTCGGTGACGCCGAGTGCGCGGCGGAATTTGTGTGAGGCTCCGCGTAACAAGGTGGACGCGTTGCTGGGTGCGGGGTCGTGGTGGGATCCGGGGCGGCGGCGTGTCACGTTCGACATGGTGTTGTATCACGAGCGCACAGTGGTCATCAATTGTGGTGCGAGCGGGATGCCGACCACGGTGGTGAGCGCGTTAAGTGCGATGGCGTTGTTTTTGTTGCGCGCGTGTGTGGAGCGCCGGTGTGTGGGGTGGAAGGATCAGGACCGGTACGTGTCGGTGATGTGCGATGAGTTGAAACTGCTTCAGGGGTCGAGTCCTCAGGTGATTGAGTGGCTGCGTAATCAGGGTCGCGCGTTTGGGGTGCGCCTGTTTTTTGCGACGCAGTATCCGGAACAGCTGGAGGCCGGGGTGCGTCAGGCTGCGTTGGGGTTCGGCACGCTGGTGGTGTTGCGTCAGGAGAACCCTCAGATTGCGGGCGCATTGGCGGAGTTGCTCTCGCTTCGCGGCCAGTCGTGGTATGCGGAGGATGTGGCGAACCTGCCGCGTTTCACGGCGGTGGTGAAGACGAGTGTGCGTGGGGAGACGTTGCCTCCGTTCACGGTGCGGCTGTCGGATTTTGAGTCGGACAGGGGGGCGTTTGCCTCCCGGCAGGGGTGGGCACTGTGAGTACGCCTTTCAGCCAGGTGCCTCCACTCACGTTCGGGTTGGCGCAGCGGCAGGACTTGTTTTATAACGGCGTGTTTGGCCAGGGCGCGTTCGCGTCGTGGGCGGACAGGCGGGTGACGAGCGTGCAGTCGTGGCGTTCAACGTATGTGCCGGACATGTGGATGATTGGTGAGGAGGAGGCGTGGCGGTATGTGCGTTCACGCATGAGTGAGGCCGCTTTGATTGTCGGGGCGGTGGCGCAGTGGCACACGTTGACGGCGCAGCAGGTGTCAGCGTTTGTGGGAAAGAGTCAGGCGGGCACGTCGACGAGGGGTGCGTCGTACCCGTCGAAGCTGGTGCGCTGCCTGTTCGCGTTGGGCGTGCTGGACGTGGGGTTCCCGGTGGTGGCGTGGTTTAACTCCTCGCGTAATAAGGGGCCGTGCCTGGTGAAGATCGGGCGGTCGAAGGATGTGCGTCGTTTTGTCTCGGAGTTGTCGTTGGCGGAGCGGTGGTGCGCGTCGGGCGGGTTGCCGGTGGTGGGTGGTCCGAATGGGGATCGTCATAACGTGTTGATGGCGGAGTTGGCGTTGCGGGTGGCGCAAATATGTGACGTGGGTGGGGTGGCTGGTGAGCGTGTGGCGAGCGTGCCGGTGTTGGCGTTTGACTCGGTGGGGATGGGCCGACCGTCGTGGTGCGCCAGGTCGTCGTCGTGTGCGGACGCTGTGTTGGTCAGGCGTGATGGGGTGCGGGTGGCTGTGGAGTTGACGGCGAGTGCGACTCCGAACCTGGATGCGAAGACAGCTCGGTGGGCGCGCACACTGGCATCCTCCCCGTTTGACCGTTCTGGCTTGGTGGTGGTGTTTGTGGAGGCTGGCGTCTCGTCGGGTCCGGCTCTTGAGGGGCGGGTGCGTCGGAGTGTGGCGCGGGCGGCTCGCCTGCATCCGGGTGGCCCGTCGAACAGGGTGGCGGAGCGGATGTTTGTGGCGTCGTGGCGTGACTGGTTTCCCGAGTTTGAGCGGGTGAATACGGACGCATTGGGCGTGTTGACAGCTCGCAGTGCGGCTGGCCGCAGTGTGGAATTGCTCGACGTGTGGGACGTGCCTTCCAGCAAAAATCGTGATCTGGCATGCGCGGTGGAGAATCTGGCATTGTGCGCGGGCACACCGTGGTGGATGCGTCGCTTGAGTGTGGATGTGAACGGCAGGGCGCTCGACTCATTGGGGTTGCGTATAGATGCGGTGCCACCCGAGTCGCGTTCTGGTCGCCGGTTGGGTTTTGGTGTGAACCCGGACGGTCACGTGGTGGAACTACCGCCTCGCCTGGGCGGGTTCGTCGAGGCTGCCCGCGTGGAGGCCGGAATGTGAATTTCGAGAGAATCTGTTTCAAGGGAGGTTGGTCAAATTGAATAGCGCGAATAGTTCTCAATGGGATAGCCGGGATGAAATGGCCCAAGAGTTAGTTACAGCTTTGGTGAGCAATTTCAGAGAACAAGACATTGATTCTCGACATATTGGCCTGATGATCGACATGGACGACGACTCAATAGGCGGATTCGGATTTTCAGACACTGACTCAGGCAACGTCCACTGGTTTATCAATGATTTTGACGCATACGAGGCTATCGAATCCCTATGGGAACAGATGCAAAGAAGCTGGGATAGCGCATTGTTCATTGCAGACTTAGAAACCGCCCAATTTAACATAGACTTCTTAACAAAAGAAGACATGCTTTCATGGAGAGACTCGGAGGACGATTACGAAGGTGTTTTGGCACATTACAAGGAGCGAGAACACCAACTGGCGGTTGGGGGGTTTTGCGGAGGCCGGGTCTAGGAGCGGGCTGGCGGCGTGCGCCAGTGCTCCCCCACCATTGTGCCGTTTTTTCTGGTGTACCCGCGAACGTGAACGCTTCCGCCCGAGTCGTGCCGGGCTGACCGCGTTTTTCTTCGCGGAAGAATCTGACATCGCAGTGCGTCAAGCTGGAGGAAGTCGTGGCCGTACTGGCTGCACGCCTCCTCGAACGCGCCGGGGAGAACGTCGTGGATTTCCTCCACCCACGTTGTCACCAGTTTTGGGTCACTGTGTGCGCGAGTGGCGGCATACTCCCAGTCCCCCATGGTGACGGAGCGGTAGTGGTCCTGCCTTCCGATTTTCATGGCGAGCGACTGCTCATACTGGGGGTAGGGTGCCAGCGAGATCAGATCGTATGCGGGGGCTAGGTGGTGTCCATGCTCGTCGATGAGGAACGAGTAGTTTTTCCCGTGAGCGTCCGCGTTTCCGACCGCAACGTTGAAGGCTGCGAGCTGCCAGACGGCCTTTTCGTCCTGTGGGCATAAGCGTTTGACTTCACTAACCAGTCGCACCAGTCCTGGCCCGTTGTGTCGCTGGTATTTACGCGAGGGCGACAGGCCAATAACCTGCATGAGGTCTTCCTGATGCAGACGCTTCACCCTCCCGTCGGGGAGTATTTCACGGTCGTAACGCTCGGTGATAAACGCGGACATGTCGTCGAAGGTGCGGATACTGGTGCGGGGCGCGTTAATGTGGCAGCCTCGCGCGGTGAGGGCGAGGATGTGCTCAATGTCCTGGAGGTGAGTGTCTTGGGGCATCTCAGGCTTGACGATATGCGTGGAGGCAAGCGTACCGACAGGCTGGTAGAACGTGTCGCCTATTTTTGTGTAGGCGGTTTTCGGTTGGTATCCGGCGAGGCTGAGCCGCGTGCGCGTGGCGGGTGCAGCGCTGCGCAGCCACGTGATGTCGCGTGCAATGTCAGTGTCGGTGAGCGCGACGAGTTCGCCGCCCGTGGCTGGGGTGTGGCCGTGCGGG
This sequence comes from Actinomyces sp. HMSC065F12, assembly GCF_001814535.1. Lineage (NCBI taxonomy): Bacteria > Bacillati > Actinomycetota > Actinomycetes > Actinomycetales > Actinomycetaceae > Actinomyces > Actinomyces sp. HMSC065F12. The sequence goes on from NZ_KV816991.1 coordinate 21,379, forward strand.
TGGAAGGAGAGTGCGCCGGGGGTGTCTTCGCCGATTGCCTGGAGGATTTCGAGCGGGTCGTACAGGCTGGCGATGCGGAATTGGCGTGCGAGCGCGTCCAGATACCGGGGATTTTCGGGCAGGAGGTTCCACAGGTAGTTGTCGACGTGGACGTGTTCAAGGGTGCGGTCGGTCAGTGGGATGGAAGCTGACAGTGGGATGGCGTGCGGGTGGGTGAGGTAGGTGTCGGCGTAGCGGAATTGGATGTGGCGCTCCCCGTGGCGGAAGGTCCCGGCAAGTGTGCCGTCAATGTAGGCGTCGAGCGGTGTCATTGTTCACGGCCCGCCAGGATAAATGGGATTTGAATGTCGAGCGCGACCATGACACGGATCACCGTGTCCAGCCTGGTTGCCGGAGCTCCTTTTTCCAGGCGCGACAGGGCCTGCCTGCTCACACCGGCCTTGTCGGCAAGCTGAACAATCGTCATACCACGCGCAGTACGGCGCAACTGAACATTCTTCCCGAACCGCTCGGGCGTGTCACAGTACAGTAAAGTCGTTTTCATCACACCACCATGATATACAACCACACCCATATGTTACAAGTACGGAACACACATCTAGCGGCGCTCAGGCAATGTTCACCAACCGTCTTGAGGGGCGTTTTATCAAAAGTCGCGCGGGAATCCTTGGCGCAATCTGCTAACTCTTGGAGTCCAGGAATGCTGGTTTTGCTTGGAGCACGCCATCAAGCTTCAATGTGGAATTGAACCATGCTAGAGCGTCGTGGTCTATCCAGCTCATCAGCGCTCGCGCTTCAGACATGTCACGATACACGTCACGGCGGAACAATGGTTCAAGATGCGCGGCACGATTGCGGATGAAGGTCATATTCCCCAACAGTCGAGTTACCTGCTTTTGTCGTGTCCAAATATCCTTATCACCATTGGGGAACGCACGATAAATAGCCGGTGTCCACAAGGTAGTCAGGTACTTCTTCGAGGTTAGGAAGCGCCAAAATCCGAACGAAAGCTCGGCCAGAATCTTGCCGTGTGAAACCTGCGAGCCACTACGATGCACTCTCTGGCGAGCCACCGTTATATCCTTTTTTGTGCGTTCATCAAACACAGGCAGATTGAACCAGTCACTACTGGAATACTTCACATGAGACCAGGAAGTGAGCACATGGTCGATGGCGTTACGAGCAACGACTTCTACCATCGCTGTGGCACTCTGAAGCGCTGCGGCCAGTTCAATGTTCCAGGCATACAATTCGAAGGCGCTGTCGAGATCGCCGTCAGTGGCAGTAATGTATGTGCTCATGCGCTCTTCGGAAAGCAGATATACCATGTGTACGCTATCCCAAGCTACACCTGTCATTGGCTCACCCACTCCCCTATGATAGACTACCCAGTGAAGACCCCGGAACGATCACCAGCCTTGGCTGAATCGCCGGGGTTACGTTTTGCAATGATGAGCAGCCTAGTTCATCTGCGCCGACCAGATCACGCAGTCCTGCGGGAAAGACACCCGTGGCCACGCTCCTACTACACAGGAGCGCCCTCACTGGTCGCCGTCCACAACCCGAAACTCCCCACCGGACAACCCACCACCACATTGAACGGTGGAATACTCCCAGTAGGCCAGGTAAGAACAGTGGTACACAACGTTTCCGGGATAGCGGCCATTTTTGGTGTCTACACTGTGTCATGTGGAGTGTTCTCGTCCCACAACTCGGGTGAATCCAAAACTTACTCGGGTAAAAGAAAGGTCACGTGAGGGCAATGAGTACGAGTGGTGGAGTTCAAGAAAGCGGCGTGTTTTCGCGGCTTGTGAAGAACCGCAAGGCTATGGTCGTGGCGGTGTGCGTCGCGGTTGTCGTCGCACTGGTGGTGGCGATTATTGGCGTGAGCGCCTACCGCTCTCACGCGGCAAGTGCAGCGCGCAGCGAGTTTGACGCGGCGCAGTCGGCCGCCACTGGCGCGTACACGTCCCTGACGGACGCGATCAGTGAGGGCGAACAGCTGTATGCCGACTCGGAGGGCAAGGTGGGTGACGGGGATTCGAGTCGCGCTGACCTTCGCGCCGCACTGGACGAGGCGAACGCTCTGACCATGCCTGCCGCCCAGTCGGGCACCACGAGCGACATGCGTGATGGTGCGCAGTCATTGAACGATTCGGCTGGAGTATTCACCAGTGCCGCCCAGAAAATTGACACTGCCAGTGACAAGGTTCGCTCCGCGATGACCTCCCATTCGAAAGACCTGATGGTGGCTGCGCGCGACACTCTCAAGGCGGAAGTAGACAAGGCTGTGAAGGTTCTGTCCGACACGACCGGCAAAGTGAGTGACGAGGCGACACGCACCACGGCTCAAAAGACTGTGGACGAGGCGATAGCCCTGATCGGTCAAGCTGACGCTCTCAGTGGTGAGACGGCTGACCCGTTCGACGAGATGAGCGCGAAGCTGACTGAGATGACTGGCCAGGTGAAGGCTGCTGCTCAGAAGGTGTCGGATTCTCACGCCGCGTGGAAGAAGGCCGAGGAAGCCAAGGCTGCGGCCAGTGAACCTGCTGGCGACTCGGGTTGGGGTGGAGCTGACGTATTCGGAGCCTGACTACACGTCGGGCGGCGGCTATGTGGAGCCGGACTACTCTGCGCCCGCACCTGCCCCGAGCGCGCCCGCGCCCAGTGGCGGAAACACCAGCGGCGGATGGGTCGTGACCGATGAGAGCGATATATGCGTTGGTGCGGATACCTCCGGCAATAGCTGGAAAACCTCTTGCGACTGAGAGTCCTACCCATCTTCGGCTCCCGTTCAGCTTGGTCTGTTCGGGAGCCCTTTTTATGTCTCCGGATGTGTTTGTCGCATTACGTATGAATGAGGCGGTTCTTTGCCGTCTGCGAATACGAAACAGGAGGACTACGATGGTTCGACTACGGGGTGGTTCATACAGCCGCCTGGTGGCGCAAGGCGGAAAGAAAATCACCGCTATGTGTGCCGCGCTCTTTGTTACTTTCGCCATGCTGATCTCGCCCCAACCCGCGAAAGCTGCTGATTTCCCCGGCCAGGTTGAACCCGGCTATGAGGTGTACGGCATTTTGGACATGGGGCCGGTATGGTTCGGCGCACTGGAAAACCCCAATGGGGCCGACTGGCTTGCATGGTGTATTGAAATGGGTGTTCCCTCTCCGACGCGTGGAGATGCGGTCACTGCTCAGACACTGCGAACCGTGCGAGATAACGGTCAACCGGCAGAGCTGAGGCTCACCACACCCCAGTTGGCGTGGGTGCTGCAAAACAAGGAGCACATTGCGACCGCCGATTCGCGTGCCGCGATCTCGTACCTTGTTCATGCGAACTACGAGCAGGGTTTGGGCGCAGTCAGTGGCTCTTCACGCGTGGCGACAATGGTCAGTGTGATCCGCTCCCAGCATCCCCAGGTGGATCGCCTGGCACAGCAGTACGCGAGTGAAGCACGCAACAGTGCGCCTGTTGGCTTCAAGTCCCCTGGGTACACCGGTGACAAGCAGCGTGAAGGTGTCATCAACAACATTGGTATTCAAAACGCTTCCGGCGGTTGGGTCGCAGGGCGCAACGTGTCTGTCACACTCAATGGTCCTGCTGTGTTCAAGTCGACCGGCAAGGCGACCTGGAGCGGTAAGACCGGCACCACGCCGATCACCCTGGAGTGGCGCTCCACCGGAAACGGCAAAGTCTCATCCAAGGCACGCTATGAGAGCGGCCGCGTCACGCTGACCAAGTATGACGCGAACGGCAACGTTCAGGACACACTCTCGTACGGCAACCGCCCGCACAACGACCCTGAGTACCGTGACGTTGACGGTCCGACCTGGAACGTCATCTTCGACTTCCAGCCCCAAGCCACCACCGTGGCCGACCCCAAAGTCGGTGACGACGGCACCATCTCCGACAAGGTCACCGTCATGGCAGACCCCACCTACGGAGACGGCAAATGGGTCCAGATCGACGGCACCTATGTGCCTGTCACCTTCGAAGGCACCGCTTACTATCTCGGCGAACGCCCCGCAGCCGAAACCGCCACCGTCCCTGAAGGTGCGCAAGTCCTCGGCACCGCGACGTTCACAGCCGACAAGGGTCCGGGCGAATACTCCGTCACACTCGACAAGAAGTCCGACCCCGGATTCGTCACCTGGGTGTGGAAAGTTGTCAAAGCCAACCAGGGTGAATTCGCCAAGTACGTGAAGGCAGACTGGTCCGATAAGTTCGGTATCGCGAACGAAACCCAGTCCATCCGCTGGCCAGGCGTGGTCGAGTCCACCATCAACGTGAAGAAAACGCACTCGAACATGTACTTCGAAGACGACCTGTGGATCAGCAACCTGCCATCCGACCACGGCCAGTTCGACGCGACAGCCGGATTCAAAGCCGACGTTGCGAACATGACCCACTCCATGCTGTTCTTCCCCAAGGGTGTCGAACCCACCGAAGACAACAAGAGCCAGGCCGAAGTGCTGGGAAGCGTGGAAATCCCGCTGCGTAACGGTCACGTCAACGACGTGGCAGACATGACGTTCAAAGCCAAGATGGACGAGAACGGGAACCCTGTGGCAGGAACCTACGTGTTCGTCTCATCCTTCCCCGGTGATGACCGTGTGGCACCGTTCACGTCGGCAGTGACCGACACGAACGAGTCCATCCCGTTCGGACTGGAAGAAATCGGCACTGAAGCGTCCGTCACCCCCGGCACCGATCAGGTTGCCCAGGCAGGCGGCCCCGTCACCATCACCGACACCGTCCAGTACCACAAGCTCAACGTCGGACAGTCGTACACGATTCAGGGCACGTTGATGAACCAGGCAACAGGTGAGCCGATCGTCATTGACGGCGAACAGGTCACTGCTCAGACCACGTTCGTCGCCCCCACGTCGGACGGCACCGTTGAACTCGTCTACGAGATCGCGGACTCCGCCGCACTGTCCGGCACGACAACCGTCGTGTTTGAGGACCTGTACCGTGACGGAGTGAAGGTCGCGTCCCACGCTGACCTGCATGACGACGCACAAACCGTGTACTTCCCCGAGATCGGAACAAGCCTGGTGGAAACTAACGGCCTGTCCCACATGGTTGCGCAAGGCGACGAGAATGTTGTCCTGCGTGACACCGTGTCCTACAAGGCCCTGAAGCCCGGCGTGGAATACACGATGAGTGGTGTCCTGATGGACAAGGCGACCGGAAAGCCGGTGGACGGCCTTGAGGCTCACACCACGTTCACCCCCACCCAGCAGGATGGGACGGTTGACGTGGAGTTCACGATTGAGGGCCCGTCAGACCTTCGCGGCATGACACTGGTTGCGTTCGAAAAACTCACGCTGGGTGAGACAACTGTGGCCACGCACGAGGATATTAACGACGGTGGACAGACGGTCCGCTTCCCCGACGCGCACACGAGCGCCACCGACAACGCGGATGGGGACAAGATTCTCGCCCCCACCGGCACTGTGACCGTGAAGGACACTGTGGCGTTTACCGGCCTTGAAGTGGGTAAGGAGTACACGGTGACCGGCACGCTGATGGACAAGGCGACCGGCGAGCCGATCATGAACGGTGAAACCCCCGTCACGTCGACCGCGACCGTGACACCTGACGAGCCTGACGGCACTGTGGATGTCCTGTTCGAGGTGGATGCGAAACTGCTCGCCACCAAGACGGTTGTCGCGTTCGAGACTGTCAGCCAGGAAGGTCGCGAGATCATTGTTCACGCCGACCTGAATGATAAGGATCAGACAGTGTACGCCCCGCGCGTGTCCACGAAGGCTGTCAGCAAGATTGAGGCTGGTGGCAAGGCCCACGACACTGCACTCGTTGAGGGTGAATTGCCCGGACCGTTGACGTTGACGTTTGAAGCGTTCAAGGCTCCGGCTGGCGGCGCGAAGGTGTGTGAAGCGTCGAACCGCGTGTTCACCACGACGTTCGGCACGGTTGAGGGTCCTGGCGAGTACACGTCGGATGACACCACGTTTACTGAGCCTGGCACGTACTACTGGGTGGAGACCGTGACCGACGCTTCGGGCACAGTTGTTCACAAGGGTGCGTGTGGCGAGCCGTCCGAGACGACTGTCGTGTCCGCGAAGGGTGATGGTGGTCGTGGTGCTGGCGGCAACCTGGCACGCACGGGCGCTGGAGTCCCGCTGGCCGTGATGAGCCTGCTGGGCGTGTGCGGCCTTGGTTTGGCTGCGACACGTCGCCGCATGGCCTGACATGGTGAAAGCCCCCTTGGGGACTGACCGATGACAATGCCCCCGCTGGGATTCTTCCTGGCGGGGGCTGCAACTGTTTGAGTGTTTGCTTGTGTTGGTTTGTTTTCGGGTGGTATTATTGTGTTATGCGCGTGAAGGAATGGGCTCGTCTTGAAGGCTTTAATGAGCAGACTGTTTGGCAGTGGTGCCGGGAGGACCGTATGCCTGTCCCGTTTGAACGAACTCCCACGGGCACGATCATCATTCACGACCCGACCTATGAGAAACAGTCCATTCCAGGTGCTGGCGGCAGGACCGTGTGTTACGCGCGTGTGTCCTCACGCGACCAGAAGGATGATCTACAAAAGCAGGCCGACCGGATCACAGCATTCGCATACAGCATGGGTGCAGACAATCCTGAGACGGTGACGGAAATCGGGTCAGGCGTCAACGATGGGCGCCGTAAGCTCAACCGGATACTCGCCGACCCGACCGTTGGAACAATCATTGTTGAGCACCGTGACCGGCTGGCACGAACCAACATGCAGCTGATTATCAGTGCCCTGCAAGCTCAGGGGCGTCGGGTCATAGTCGTGGACGACAGTGAGGTCACTGACGATCTGGTGCGTGACATGACCGAGGTTCTCACGTCTTTTTGCGCTCGACTGTATGGGAAACGCTCGGCCAGGCACCGCACTCAGGCAGCACTTGAGGCGGCTAAAAATGCTTGAAGCAGTCAAGGTCGCGCTCGACCCTAGCCCTACCCAGCAAAGAATGTTGCAGTCTCATGCGGGCGGAGCCAGATTCGCGTTTAACGCTTGCCTGGCTCACGTCAAGGCTTGTATTGAGCAGAATGTTAAGCCACCGTGGTCTTTTTATGATTTGCGTAGGTGGTGGAACGCTAACAAGAATCTGCTTGCGGTTAATACTGATACTGGGGAGGTTTGGTGGCCGCAGAACTCTAAAGAGGCCTATTCGAGTGGTATCGAAGCTCTAGCTAAAGGATTAGCGAACTATTCTGGCTCCAAGCGTGGTGTTCGTCGGGGACGCAGGGTTGGGTTCCCGAAATTTAAGTCCAAGAATAAGTCTGTTGCTAGCTTTGCTTACACTACCGGCAGTTTTGGGTTGATTCCTGGCGACCCTAAGGCCCTCAGATTGCCCAAGATTGGTCGGGTGCATTGTTTTGAGAACGCTGCCGCCCGGGTTGGTGAAGGCCGGGTATTACGGATAACCATCTCTTACCGGCAAGGCAGGTGGTGGGCAAGTCTTTGTGTGCAACGAGAAACCCCTAGCCCGGCTAAATCCGCCAATCTAGGCCCGGTCGGTGTGGACTTAGGTGTTCATCATCTGGCTGTCTTATCCACGGGCGAGATGATAGAAAACCCTCGCCCGCTAAAGAACAGCCTCACCAGGTTAAAGAGGGCACAAAAATCGCTTTCCCGCAAAACCAAAGGCTCCACCAGACACAAGCAGGCCAAAGCAAGGCTGAGTAAGGTTCACGCTCGTGTCACTCATCAGCGCACCGACTGTCTACACAAACTAACCACCAGACTAGCCAGCACCCACCGCACGGTTTGTATCGAGGACTTAAACGTGGCAGGCATGGGACGAAACCACCATCTTGCCCAAGCAATATATGACGCATCTTTCGGGCAATTGCGTCACCAACTCGAATACAAGACACAAAAATTTAATACCCAACTACGAACCATCGACCGCTTCTATCCAAGCAGTAAACAATGCAGTGGTTGTGGGGCAGTAAAAACCAAGCTGTCCCTAGCCACCCGCGCCTACCACTGCCAGGCTTGCGGCCTAGTCATAGACCGCGACTTAAACGCGGCCATCAACATCCTTGTCGCCGGGAGTGCCACGGAGACAATAAACGCGCACCGAGGAGACATAAGACCCAAAACCACTAAACGGTTGAGGGCAGACTCCAATGAAATGCGAACCAAGCAACCAGCACAAACTGGCATAAGACTTGGAGCTGACCTCGGCAACGAGGCCATACAAACAAAAACAAATTAGTTTGTAACGGACTGTTTGGCTCCTGGGCAGCCACACGGCACCCCCATCGCGAAGCAGAAAGGATATGTCATGGCAGTGTGGGACAAGTTCGATGACAGTACGCGTGAGCAGCGTGAGGAGATTGCCTCCTCGCTGTCCAGGCCGGGCGTCTCGTGGGGTGTCGCAGCCATCATCGCCGTCGTTGCCATCTTGTTCATCATCATGGCCGTCATCAGCCTCATCTAAACCAGCTCACCAGCCGTCACAGACTGCTTAGCCCACCTATCATCTGAGCGGGCTGAAAAGCCACGCACACTCACTCTCCACCAATCCACAAACCGCCACAGAGTGCCCAGCCCACCTGTCGGCTGAGTGGGTTGAAAAGCCGCGCACTTCGACCTCACGCGCACCTTGAACACCCACCGCAACCCGCCCCACCAGCTGCCAAGGAGGTCTTAGCCCACCTGTTGGTTGAGTGGGCTGGAAAACCGCGCCCTCCGACCGGAAGGGCACCCTGAGCACCCTCAACCAGCCCACCAGCTCGCCCCGTTGGCGCGTGAAGCCCCGACCCGTCCCACAAGAAGGGTCATGAAACGCAGCACACTCCAGCGGGGCCGCATTATCGGCACGCCCGGCGGATCTCTCAACGAAACCGCCACATGGGCAAAAAACCAGCACGTCGTCAAAGCAGGCCACGACGCGGAAGTCAAAACCGGCGAAAAACTCAACCAATGGGCACTGTGCGAAGGCGGACCCACCGTCCTCCACGACCTGCACATCCCAGGCTCCAACGCCAACATTGACCACGTCGTCGTCTCCGGCACAAAAGTGCTCATGATCGACTCGAAAGCGTGGAAGCCCGCCACCTACTGGACAATCTTCGGGCACACCTACCGTGGCTCGCAGCGCTTCGAACCCGCAGACGCGGCACCCACCGCGTTCCTCAACGAGCAGCTTGCCCGCATGTGCCCCTCCAACGCGCGCATCATGCGGCCAGTCATCGCCGTATGGTCATCAAACGGTAAACGCCAGGCAAACGTGATGTGGCTGCGTCACAAAGGGGCCACCGTCGCCAACTCCAACACGTTCATGACCGTCATTAAGCGCCGTGTCGGAATGCGCCCAGCCGACCCCAACATTGTTGCAGCCCTGTCCACGTGGGTCGCGCAACCCGCCCACACCCGCCAGTAATCCACACTCCCAACACGGAACAACGCTCATGCCTGCCAGAAACACTCAACCCGACCCGCTCCCACCATCCGCACTCGCCACCATCACGGTGCTCGCCTCCATTATTGCGATCGTCCTCGTCGGCGCTCCGGGAGCTATCGTCGCGTGGGCCGGTCTCGCCCTCACGTCCGCCATGTCACGCCCACCCAGGCTCACGGGACGCAAAGACTACCAGGGGCGGCCAACACCCATGGGGCAGCATGAAGAAAAACTCCTCACCCAACACGCCATGTGGAAAACACTCGCACGTAACGTGTGCGGCGCAGGACTCACACCCCTCACCCCACTACGCCTGTCCACATTCAGCATTCTCGGACTCACGCTCCTCATACTCGCCACCCCGTCCGTCGCAGACACCCCATGGTGGGCGCGACTGGTCGGCGCACTGTTCACCATTCTCACGCTCACCGGCATTGACGCGACACTGCGCACAGGACGCAACCCCCTGTTCGCCTACACGGGCACGCTCGTCTCGCACGCTACCGGCACGCTCAGCATGAGTGCCGCCGTCGTGGGCGCACTTGCGGGCGGGGCTGGAGCCTGGCTCACATGGGACACTGACCTGTTCTACTTCAACGCGTGGCACCCCATTATTCCGGTGGTTCTTGCCGTCGTGGGCGGCGTACTGGCAGGCGCGTCCGGCGGGGCCATCCTCACCTCCAGGTGGAAGCCCGTCGCCCACTGGCATGACAGTCTTCAGGCCGCAACCCGCTACGCCGACATGTGGCGGCAACTGAAAGTCAACACCCCACCCACGCTCACCGACCGCACCACGGTGGACGGCATCACGGTGGACACGTTCGACACGACCGAAAGCGTCAGCCAGTTTTTCTCCGCCCAGTTTCGCTCCCAACTCGCCCCCATCGCGCCAACCGTGATGGACGCTGTGGCCGGTGGTGGCCGGTTCGCCATCTGCCCCACCTACGCTATCGACGCGAACGGCCAGGAAGTGGAAGGCCCGCACAACAACCCGTCCAGGTTCCGCATCATCCAAGTGCCAGCAGACGCCCCACCCATCACGAGTGACGACCTGAGCGAAGACGGTGCGCGAGCCCTGGTGGAAAGCGCGCTCGGAGAATACGCTGCCGCCTACAATTTTCACCCACCCATGTGCAGGCTCACCAAGCTCACAACCGGCGGCCCCGCCGTGTGGATGGTGAAATGGTACGACACGGACTACACGCCGCCGTGGGATCAGGCACCCCTGGCAATCTCCGCGCAAATCGCCAGCATCATGAACACTCCCGCCCTCGGTGACCACTACCAGCAGGCGTTCATCGTCGGCGAGATCAGTGACGCGCAGTGGGACGAGAGCATTCCCGCGCCCGGCGGGTGGCCCACAGTCGGGGACTACGCGAAATCCCTGCCAACCTTGCGCGACTGGGTGAGCCGGTGGATCAGCGTGGACAAGGCGCCCTCCACCATGCCTGCCGCCATGCTCCGCTACACGCAGCACGCCACACTGGGCGGTATTGACGTGACGTGCCAGCCGTTCAGTGTGGGCGCCGGACTGTCCGCTGACGGGTTTTTCACGGTCCCTGTCGCCAACATTGCGACCACCCTGGACGGTGTGCCCCAGTTTGTGGCTGTCAGTGAGTATTGCGCGGGTGAATCGTCGGCGCGCCCCCAGTTCCGCAACCGCCTGATCGCCGCGTTCAACCTCGTGTGGGCATCCAGGCCAGTGCCCAGCCGCGTGGGGCTCATTCACCCCGAGTCGGTTGCCAGCCAGTGGGTGATCCGCGCCCTGTTCGAGTACGCGTTCATGAAACTCAGGTTCGACCGCCCCCATTTTTGCGGCGCGAAAGCCTTGCCGTGCGCGTGGGATGACGGGGAGCGTAACCCGTGGATCATGCAGGACCGCCTGGGCGGGCAACGTAGACCTGCCGGACGCTGCCCTGGGCGCGTGTGGCTGGTCACCATTGACCTTCAGGGCACTCCGATCGAGGACGTGCGAGCCAAAGCCTCCAAGATCGCGTCCTACGTGGGTGCGGACTGGATGCGGATTGACGTGGACGAACGCTCCCAGTGCGTGTTCGCGTGCGGCATCACCCCCTCCCAGGCGCACATTGTGGGCGAGCGGGCCCTGGAACTGGTGACCCGACTGGACTGGGAGGGCGCGTGGGCGGACGTGAAGGTAATGGGTGTGGGTGGCGCACTGCCCCGCCTGGAAAGCGTTGCCCCGCTGGAGAAAAACCCGAAAGTGCTTTCCATCGAGTTCGATATTCCGCCGGGCGTGTCGTTCGACAAGGTAAAAGGCGCTGTTGAGAAGCTGAAAGTGTCAACGGGGAACGCGTTCATCATGCCGAGCCGGACTGGTCGGGCGGACAGGATCCACATGATGGTGGCTGAAACCGACCCGATCCCGTTCCCTGCGGGCTACGACGTGGACACGATCCGCGCCCTCGCCCGCGAAGGGAAGGGTGGGATAGCGTTCGCGACCGGCGTGGAGGGGACACCTGTCGTGTGGTATCCGAAGTCGTCACCCCACATTCTGGTGGCGGGCACGACTGGTGGCGGCAAGTCTGTGGCGATGCAGCCGATGATTGTGGGCGCGCTGGCGGACGGCTACGAGGTGGCTGTGGTGGACCCGTCGAAAGGGTGCGCGGATTTTGCGTTTGCTGAGCCATATTGTGTGGCGCAGGCAAAAACGCTGGGTGAGGCGCTGGCCGTGGTGGAGCGCGCCTACCAGATGGTGGTGGAGCGTAAGAGTGCGAACTCTGCTGCGGGCGTGGGGTCGTATCGTGACCTGCCTGCCGACCAGCGTCCTGCCCCGTTCCTGCTGGTGATTGACGAGTTCACGTCGCTCATGACGCCGGAGCCTGTGGGGAAGCCGAGTGAGGACATGGAGGTGGAGGCGAAGCGTCAGCAGGTCGTTGCTGAGAACACGATTCGTGCGAAGATCGGCACGTTTGTGGGGCGTATTGCCCGTGAGGCGCGGTCAGCGGGCGTGATTCTGGTGCTGGGCACGCAGAAACTGTCGAGCCAGATGCTCTCCACGATTCCTGGTGCGGGCGATTTGAAATCCATGCTGGCTCGTATTCTGCTCGGCAAGGCGACGTATGGGGATCGGATGAGTGCGCTTCGTGACGCGAACACTGCTCCCGACGTGGGGGATATTGTGCCGCCGGGTCGTGGCGTGTTTGAGCCGAGCGACAGTGCGGGGCAGATTATTCAGGCGTGGTTTGACCCCGGCGAGCAGGACTTCTTGGCGGGCGTGCTCACCGACTTGGGTACTCCGACCGCGCAGGCGTGGGACGTGTCGGGGCGTGACGTGGAGGCTGACGCGTCGATGGTGTCTGTCGTGGATGAGACGGAGGTTGCTGACCTGGGTGTGGTGGAGTTCAGCCTGGACGAGCTGGGCTTGGCCGCCGACCAGGCCGCCGAGACAGGTGAGTCGGACGAATGGAATGTGGAGGTCGCAGACGCGCCCAGTGACCAGGCCACCAGTCTGGACGGGTGGAACAGCCAGGCTTCTGATACCACCCTCAACGAACCGACAGACCAGTGGGATGTGGAAGTCGTGAGCGAGTCCAGTGACACTACGCCGGACGAGAGCGTTGCCCAGTGGGACGACCAGGCCGACGAGCCGACAGACCCGTGGAACGTGGAGGATGTCGGCACAGATGACCAGATCACCAGCCTGGACGAGTGGAACAGCCAGGCAGCCGAGCCAGACGAGGGCGTAGGCGAGTTGGACGTGGAAGTCGTAAGCGAGCCTGGCGACCAGACCACCGGCACCACTCCAGACGAGGGCGTAGACCAGTGGGACGTGGAGGGCACAGACTCGACCAGTCAGACCACTGACACTACGCCGGACGAGAACGTAACACAGCGGGACGAACAAGCCGAGTACCCAGGCGTCACCATCACGCTCGACGATTTTGACGGCGACGAACTCATCATCCAGGCGGGCAACACCCCCGGCACCACCATCACCGAAATCGTGACACGCGCCCTCGCCCGCTACCCCACAGCCCACGCAATAACCATCCATCACGACCATCCCACCGGTCGCGACGACATGGACCTGTCTATCCGCGACTACGCGATGGAAGCCGCCGACGGTAGAAGCGTGCGGGTGGTGAAAACACCGCGCCACGTGCGTACCAGAAGCGAAATGCTGGCCGACTTCGACGACGATTAAACCTCTGGTCAACACGCGTTCAAGCCGAGCCAAAAGCGGGTAAAGCCGCAACAGAGAATCACTACCGGCACGACAGACGTGCCACACACCAACCAATTTTCGAAGGAAGATTTATCATGACTGTCACCGTTTTTTCACTCGCCTCATGCCCCCAATGTGTCGCTACGAAACGTAAGCTCGACAAGCTCGGCGTCACCTACCGTGAAATCCTGCTCGACCAGAACCCCGACAAGATCAACGACGTGAAAGCCCTGGGCTACACGAGCGCCCCCGTCGTCCTCGTGTCCACATCCACCGGCACCGACTCCTGGAGTGGATACAGACCAGACCGCCTGACACGACTGGCCGCCTGACACCTCTAATGTGCCGAGGGTGCCCCCGCTTTTAAGCGTGGGGAGGACTTCACGGGCACTGGCGGTCCTATCCGACATCCCGATAGCCGTTTCCTGACCGGCCACCTCGTCCCACAAGGAGGAGCAGACAGTAACGAGGGGGCCTCATGCGCGAACGCAAACGCGTCAAAATTCCACGCGGACTACCGAAAGAAAAACTCGGCATCTTCGAAGAAAAAGTGCGTGAAAAAATCGGGCGCGACTTCCACCTCGAATCCATCGACCAGGACACCGGGGAAGCCTCCTTCGTGCGCGGCGTTGATGTCGCCACCGTGTCCAGTGACGGCAAAATCCTCCAAGCCTCACTCCCCGACACGTTCGCCACGCCATCGGCAGGCGACCGTGCGGCAGCCAGCTTCGCTGACCAGTACCCCGGCTACCACATGATCCGCTTCGACCCGTACAACAAGCGCGCCCTGCTCGCCAAACTCCCCCGCGAATGCGTCATCACGCGCGACGCGATAGCTGAAGCTCTCGGCGTGAAACCCTGGGACGTGGAGGTCGCCAAGCGTAGGGGCGGCGGCTACCAGCTCCTCCGGCTCCCCACCCGCTACACGCCCAGCAAACACGACGCGAAACTGGCGGAAGCAGCCGTGACGAAAGTGCCGGGCGGCAAACCAGGCTGGTTCGTGCGTATTGACGGCCAATCCCTCACCGGAGAAATCATCCCAGCCGAGCTCCCCTCATTCCCGCCACTCATCACCCCCGACATGGATCACCTGGGGGCGAATAAGGATGTCACTCCGTTCGGTATGAAACTCCCCCAGCCTGGATCCGACCAGGGTGAAATAGCGCAGGTGGACTGGAACGCGTCGAACGCCATGCTGCTCGCGGGCTTGCCCGGCTCCGGCAAGTCGGTCACGCTCAACGCCCTGCTGGCGAGCCAGATCGCGGCGGGCTGCGAGTGCGTGGTGGTGGATGACCCTGCGAAAAGCGTGGACTTTTTGTGGGCGAAGCCTTATTTGCGTAACGGCGGATGGGGCTGCGATTCGGACAGGCACGCAGTGACCGCTCTTGCGCTGGCCTACGAGGAGGGTCAGCGGCGCGCGAAAATCCTGGCCGACCGTGGTGTGGTCAACTGGCTTGACCTGCCTGAAGACGAGCGGTTCACCCCTATTTTCATCATTGTGGACGAGTACACGGCGATCACAATGACGGAAAAGGAGCCGACGAGCCTTCCGAAGGATCACCCGCTGCGCGTGGAGATTGCCGAAGCAAACCTCCAGCGGGTCGCGATAGGCCGCTACGTGTCGAAAATTATTGCCGAGGAACGTTTCGTGGGCGTGCGTATTGTCCTGTCCACGCAGGTGACGAACGCGGCCACGGGTGTCGCCCCGTCGTTGCGGTCCAAGATCGGGCACAAAGTGTTGCAGGGGTCGAACCCGTCCCAGTCGGCGCGTCAACAGATTTTTTCCGACGAGAAGTC
The DNA here is from genome assembly GCF_001814535.1 of Actinomyces sp. HMSC065F12. Classification (NCBI taxonomy): domain Bacteria; kingdom Bacillati; phylum Actinomycetota; class Actinomycetes; order Actinomycetales; family Actinomycetaceae; genus Actinomyces; species Actinomyces sp. HMSC065F12. The sequence goes on from NZ_KV816991.1 coordinate 36,776, forward strand.
GGTTCCGAACGTGCCGGAAAACGTGCAGGCGTCCGGTCGCGCGGCCAAGGGTGTGGGTGCAGCCGACCTTGAAGGTGTGGCACCCTACGTGTACAAGTCCCAGTTCGCGTCCACTGCCGACTATTTGGAGCGCCTGAAAGCTATGGGCGTGAAAAGCAACCCGAACGTGGAGCCGTCGCTTCGTGACGTGTCCAGGCTTGCCCCAACGCTTGCGGGGGACGATGTGATAGATGATGGGCCGATTGAGTCGCGCCTGTCGTCTGAGGGTGGTTTTGGTGATGCTGGCGGGCATGTGGATGAGCTGAAGGGTGCTGCGAAAGCGAATCATGATCGTGCGGTTCAGATGGCGCGCGCGAAAGTGGATCGGGTCAAGTTTGCGCACAACCAGGAACAGAAGGCTCGCGGCGCTGAGGACGCTCCGTTGCGCTCCCTGGATGAGGCTGCTCGCATGTTGGCTGACATGGATTAGCGGCTGGCGCGTCCAGTTTCTGCGTGTCTTAGTGGCCTGAGCGCGTCTGGTGGCTTGCGGATTATTCGGGTTTTTGTTGTGTTGCGCCTACGGGCAGTGCGGCATTGCTTCTGGCCATGTGGATGTCTGCGACGTGGCTGAGGACCTATCGAGGTCTATCCCTTTCGAGGTGTGTATTCTCTCCCCCGGTGTATCTTTAATTTCTTTTCGGGCGCGTTTAATTTCTTTGTGGCGGTCTTTTTATTTCCCCTCTTAATTACTTTAGTCACGTTCTTAATTTCTTCGAGACGACTTTTTGGAAAGAAAATCCCCCATTTGGGCGGTGCGTCAGACTCTCTCACCATGCCCGTCAGTCGCATTGTTGTGTGAGTGTGTGACGGGACGAACGTCCTACGTGTTTTGTGGTGTGTGTCACGTACAAAAGTGGGGGTGAAAACGGGCTCTCAACGACGTTCACCACCCCATAGTCCGTTGGGCGGATAAAAGAGTCAGGGGTGTCGT
>NZ_KV816992.1:0-600 GCF_001814535.1 Actinomyces sp. HMSC065F12
GTCTGCGCCTTTGCGGAGGAGCCTGTTGAGGGTGTCAGAGAACTTCCTGAACAACTCGGTGAGCTTGCCGAGCAGTCCCTTGAGATTCTTGACTGAATCAATGACCTTGTGAACAGTTGTGCTGATCCTGGATGTCATCGTGGCAACACTGGTGGATATTTGCGCCGCGATTGCGGGAATACCCAGCCCAGCGGTGGCAACCGCTTCGATAATGGCAGATGCGAACTTGCCGATGATTTCAGATAGAGCATCACGCACCAGGTCGTGAACAATCTGAACAAGCGTGGCAGCAACGTTAAGAGCCTGCCCCATCGCGCTGGCCCACTTGCCTGCCTGCTCAATCAGCTTACCCAGGTCGGCTTCCAAGACGGTGATCGCGCTGATGGTTTGCCCGCTCATAGATGACAGGTCAGAGCGCGTATACCCGGCCAACTGCTGGGAGCACGCGGACAGCTGAGTGTTAATGTTGCCCCACGTCTGAGCATAGGCCGCAACCTGATCCGCATCGCCAGTGAACTCATCGAGCCACTGATCCAAAGGGTGAACATGCTCAAGCACCCATCCGGCACCCATCGCGATCAGCGAACCGATCGGGTCAGC
>NZ_KV816993.1:0-30980 GCF_001814535.1 Actinomyces sp. HMSC065F12
TGGGTCACTGGCGTCGACTTTTCAACCAGTCTGGTGAGGACGCTTTCGATTACGCTCACACGGCTGAGTACCAGATGATGGTGACCCGCTGGATGGACGAGCACGAAAACTGACACACAGGAAAACGCGCCTCGCACCTGCTGGCAGCAGTAGCCAGCGGTGCGAGGCGCACACGAGAAAGACTTTTTGAAATGGAATCACGAGTCAAACACGGGCAGCGCGGATACGAGGGTTTCTCAATGAGCACGAGAGCCACACGAGCCTATGAGAATGGCGAAAAGCCACTATCTAACTGGACCGCTGCTGACAGGGACGAGATCAACGCGCTGCTGGAAAGGTTCGGAGTGAGCAGGAAGCTCACACTGAAAGAACTGAAAAGCATTCTGCAGTGGCATTGCGCGACTTCATGGCATCACACATCGAAAATGGTCAATCGCACGCAGTTCTACCATCCGCTGGTGTGGCTTTTCACCTGGGACGCATTCGAAAATGAGCATGGTGACCTTGTGTTCCCTGCGATCAGCGATGTCACACCCGACATGATCAGGCAGATTGACCCGCAGCTAGTAGACATGCCGCAGCACAGGATCGACGGAGCGATCAGGACAGGACTACTGAAATGACGATGAATTTTACAGACCTTGAGCGCGCGGTCAGTGATGCACTATCGCACTGCGAGGGCGAGTACGACGTTGGCGAGATTACTAGCGACCTGTGGAAAGACAATCTCACAGTGGACAGCCCCGAGTTCTGGGACACGGTGATGCGGCATGAGCTGTCTGAGGACGAGCAGGCAAGGCGCGCCCTGGAGGCCGAATTTGAGCGTGACGCGCGGCGAGCCAAAATGGTCGACGAGGCAGAACGCCAGCACAACAGGAACAAGTATGATCGCAGGTTCCTGCCGCCCACCAGTAGGGAAATTATCGACGCGCTCAATAGGGTGCGCGCGGCGGCCATGAGCCTGCGCACCCCGGCTGAGAAAGACAAGGGCGTCGCCGTGAAGCTACGCTCGACGGAAATACGCGGCTTCCAGCGCACTGTGCAGCTGATCGACCTGCGACAGCTCGACCCCTCGCACCCGGACTGGACGGGCGACCACCGATTAGCATCACACGAGTGGGACGAGGACGAGCAGATCATAGGCGACGCGCTCCAATACGAGCACTCTTATAGTGAGCGCATGACCAGCCTGACACGCAGGGTGGAGCAGGCGCGCACCAAGATCAGGCAAGCCATGCAGGCGCGCACAGACGGCGAACACGAGCTGGAGCAGGCCGAGAAAGAACTACAGGCCGAAATGGGGGGCCGCCCCGTCCGGAGACGCATCATGAGCGACGAGGCCCAGTGGATCGGAGACGCGCGCAGAGCCCTGGGACTATCGCAGGGAGAAATGGCGAGAATGTTCCCACTGGAGGACGGCAAGCGTCTTGAGCAGGTCAAACTACACCGGTGGGAGACCGGCAAGCACTCCATGCCAGCGCACGCGCCCGGCGTCGTGCAGGGCGTTGTCGATGACTTCCTGCGTGACGTGCAGACCATCAGGGACGGCGGCGAGGTCCGCTCCCCTTGGGCGAGGATCGCACGCTTCTGGGCCTCCCGCCCCGAACTCAACCTGTGATACAGTAAGCACCACGCGCCCCGCGTCAGCGGGGATGAGCCCATGTAATGTGAATTCTTCACATTAGGCCATGAAAATTGGCTGGCTTTTTGCCCTGCGTCAGCAGGGAAACCGAGAGCGCCACCCACCGGGACGTTAATCCCAGTAGGTGGCGTTTTCCTATGTCCCATCAGGCAGCGACGGCAGGTCTTCCTGGCTTACACCGGCCTTGAGTGCGACGGCCCGCGTCGCATACGCGGTCTCCTCCCACTCATGCAGTTGTCGTGTCAGTGTCTGCTCACGTGTCTCCCTGTCAGCTTGCGCCGCCCGGTGTGCTTTCCACCTGCTCATCGCCTCCTCCAGCATCCATCTGAGTACTCCACCAGTCAGGAGCGCGACAATAATTGGTGTCCACTCACTCATATGCGACCCCTCCTAGTGGTTCGTGGTGGCCGCTTTCTCCACGAGCTCCATTTGTCTTCGTGCTTCGTCTGCCCTGATCGCGGCCTCCCTGCCTCTGGTCATCGGCTCCCTGTCAGGGCGCGTGAGGCGAGGCCACACTCGCAGCGCGCGCATCAAGAAAAACATGGCGACCACGAGCGTGAGCGTGACTGTGTGCCCTGGAATGTAGCCGCCGTCGATCGCACGCATCACGTATCCGACTACCAGACCGGCCAGCCCAGTCACACAGCACGCTGCCGCAGGCCCCTCCACTGCCCACACTCCCCGCCACGCTGCAGGCATACCCAGCACGCCTCCCGCGAGAGTGACAATGCAGCTGATGGTGACTTCCGGGCGCGGGCTGGCAGCCATCAGCGTCAGCACGCTGAATGCTGTGAGCAGGCCGTAGACAACGAACATGAGGAACGTGACTGTGCGTGGCTCTGAGAGGCTTCCCCAGATGCGCAGGTCGAGCCTGATGGTTTTTCGTGCGCTCATGCGTTACTCCTCCGCCATATGCTTCGGCTGGTACGGCTCCTCGTGGGCTGATTCGCCGCCAGGCGTGACCCTGCCAACCCAATCAATCACACCAGCCTGTTTGAGGATCGTGAACGCTGCACTAGCCGCGCCGATCACGACGCCTGCTTGCGTGCAGAAGATGCGCCATGAGGCGGGGTAGGCTCCTGCAAGCCACACGACAACGCCTAGCAGAACACCGGCTGCGAGGACGATCAGCCTGCGCCGGTTCGCTGTCCACTCTGGCCTGTCGAACGCGGCCTGTATGAGCGGCCATACGAAGCCGACGAGACCACAGGTGATGAGTGGGTCAAAATTCAGTCCGAGCATGTTCATTTCCTCCCTAGCTGCCGGTTGATAGCGTGCTGCAAGGCTCTGACCGTGGCGTGGCCCATGTAGCCGTCTACGGTCACGCGGTAGTAGCGCTGCATGCCGCGCACAAACTCAGGCCCGGCGATGCCGTCAGCGTCCACGTGGAACGCGCGCTGCAACTTCACGATCAACTGTGAGCCTTCTGCGTTTTCACCTGTCCATTCCCAGCCGCTACCCGCTGCCGGGAAGTACTGCTGGTTAGGCCTGTACTGGCTGGACACTTGCCCGTCCTGTGGTGTGCCGTTGATACGCTGCAACGCGCGCGTAGTGGATTGTCCCCACCAGCCGTCAACAGCCAAAGTCCCGGCTGGAACAACTGGGCGAGACGCACCCGTGTACGGGGGTCGAATGACAGCGATCACCGTGTCAAAGCTCCTGACCCTGCGGTATACGCCGCCACCATTCGACTGGCTACCGCGCCACGACCCGGACGTGTTGCCCTCAATCGTCTGATATGACCACGAGTACTTGATCTCGACAATGCCGATGTGGTCGGCAACACCATCGCCGTCCCAGTCGAAGCACACGAGGTCGCCCGGCAGAGCGTCCTCGCGTTTAACGAGCCAGCCGCGAGCCCTTGCGGTGGCAATACGCCCGGGCACGTATGCGCTGTCAAAATTAGTGATGCCGATTTCGCGTAGGCAGAATGTGACGAGCATGTCGCAGTACGGGACGCCGCTAGCTGCGTAAGCCTCACCGTGGAGTTCTGCGAACGCTCTACCAAAAATAGTGCCCGGTTTAGGGTCATCAAAACGGTTGTAGCCGAGGTATTTACTGGCTACTCTCAGTAGGTCATTCCCCGTCGCCATAGGTCACCTCCACGATTTCGGCCGTGTCGTCCGGCGTGCTGGTCGCCGTGTCACCGTGCTGCATCAGCGCGTCGTATTCTTTTTCGTCTGGCTGCACCGGTTTCCCCTCTCTGTTGGGCATGATGAAAGCCCGGAGCAGGGCGCGTCCGGGCTTAGTGTGTGTGCGCGTGTTTATGGGATGTTGGCGAGGATGAGTTGTTCTCTGGCTTCGCGTTCCTGCCGCTCCACGGCAGCGGTTTCCACCGCGTCGCACATGGAGGCGATCAGCGCGTCGAAAATGCCCCCGGCCTGCACGTATTCCACTGCGAGGCGCGCGGCCTCACGCTCCGATCGTCCGATCAGCGCGCGCCGCTCTTCTTCCACGCGCACGGACTCGCGCAGCCCTGCGAGGACTTCCTCACTCACCGTGTTCAGCGTCAAATCAGCCATCACAGCCCCCTCTATTTCTTGACTGGCATGTACACGCACGACAAAGGCACAATCATGCCGGGATCATCGCCGATCGCCGTGTACCCCTGCACGCTGACTACACCACTACCGCTCATATACAGCTCGGACGCCTGCCCATGGCTCGTGACACTACTGCCGATAAACTGCGTGCCCACCGGGCGTAATGCGGCGTCCGGCATCGTCGCGAGACTGCTCAAATACCCACCGACACGCCGTTCGACGGCTCCGCTGATGATGACGAGGTCACCCCACCTGCGGAAGCTCGGCGTGTGCCCCCGCACCTCGCCCCACCCGCTCGACACGGTGAGCGGCCGCCAATCCGTACTCACAATCTCGTCAGGCATTTTGGGAATCTCCGGCAGGTCAGGACCACGCAGCGCGCCCATAATGATCGCCCTGCGGTTCCACACCATGACCATCACCCTACGCCCGACGGGCGGCATGACCAGCGCGTCCACAGCCCCGGCCAATGGCTCCGTCATGCCGTCCAGGCGTACTTGCAGCGGGTTAGTGGCTGTGACTGTTGCCCACTGAAATGAGGGCGTGAGGTCCACGCGCGCACTCAGGCGCGCGATCGTCGATACCAAATAATCCAAGCCGATCACAGGTCAACCACCTCCCGTATTGTGGTCTTCGCCAGCGCTGTTGGCTCCAGCGTCATGCCCCATTTCTGGACGACTGCCCGCGCTCTCACGCCCTGGGACGCAAATTCAACCGCGCTGTTTGGTTCTATTGGGACTGGCAAATGCTGAAACTCGATCGACGCGCTAGGAGTACTCCGGTCGATCAGGCGGCGGTTCGCCAAATCATCCAACACCTGCTGCGTGGCGGCTTCCACCCCGGTTTCGACGTACGTGACCCACCGGCCTCTGCGAGCGTAGCTGAACGGGCTGCCGGGGTTGGTGTTCGTGGCCGTGGCCGTTCTGGCTGGCTTATCGCCCTCAGCCTGACCCACCATCACCACACGATTAGGCACCCCGGTCAAATCCTGATCCCTGCTCCACGACGGCAGGTGAATACTCGCACTGCCCTCACTGAACGTCCACGCGACGGGCCTCTGTGCGGGTTTCACATACGGCTCCACCCTGTACACGCCCTCACCATCAACCCACAGCGACCAATAATTAATACTGTCGAGTAGATCGTTAATGATCGTCAGGACAGGCGTGCCAGCGTCCCACACGAGCATGCCAGTCGTCCTGTCCGCACTGTGCGTAATGGTCACCCTGTCCTCGCCCGCACCGGTGATGAGCTGCTGCACCGCGTCGGTCACCAGCGACCCAGCACGCAGCGAATAGGGCTTGTCCACGCAGTCCTCGTCCAACACCGTCAGCTTGGACAGTAGGTCGACGTTCCACGACCGGCCGCTACCCGACACGCTCACCGTGGGAGCGGCGAGGAGCCACACGCCCAGCGGCAGCGTCTCGCCCGACGAGAGCCGGTACGACAAGCGAACGCGATCGGACAGCCAGTCTATTTTCTGCCCCGTATCCCTCAATTGGAGCTGCCCTGACCCTCGTAGCCTAGTCGTACTCGTGAACTCGACATTGCCACCCGTCACGCCGTCCAGCGTGCCGACCAGCCGGTCACGCCGCGTGAGCAGGTCAGCGTGAATGCTGGCTTGCCGGTGAGTGGTCCACGCGCTCATTGTTCGACCTCCACCAGCTCACAGGACACGTCCCAGCACACGCCACCCGTACCGCGCTTCAAAGTCGGTGACCCCATTGCCGCGTAGATGCGCACCCCGTCCGGATTCCGGTAGCACACCGGGCCCGGCGTCAATGCGACCCTGTCCACGTCACGCGGAGTGCAGTTAGTGTCGTCGCCGGGGATCAGGCGCGCCGCCACTTGCCACGACCGGTCCACGCCCGTCCCGTCGACCATGACACGCATCACACGACCAGCAAAACGATATGTTTCCCTGCCCGGCAGGGCGGGCGTGAAGCTGACTTCCGGGTTGTATGGGAGGCGGATCGCGTCAGCGTAGCCAGCTCCCGCACCGATCCACATCGCACCACTATCAGCCTCAGCATCCACAATCACAGTACTGGAGGAGGGTAGCGCGCTCGTCGCAGTCACCCTGTACCGGGTGGTCCCAGTGCTCAGGCACTCACTGTCAGTCACAGTTGCCTGTACCGGCAGGCCGTCCGCCACCAGCTCCCACGTGCTCCCGCCATCCACGCTGCGCTCGACCGTGTTCGATACCGTCTCGGGCTCGCCCGCCGGGTTCATGATCTGCACACTCATCATCCCCGACGCCTCATCCCACGACGTGGACACGACAGGCTTGGGCGGCTGAGCGTACTTCACCTGCACAGTCACAGCCGCAGTGTCAGACCACAAGCCTGATTCCGATCGCACCTGCACCGTGATCCGGTACTCGTGCTCGTCCTGCACGGTGCGACGCACCGCGTAGCGCGACACAGAGCCCTGCACCACGCCAGAATCCAGCACGCTCCCGTCAGCCGTGTCGGTCACGGTGATTTTCGCGCCAGACTGCCCGGAGCCCTGCTTCTGCAGATATCCCCACTCCACCGCCAGGCGCGACCGGTCGAACGTTCCGGACGTCGGGGCCGTGATGCTCACCGTAGGCCGGTTCTCCACCGTGAACCCGCTGACCGCGCTCCACGGTGACGCGCCGTCTTCCACACCGGGCTTGTAGGAGCCCCACGTGCGGACCTGCCAGTCCACACGGCCAGCACCAGACAACGCCAGCCTGTACTGCTGGGCACTGCTCTTGGCTATGCTCGTGGTATTCCACGACCCCCCGGCCTGCCTATACCTGATCTGGTAGTAGGACTGCGTGGACGCGTCGGCAGGATTATGACGCCACGACAATCGCGCCGCCTCGTCCTCCAGTGGCACCGTCACACCCGACGGGGACAAATCCTGCGGAGCGTACGGCCTCGCCAAGATAGACACAGTATTGGACGCTGCTGACCGCTCACTCTCAAGCTTCAAACCCGCGCTCACCGTGTTGCGCGCATTATTCGCGGTCCACGCGCTCACCGTGTACACGTGCGCGCCAGTCGCAGACGGGTTCACGTGCGTCCACTCACGCGCATCACCCGCAGCGTCACCCACCTTGACGCCGTTATCGTAGACAGTGAAGCCCGTGTAATAGCCCGCATAATCCGGCACGCTCCACGACACCGTAATATCGCTGCCGGTCTTCACCGCCCGCACACCCGACGGTGGCAACGGGCGAGTGTTCACCGGGCCAGCCCACACGATAGGAGACCAGCCCGCATCGTTATACGCCTGCACATCGTACTCAGTGTGCTCACCCACAGGAGCGTTCACGTCATCCCACGTTTTCACGTGCCACGGGACGCGCGCCACGTACTCCCAGCGCTTCTCACTGAGCTTCCACCGGCGGATCGACACGCCATCCCACGGGTACAGCCCGTCCCTACCCGTATAATCCGGCGTCCAGCTCACGCGCGTGAGCCCGTCACGCTGCCATGCAGCCAGAGGATTCTTCGGCGGGCGGGGCGGCTCGTACCCGCGCGCGCCAATCACATGCGACCTGGACACTGACGGCGTGCCACCATTCCACACCGGACCCGTCGACGCACTAAAAGTCACCGTCTGACGACTCATCGCCGTCTGGATGGTCACACTCCGCCTGGCGATCTCCTTACTCGTCCACCCATCAACAGGTGACGAAAACGAATACCCCTGCGACCCAGTGATCCTGCCGCCCAAGCGAAGCGTGTCAGTGAAATTGTGCCCGTAGCCAGCCGCCCTGATGTAATACACCACTACCAGGCGCACCGACTGAGTATCAGGCCGCACCCTGCCTGGATACGCCAACACGTCAATACCAAGCTGCAAATACCCAGACGCGCCACCCCACGTGATAGCCATGACTACACTCCAATCGCATCACGAATCGCAGGCCGCAACCCACGATCAAAAAAGTCGCTCACATCCGCAAACTGCCGCAAATCATCAGCACGCATCTCCACCCACGTGTTGTACGTGTCACCGCGAGACGCCAACCGGTCCATCTGCTCAGGAGTAAACACAGCCTCCGGCCTCGACAAGCCGTTATACACAAGCTGCAGCCCAGGCTGGAGCCACCCACCACTGTCATACTGCCTGGCACGAAGCCTGCGCTGCACATCACCAGCACTCCCACCACCAGCAAGAGCACCACCAATCAGGCCACCGTACGTGGACCTTGATCCGCGGCCAGCGCCACCACCATACCGGCCGTACGACGGAGCCCCATACACACCAGTCTCAGTCACATTCGACCCAGGCTGAGGCGCATGAATCATCCTCCCCGCGCCCTCATAAATTGCCACGTGGTGAGCAGGATTACCCCAAAAAATCAGGTCGCCAGGCAACGGATTAGACACATACCTGGACGCGGACTGATACCCAGCGGCAGTCAGACGAGGCCACCCAAGTCCAAGCTGCCGTGCAGCCCAATACACGAGGCCAGAGCAGTCAAGTCCGGGAGGGATCGACGCGCCACCCCACACATACGGCACGCCCAACGCGCGCCTGGCAGCACCAACCAACCCATGTGCCCCAGACTCCTCCTTACTCTTCCGAGTAAAAAAGTCCACGACCTTATCCAGCACACTATTGGCAGCGCCACGACCCATATCAGACCACATGGTATTGCCGGGAATCATGCTGATCAGGCCGCGCACAGGCTTGGCCACCAGCTCGGCAATACTCCCAACTGGATCACTGAAAAAATCAGCCACCCCGGCAGCCTTATCCTTGAACCAGCCGACAATACCCCCGCCAGCAAAGTGCTGCCCTCCACCAGCAGGACGACCAGACAAAGCCCTGTTCAGCCCGTAAATAAACCCGGCTCCAAGGAACCTCGTCGCCTCAGGCGTCAAAACGGCCTCGCCAGGAGACAGCATGGCTGGCACCGTGTCGCGTCCCGGAGCGTACCCTGGGAGAATGCCGCCACCAGCGAAAGCGATCGGACGGATCGACGGCAAGGAGACCTTGAAACCGACCTTCCCTGCCACGGTTTCCACGAAATGCTTAATGCCATTCGTGTACACGCTGTTAATCACAAAATTGATGGGAGCGGCCGCGATGCCTTTCACCTGATCCCAGATCCGCTTAATGGAATCACGCATACCCGTGAAAGCGCGCGCCACAGCATCCTTGAGGCTATTAAATTTCCCAACAGTGTTGTCGTAGATCCACTGTGCAGCCGTGCTGCCAGCATTCTTGATACCTTCCCACGCGTTGGAGAAAAAGTTTCCGATGCTCGTCCAGAGGTTGTTCCACCAGTCGCTAATCGACTGGCCAATAATCATCAAACCGGTCTTAAACAGTTCGAACTGGCCCGACACCCAGCCAGTGAACTCGGTCCACTTCGTGGTGATGAAATCTCCGATGCTGCTCCAGAGGTTGTTCCACCATTCGGCGAAAGAGTCGCACACTCCCTTCACCCAGTCGATGAAGCCGCCCCAGGTCTCACTCACCCACTCAGTGACCTTGTCCCAATTCATGGCCAAAGCCACAATCGCAGCAATCAAAGCCACAACACCGACAACAACCCACGTGATCGGATTAGCAAGCAAAGCAGCAGTATTCGCCCAAATCGTCGCTGTCCACACGACCATCGCACTCACGAGCGTCGCACCAATCACACCAGCAAAAACCGCAATCACGCCAGTGTGCTCGCTCAGCCATGACCCAAAAGACTCCATGGACGGGAGCACGGCGTCAAGCGCGTCACCCAGCGAGTCAAACACGGCCGACCCCAACGGCTCTAAAGCGAGCATCGCGTTATTCTTCACGATCTGCCACTTTTCAGCGAAATCAGCAGTATCCTCGCCAACACCTAGGATCGTGTCGCTGGTCGCACCAGTCGCGCCCATCAGGTCATCCATCGCCAAAGTGCCATCTTTGATAGCACCCACAAATTGTGACGCGTTACGCGTGCCAAAAATCTGGGATGCGAGGTCGATAGCGGCAGCCTCATCACCTGTGGCAATGAAATTATCGATCTCACCGACCACGCGCTTGAAAGCGTCCTGGGGTTGCTCACCGTCCTTAGCGAGGTTGACGAGCGCACGGCTCATACCGCCCATCATTTTCGACGAGTCCAACCCGGCCTTGTCCAGGGACCCGATCAGCGCAGCAGTATCCTGAAAACTAAACCCCAGGGCTTGCACCGCGGGAGCGTTCGACGAGATCTGGTTCGCCAGATCATTCATCCCCACGCCCGTAGCCTGAGACACCTGGAAAAGCGTGTCCATCGCCGTGGACACGCCCTCACCCTCGATCTTGAACGCGTTGAAAGCCGCGGACGTGGCGCTAATGTCCACGTCCTCACCGAGGATACGGCCAGCCTCCAAATACTGGGACGCGACCTTCTCCAACGTGGGGCCAGTCAGCCCCATGCGCGTGTTCACATCAGCGACAGTGCTGCCAATGGTCTCAAATTCGGCTGGCACATGCTTGCCGACGTTCTTAGCCGTGTCAACGAGACCGTCCAGCGCCTTGCCCTGAGCACCAGTACCGGTACGGATCGTGTCCGTCACATCGTCAAAAGTCTCACCGATCGCGTACAGACCGTCGAAAGCCTTTTTCACACCAGCGACAGTAGCGAGACCAGCCAGTGCTTTACCGAGAGACCCTTTGAGCCTGCCACCAGCTTTACTACCAGCCTCGTCACCGGCCTTTTCAGCAGCAGGCACGAGCTCTTTGACCATCGTGGCCTGAGAATCTTTCATCGACGGTATCAGCGTGAAATACACGTTAGCCAGATTGATCCGCTCAGCCTCAGCCACCACGACCACCTTCTTTAGTTTTCAGTCATCTCATCCAGCCACCGGTCAAACGACTCAGGTGTCCACGATTCGCCACCGCCATACGTGGTGGTCTCGCCCTTAGTTCCAGGGCGCGGGATCCGTTTCGGTTTCGCCCCGTGCTGCCCACCCAGATTCCATGCCAGCATGCTCAGCGTGTCCTGCAGTTGGGCGAGGAGTTCCACGTTGACCTGCCACGCGGCACGCTCCGGATCTATCGCCCTCGCCAACGCAGTATCAGGATGGTGGCACCGCGTGACAGCCAGCACGTGCCGCCACGTGGTGCGCGCCCCCTCCCGACCAATCTCGTACAGGTCAAGACCCACACTCAAAAGGTCATATTCGATTTCGTCCTCGTACTTGTCTAGGAGTTCGAGGACGCCGAAGATTCCCCCAGTGTTGCGTCTTGCTGCCACGCCGTCATGAATTCCCCGGCCTCACCTGTTGGAAGCTGGTCGTACACGGCCAGTGACTTCTTATCCAGCACGTGCTCAAGCAGGTAGAACGTCTGGTCCAGAGCGTTATCTTCCTGCCTCGCTTTACGCAGCACGCCTACTGGTACCTGCACGAAACGCGGACACACGATCTCACCGTGCTCGGTCTTGTAGTGGAATTTTTCTGTTGCCATTACTCTCTCCTCCTAAAAAGTGCTGTTAGTGGCTTTCCGAACCCGCCGCCGCGGCCTTGCCGTCATCAGTCAGCAGGTAAATAGAATTCCCCTTGTCATCCGGATAGCACTTCAAAGTCGTGCCCAATGGGATCGGGCTGGTCTTCTGGAAAGTCATTTCCTTCCACTGCGTAACCTGAGCGTTCGGAAGGTGAATCTGGATCAGATTGTCACCGTCTTTCATGGAGAAAACCCACGCGCGGGCTTCCGGAAGGCGCGCACCCATCGCAATCTTGATCTGCTCACCATTCTGATTAGTGGCAGGAGTGACGGTCACATGGTCCTCGCCGAAAATCATTTTCGCACCGTCGGCGTCATACTGAATCAGCGTAAACTCCACGCTCCCAGTAAAGGACTCCAAAATCGTGCGCACCGTGTCGCCATTCCAGTCCTGAATATCGCTCGTGGACAGTTCAGGCGTGACAGTCACACCATCACTGGACACGTACCCCGAGCTATGAAACTTGTCGCTCGGTTTCGTTTTCGCACTCTCAGGCAGCGTTGTGCCTACAGGAGCGCACGCAATCGCACCAGATGCCCCATCCTGCATGGGAGCGCCGACGAGCACCTTCGTTGCATCAATTCCAGCCATGACCAAATCTCCCTTCACGTAATGTTTTGGTCAAACAAAAACCGCCCCGGCATCTCGCTGGGACGGACACTTCACACAGTTTCCCGGATAGCTTTCACAGTCAGCCGAACCCCGAGACTCGCACGCTGCCAGTCCGGGTGAGACGGATCCGGACTCAAATATGGCACGCCCACCACGCCAGCACCCACAATCACACAATCCGGAGAGCATGACTGCTCCACATCAATACGATGCACCGCGCCAACTAGACGATTCGCCAAATCGACCACACCAGCCTCGCTACCGGCTCTGGCGTGCACCATCATCATCGGACGCGCGATACCAGGATTTTCCACGGTCCCACCAGTAGTGATGACCTGCAGGCATTCTTCTTCAGCGTCAGTTGGCAGCACTCCAGCGTAGGCGGGCACACCCAGCACACCGCTCAGCGCCTTGGCGAAACCCCACTCAAAATCACCAAACACCACTGGCTCACCCCCACAAGGCTTTCGACAGCGCCTGATCTTCCGCTTCAGCGCGCCGACCCTCATAATCCGACGACCCCACGACAGCTATAGGACGAGGCGAACCACCATAATTACCATGACCACTACTAGCCTTGAAGCCATCACCGGCACGACTGGCAATACCGCGAGCCTCACGATCAAGGAGTTCTTTCACGCCCGGCTGGTTCAGCACCTGCTGGAAACCATCACTCAAAAACTCGACACGGATTTTCGTGCTCACAGGCTCACCCTTTCCAGTCGACCAGGTACACGGCCACGTGCGACACTCTGCCTGTGGGCGACCTCCACTCTTGCGGCTCGCCTTCCACCTGATACGCGCGGCCGCGCACAATCACCTTCGAATACGCGCTCACCCGCACGTTTGGTGGCATGAAAACAGTCCACCTGATGGTCACGTTCTCTCTGAGCGCTGTATCCTCACTTGACACGCCAGGCTGCACGCTACACCCAGCCACATCAACTCCGGTGTCAGGGTAGGTGCGCACTTTCTTACCCCGCTGCTCAACAATGACAGGCTCCACCACCACGACTGTTTCGCGCGCAAAACTCACAAACATTTATGCCTCCACCAATCGGTATGGGGCCAGCAGCACGAGGTCACGATCCAGCAGGCTCACACCACCACTAACGCCAGGACTGGTCTGTGACCACGACACGCTCACCTGCCCAGCCTGCTCACGCGTAGCACCCATCAGGCTCGCAGCCGCGTTAGCAGCAACCTGCTGCACAACCTGCACCACTCCACCAGCGTCACTAAAACCATGCGTCAGATCAACGCGGATTCCGCCATAGCATGGAGCGCACGCGCCAGGCAGGCGCACAAGCCCAGACCGTGACCACTCCAACTCACTCACATCAAGATCCCTGCCGCACCACTCGAAACCGTGTATCTCACTCACAGACAAGGACGGCAGATTCACAACATTTCCACCGTCGTAATCGATGGTGAGTGTCATGCGCGCGCTGGGAGCAACATGCCACCCACAGTAGGCGCGCACAGCCTGACCAGCAGCACGCACCACCGCTTCCACATACGGATCCGACGCGTCGACACTCCTACCAGTACTCGCAGCAAACGCTTCAGCGCTCAACAGGTCCGGAAGCTCGTTTTCTTCCACCACGACCTCCTTTATTCGCCACGCGACGCGCCTTATTCGGCACAGGTTCGGCCTGTTTTTCTTCCACGCAGGGAGCGTCTTCGATCCGGTACCGCACCCCGTTGACCACGACCATCTGACTCACAAGAAACCACCCCACTGTGAAAAAAGTATTGGTTCTGTTCACTATCTCTTGACCGAGCCCATCAGGAGGACCCCCAGGACTGGCACGGAAAAGAAAGGTTGAGGTAAGGAACAGAAAAGGAACCCACAACCCCCGACAGGAGAAGTGCCAGTCCTGGAGACTAAAACAGGTTTACGCAGCCTCACCCGAAAGCTTCACAACAGCCAGAGCACGAGGCTCATAAATCAGCTGCATGGCACGAAGCTCAGCACGCACATAAACCTTATTGAACCGCGCGAAATCAGCATGCTGATTGAACATCATCACGCTAATACCTTCACGCTCCAGCAGCGCGATAGTACGGAAATCACCCGCAATACTCGTGCCCTTAGCAACACGGTTGGAGGTCACCAGAGGGACACCCCACACGCGACTGATCGCACCAGAATCAAACGGACCACCAGACAGGTAGCGCCCGTCCTTGTCCTTCATCCTGCGCAGCGCCCACGCGTCCGCCGGATTCATCACGACGGCCTGCACGTCAGCATCAACGGCTTCCAGCTTCTCCATCGCGACCGACAGCGTGGTCAGCGCGTCCTCAGTGAAAGCCACCTGCTGCACACCGGTAGTGCTCAGAATGCCCTTAGGCTCCTGAGCTGTCCCCTTGCCGTTGACGATCATGTCTTCGATCTTGCGACGCAGGTGGAAACGCAGGCGCGAATCCAGGAAAGTCGCCAACGCGGGCTCGTCAGCCAGGAACTGGTTCGTGGCGACAAATCCGTCAGCGTAGGTATGCGCTTTAGCGTCAGCCAGATCGGTCTTCAGATCGGACAACGGCTTTTCCGCGCCCTCAGCAACAACGGCCGCGCCGTCGGTCTCACCAGTGATCTGAGCGTACTCGAGGGACGCGGAATTCGTCCGGCCGGGAGTAATCAGGTCAAGAAGGGACAGCTTGTCTTCCACCAGAGAAGAAACGTAGCCAGGGAGCCTGTCACCACGAGCCTGACCGCTCACGCTTGTCAGAACCGGATCCTGCTTCACAGCAAGACCAAGCTCACCGAGCCCGCCGAGGTTACCGGCCTTCAGGCTGATCGGCGTGCCACCGTCAACACCAGTCGGATGCTGCTTCATGAACCCGCGGTACGCGTCAGATTCAGTGAACCTGCTGCCCATGCCACGCACGCCAGCTTTCACTTCTGGCACACCGGTCTCACCGGCCGGGGGAGCCGTCACGGGGGCATCTTTAATCGCTCCGAGCATTTCCTCAGCGACCTCAGCCTCATGAATACGCTCGGTCAGGCTCTTAACGAGCTCAACCTTTTCACGCGCCTCATCCAAAACGGTGGAGTCACCGTTCTTGGCCTTTTCAATCAGCGCTTCCGCTTCGCTACGAGCGGCCTCACGCTGTTCAACAAGAGTAGACATAATCGTCCTCCTAAAAATCTTCTTGCAGTTGCATTTCCAGCGCCAGGGCGTCAGCGAACGGATTGACACGAGGCTCCTCCGACTTCACCCGTGGGTGCTCGTCGTTGACCCGGCTATGACCGTCGGCCTTCTCCTGATCGTCTCTCGATTCGGCGTCAGCAATCACCGCGCCGATCGCTTCCTGCGCCTTACGCAGGGAGTCAATATTCTTCTGGGACAACACTCTCCCAGCTTTCACACCGTCAGCCACAATCCCCGTAGCGGCCTTGACAGCAAGAATCTCGGTGTCCTGATTCGCGCCCACCGGCACGATCGACACCTCATACAGTTTCAACTCACGCAGCTCATTGGCCTTGCGCCCGTCATCCAGCGTGACCTGACCGGAATCCATGATGTCGTAGGCGAAGCTCATCTGGCTCACTCGACGGCCTTTGAGCAGCCGGTACACCTGAGCGCCTTTCGCCGTGTCAACATCCAACTGGCCGACAACACGCAGCCCGTGCTCATCCTCCACGGCTTCCAGGACGCCACCGATGTTGTAGTCCGGATCGTCCATACGATGCCCATACAGGACAGGCAATGTGTTACCGGACTCAGACCATTCTTTCAGCGTGTTTTCGAACGCGCCCTGGGCCACGATGTCCCCGTAAGCGTCGGGCTCACGAATGAATGTTGATGCGTATGCTTCGAACACTCCTTCGCTGAGCCCGTCGTCCTCACCGGCTTTCACCCTGATGTCAGCGACTTTCACGCGAATACTCACAATAAACCCCCTAAAATCGGTTCAACCCCCAGTTGTTAGGGGATACTGATCTCCACTTCGCACCTGCAGTTTGCAATCTCATCGACGTCAGCGATCTTGTCGCCCGGCCACGCCATCCCGTTACTGAACGATTCGCTCACTGGCACTGTTTCACCGTCCATCGCAGCGTGGGACGGACGCGGATTACCGGACGTCACGATCCACGTTTTCGTAGCCCGCCCGCCACCGAGCTGTTTCCCGGCCTCCACGCATGCGAGCGTGGACAGCGTGGTTGCCAAAGTGACCCCGGACTCGTCAGCCCTGCTCCCGGTAGCCTCGTCGAAAACACCCTGCACAGTGGACTTCACCGCGTCCTCTTCAAGTTCATCGTTCAACGCGGCCTGCAGCTGGCTGAGTGTGGTCTGGTTGAGCATTTCGGCCCTACTACCGGCCACAGACTTCAAGAACGCGTACACACGGTCCATGTCGAATGCGTCACCAGGCATGCCGAGACTGCCAGCGACGCTCTCACCGATCTCACTGGTCACGCTCACGGCTACACGGTACAAATCATCAGCAAGCTCTTTATCCCACCGCTCACCATCCCACCACTCCGGATCTTTCGCACCCAGACGGGACAGGACAACGCGCGACTGTCGTTCAAAAAACTTCCGCAACACGCGCACACACAACTCAGAATGAGGCTCAGACGGAGAACTCTTAAAACGCAACCGAGCAGTACTCTTCACACCTGGAGCAGGACTCATGGCGCGCCTGTTCTGACTACCCGTATCCGCTGGAGACGCCAGCCCGCCCGTGATCACGTTCAATGGGGTCACGAGCTCACTGCCCTCAGGCAAGTTCGGCATGTTCATCCGCTGTCTGGCCTCATTACGTGTCATCCACGGAGCACCAGTAGACCTGGACAACACTTCAGCCTGCTCCAAGAACGAGCCAGCCAGCTTCGCCTCCAAATGAGCCTCAACATACAAGCCACCAGCATCGTCCACTCTCGGTGTCAGCTGAGCGTTCAGCGTGTCCACCCAGTCTGTAATGTACGGGCCCAGCGAATCCCGGTACAGCATCTGACGAAAAGCGTCAACGTTCGCAAACGTCCCCTCACGCGCACCAACCAACTCTGGAGCCACGTGGAAAGCGGAAGCCACCTCAGCAGCCGTCAACTTCCTGCCCTCCAAATCACGCGAATCCTGAGGACTAAACGACGTCAGCGAGTGCAGCTTCATCCCGTCTTCCAGCAACGGGGACCCTCCAGCGCGCGGACCATCACCCGTATACGAGTTCCTGAAAGCCTCAGCGAACTTCCGTTTCGCATCCACAGACCACGAAGGCGCGTCAGCAGGACGCTCAATCCACATCGGAGTCCTAGCGGACTGCGACCACACCTGCCTCCGGTACTTCACAGCCTCAGAGGATTCATTCAAAATATCCAGCAGCGTCAGCGCCATCGGACTACCAGCACTATTAGGCGCATACCCGTAGTACACGACAATCCGATCAGCAGGGAGTGTTTTCCACTCCCTACCAGCCTCACCAGTCCAATACTCCACCCGCTCCAGCTGATTCAAGCCGTCCAGCGTGATACGCAGCCTCCACGACGGCAAATGCACCAGCCTGTCCACACCGCTCTTGTCGACCACCTGCGCCACACACCACTGGTCATAAAGCAGCATGTCCGAGATGACGCCATTCCAAAAGCGGGACGCGCCCAGGACAGCCGACGGCCTGGACACCATCCGAGCCAATGCGTGGTCACGAACACGCACCCTCGACCCGTCAGCCTCACGCTGATACACGTGCAGGGGAATACTCGCAACATTCCGCGCAATAAACCCCACAACCTTGCGAAGGTTAGGCTGCGACCTCCACAAAACATCGATATCGTGCCGAGAGTACTCACCGACCGGGATACCTGGATCGACCACGGTAAACCCGTACTGGGATTGCACGCCTCCGGCACTGGTGGTTTCAGCTACTTCAAGGGCGGAACGCCCAAAAATCCTGCCCCAAAAACCCACGCCACGTCACCACCAATCACACGAAAACAAGTTCAGAATCCTCATACGCACTCACCGTCTTCTCCTCCACCGGCTGCAGGAGAAGCCACAACGCGCCAGTCACAGCCACCAGTGGAGCAATATCCACCAGGGAACGACGCCTATCCCACGCCATCCCACCGTCGGACAGGAACCGTGGCATCGCAGCAGACGCCGCGATATCCAAAACCGGCTGCGGCACGTGGAAAAGACGGTGAGACTGAATCTCACTCGCCTCACCCTTCCACGCTTTCACCGCGTCATAAAAACGAGCCGTCCCATTACCCAGCTCGCCACCACCCCACGGCACAACACTCAAGCCCTCAATCTTCCTGAGTTCGTCGATCAGCGGGGTAGCAGGAGCGCCGCGCTCCTGCACGCACACCGTCATGCCCTCGTACTTGTCGACGCGCCTCTCGAACCAGCCCGGCACCCACTCAGACCCGCTACGAGCAGCAACAACCTCCACGTGCGGCCTCCCATCGTCACGCCACCCGGCGACACCGACATAAGCCATCTGACGATCAGCTGATACGTCCACGCAGAAAACAACACGCGAACCATCACCGATACGAGAATCCTTGTCGGTCCCGGCCTCCCACGTGCCCTCGGGGAAAGGCCCCACGTTCATGCCCTGATTCCACTGGCACAAAACCTCAGTACGAAACACCCACTCCGGGTCGCTCTTCGCATCACCAGCAATCGTGCGCTCAGCGATCCCGTAATTCATCGACGGATTAGCCTGAGCCCACTCGTCACGATCGAAACGCGAACACCCCGGACGCGCACTCCACTCAAACAACCCCAAGCTCTCAGGCTCATCATCGTCTTCAAGATCCCACTCATCACCATCCGGATCCACCACTGTATCCGGCTTGACGCTCGGAGCCTCATGACTACAAATCCCATCAGGATCACCCAGCATCTCATGAGCCTGCTGACGCAAATGACGCAACACCAGGCTCGTCGCATCACCCGCGTTCGACAGTGCAAGGATCAAAGCAGCAGGCCGCGCCTGAGTTGTTTTCGTCACGGCCGCCCACGCGTCCCACGACTGATGCTCACGCAACTCATCCAACAAGATCAGGTCACCAGACAAGCCACGACCGGCACGACGATTCGCGGCCTTCACCTTGTACCGCTCACCAGTCTTCAACCGGATCGTCTTCTTGCCATTGACTTTGAGCGTGTGAGCCGCCAACTGCTTCAGCTCGGGAGTCTCCTCGATAATATCGAGCGCGCCCTCCCACACTTCCTCAGCAGTATCCAAATCCTGAGCAGTACCCAGCACGAGCTCCACGCCGAGCACGTACATGAAAAACAGTGCGAGCACCTGACTCAATGTGCTCTTACCATTCTGCCTGCCAACCAGGACAACAACCTTACGGAACCGGAAAATCGGATCCAACCTGCCCTTGTCCTTGATCGTGCCAACAGTCAGCCCGGCGTCCAACTCCAGCATGTGGATAAGGAGCCACTTCTGCCACGGATACAAATCGATCCCGCACACGTCCCTGGCGAACTCCACACACGCAAACCCAAGCGTGGTCTCGCAAGTCAGCTCACGGATCGGAGGCGTGAAAATACGCGGAACCTCGCACCCAAACCGCTTCCTACGAGGCGCGCCCTGTGATGGACCGCAGCTGCGCGAGCTTGCCACGAGACTCACCACCCGACTTCACCTCAATATTCGGTGTCAAACCAAGATCCTGCGAATACTTCAAATAAGTCGACGGAGACACGTTGTCATACCGGCCGGACACAATCGGAAAATCAGGATCATCCAACACGTCGCACAACATGAGCAGCACGCGTATCAGACCACCCTGCTTGTCCTCATCCAGTGTCCCGTCACTGATCGCCTGGTCGATCGCTCGGATCGTCGCAGCTCGCACCGACACGTACTCCACATCACCCTGAGCATTAATCTCCACACCTGCTCACCGGCCTCTGCGCTTCGGAGGATCAAAATCCGCGGACACCGACTGGATCTGCTTACGCAAGTCGATCAGCATGTCGAAAGCTGGATGCCGCATCGCAGCACCACGAGAATCCAACACGATCAAACCCTCATCATCGACCTGCTTTTGCAGTTTGCGCATCATCGCCATCTGCCCACAAAACGCTTCCAACGCAGGGCCCGCAATCTTCTCACACCCAGCCCCATACCTGCGCAGAACCTCTCGCCAAATCTTCTTAGCATCAGGATCCATACCAGCAGGGCAGCGAGGAAGAGGAGCATCTTTCCTGGAACCCTGGACGCTACGCATTTCAGTCACGCCGACCACCGATCCTCCTGATCTTGCCGACCTGCTTCACCTCGCCGATCTCAATACCAAGATCCGGCTGCACAGCCTGCATACCACTCAAAATCGGGAGCCTGCGATCACCCGTGTCACCCTCGACCAGCTCACCGAAAACCTCATCAACAAACTCCATGAACATCCCCGCGCGCGCCGCATCGTCCGTCAACTCAAATTGCTCGCACCTCGTGTTCAGGTTCAAATTCATCGACGTTGTGATCAGGCAGTGCCACTCACTGTTCGTGATGAGCGCGAACTTCGCGTGCGTCCTCGTCGCCCTGACATTCTCTTCACCAAAAATGTCCCCAACCTCGCCAACAGTGGCCTGGCCACGCTTCACCGACGAGTCCATCACAAACCGGATCGACCTCAACGCGCCATTATCACGGAAACGCTCAGCAGCCTCCACGTCATAAAACCCAGCACTCCACGTACACACCACAACATCAGCAGGCCCCGTGTACTCCAGCACAGCCTGAACCAAGTCGATCAGCGAAAACTGCCCAAACGTCAGGCCAACGACATCCATGTCGTGGCCGAAACCATTGATCGTATCCCGCGCATTCGCAACTTTCGACAACCTAGCTCGAACCCGACGATTCGGACGAATATGCGCAACAGGACGCGCACTAGTAGAATTACCCATGTTAGAAGACTCCTTTTCTTCTAGCCACGGCTCGGGATGCTGCAATCATCGCCGAGCCACATTCATTTCTGGTACACATAAATTATACCACTCTACACGGCCACTAAACGTTGAAAACAAGCCAAAAACACGCATTCACACGCATGCATACCACGCATAAACCGCGAGCATAATATAAGCGGCCTATACACACTCTCACGCGACCCCCCTAAACCTCGGGGGAGGGACTCCGAGCTGCCGGCGAGGAATCCGCCATGATCGTTGAAATTGCAACGAAAACTCCCCTTCCCCAAGGGGGATTAGCGTCATTCCAACGAAAAATCAGAGGCGCCTCAAAACAGGCCGGGGAGCATTTTTTACAACGCATACATGGCAGTGAATATTATTCATTAGTGGTGTGTATGAGTATTCACCACACGCGAGTCGGATTCCCGATACCAACAGGAGCCGAACTCTTACCAGCGCTCTTGTTGCATCTCGCGTGCTCCTGCCTCAGGTTCGCGGGATCCTCACGCAGCTCAGGGAAATCAGCGTAAGCCTTGATGTGTCCAAGGTTGAAGCTGTTCGGATCATTCGGAGGAGCGTCATAGTCAATAGGCTGACCGCATCTCATGCACGGCTGCGGCCTCAAGGTCTTGTACTCAAGCCTGATCTTCTGGAGCCTGCGACTATCAACGTGCTTCACCATCGGGCACACTACTCCCTCAAAACATCTTTCACTTTATCAAACAATCATGATCACGGGTAGTGTTCATGCGCGTGTTGACAACAGCTAGCGGATACACTTTCGGCCTGCCATCCCTCGGCTCCACGATGCCCCTGTGCACCCACAGGTCGATCTGGTTGTCTGTGAGGGTGGGCCAGATAGTCTTGAGATCCTGCCGCGTCACATACACGTCCAGGCTGGTGACGTGCTGGAGCCGCGTCCTGACTGCTTCCCCTTGCGTCAAATACAGCCTGTCGCAGGTGTTACACCACGACTGATCCGTCAGGCCGCGCCTGGTGGGGTACCGGTAGATCCTGCCACCACACTCACACGTGCCGACCAATGTGGGCGCGTGGCCGGTGAGGCGGGCGATGTGGTAGTGAATCCTGTGAATCTCATCCAAGACAGCATCCACATCCTCATAGTGTTCTGCTGCCCATGGGATGTCACGCTGCAGGTCGGCTATCGGGCTGGTGGTGGTGTACGTGCCGCGCTCACTGGCAATCGCACGAGCATACGAGGCAAGGATTTCCAACGCACCCACATGCGTCCTAATACCCGGCCACCCATCATCAGTCTGATCGATACGATGATCAAGCCCGAAGGGCAGGCCGTCATGCCTGGCGCACCTGGCAGGCATGACGCGGGCTGACCTGACTCCGTACACGATGGTGGACCGCGTAGTAAGCAGCGGCAACCACTGGGCTATCTCAGACAACTCACTTATGGCTCTTGTTGCTTGCCGCGTCATCGTCTTACTCACAGCACCCTCCCAGTCAATTCTTTCAGGTTGAAACACGATTTTCAGTCACCACCGGTTAGTTCTGCCTTCACAGCTTCGATCAGCCCGTCCTGCGTCACATGCTTACCGTCGAGCGCTCGCAGAACGGCCTCGTCGACAGTCCCCGCTGTCACGATGTGCATGATGCTCACCGGCATCTGCTGTCCCTGCCGGTGCAAACGAGCGTTCGTCTGCTCATACAACTCCAGGCTCCATGTCAGCGAGAACCAGACGAGCAAGTGCCCACCAGCCTGGAGGTTCAGGCCGTGCCCCGCTGATGCTGGGTGAATCAGCGCGACAGGTATCCTGCCCTCGTTCCACGCTTTCATGTCGCTGCTAGTTTTCAGGTCGACCGCGCTAGGAATCCGCTCCATGATTCGCTCAGCGTCATGCTTGTACCAGTAGGCGACAAGGACAGGCTGCCCGTTCGCCTGCTCAATAAGGTCTTCCAGGGCGTCGAGCTTCCTATCATGCACACGCACGACATCGTGATCAGGCGTGTAGATCGCGCCTGATGCGAGCTGCAAGAGCTTACCGGACAACGTGGCAGCATTCGACGCGTCAATCACCTCACCATCGAGACGCATGACCATGTCACGCTTCAACTGCTCATACACTCCACGTTCTGCAGCGGACATGCTGACCATCACTCTCGTACTGGTCACTGGTGGAAGCTGCAGGTGGTCGACTGTTTTCATGCTCATCGTCATGTCGCCGATCAGCCCGTAAATCTCATCCTCTGCTCCTTCGCGTGGTTTCCACGAGAAGATCTGATGCTGGTTGCGTTGGTCTGGAATAAAGTACTGATCACGGTAGTGTGTGATGAACCGTCCGAGCCTTTCGCCCTGATCCAGTAGCCGGTATTGTGCCCACAGGTCAAGCAGCCCGTTAGGCGCTGGCGTTCCAGTCAGCCCAACGATCCTGCGAATATTCTTACGACGCGCTTTCAACGCGCGAAACCGCTTCGCCTTATGGTTCTTGAAGCTGGAGAGCTCGTCGAGGACAACCATGTCGAACGGCCAGCCGCGCATGTTTTGAACGAGCCATGGAAGGTTTTCACGGTTGATGATGTAAATGTCTGCGTCAGCCGCGAGCGCAGCCTCACGTTCAGCCCTAGACCCGACCACGACGGAGTAGGCGAGACCTGCCAGGTGGTCCCACTTGCGCAGCTCTGTCGGCCACGTGTCCCTGGCAACCCGCAGCGGAGCGACAATCAGCACTCGATCCACCGCGAAATCGTCAAAAAGATTTCTGATAGCCGTCAGGGTAATTACGGTTTTACCCAGGCCCATTTCGAGAAATAGCGCGGACTCGTCGTTCTGCTCAATGAATTGTGTGGCCTGCCGCTGATAATCATGAGGACTGTATTTCACGAATAACACCCTCAATCTGATCCATACTGTCGATGACAAATACGGGTATTCCTAGATCCCTGATTTGGCTCATTCGGTGTTCCTGCAGGGGACGAGGTTTTTTACCCGGAGCCTTTAATTCAACGAATCCTGTTTTCCCTCCGGGTAGGAGCACGATCCGATCCGGCACACCCGCCGTCCCAGGGCTGACGAACTTCCACGCGAGCCCACCGTGCCTGGCGACAGCCCGTGTCAGAGCTTGTTCAACATCGCGTTCGGTGGGACAGGACAGCTTATTTTTTCTATATACCCCTATATTTAGGTATTTAGGCATGTATATAACCCCCTAATGCCCCTATTTTCAAAAGTCATAATGAAGAGTTGTCCCACTTGTCCCAAAACACTACTTTTCTGCGGAATGGTGCGAAAAACTCGGTGGGACAACCTCCGGGACAAGCGTGGGACAGCTTTTTCTTGTCCTGGGACAACTTTTTGGCTAAACCAGGCTTGTCCACGTCATTTTTCGCTCCTCTTGTAGACGCGCTGACGGCCATACAAGGGCAATCTCGGACGGTCCGACGCCTCGCCTTTTTCCCATCCGTCGATCCTGCTCATGATCGACGCGATACGGTACGCTTCGCCGATATTGAAATCACTCGGATTACGACTGAGGCATTCTGACCAGATTTCGATATTGCTGACCAACTGCCTACGGTGAGCGCCCTCACCAAATTCGGGAAGTTCGTTATTGAGATATTTTTGTCGTTCCCAAAGGGCCATTTCATCCCACCGATCAGGTAATAGCCTGTCGAGGTAATTACGTACCATTCCTTCTCGGTCATCTGTTTCCATTGAGGATGCTTGCGCTTTCTCAGCCATCTTTTCTGCCTCACCCGTGAGGAATAGTTCCTCGTTGTCTACTGAGAACCTGTAGGCTGCCTCAGCCCACAGCATGTCTCGCAGTTCTGGCGTGATGTCCCACGGGTGGGCGATCGTGTCACCCGTGACAATGACAGGCCAGAAACGCCTGTTCCCAGTCACATCACGCAGGAACCCGTCCTCGTTGTTTGTGGTGCCGACGATGACGCACTGGCGTGGGTGGGTTTCCACGTTCCTGCCGTAGGCTGGCCTGTATTTGTCGTGCGTGCGCGTGAGAAAGCTTTTAATCGTCTCAGCGTCCATCTTCCGCATGCCAGCGAGCTCGCCTAGTTCGAGGATCCACGCGTCACCAGTTTTCTCAGCAGCCGTCTTGTCTCGCATGTCGCTAATAGTGAGACTGTCGGAGAACCAGTCGCCACCCATGATGGAGAAGAGGAGGCTTTTGCCGATGCCTTGCGGCCCGTTGAGGATAAGGACATTATCGAATTTGATCCCTGGCTGCAGGACGCGCGCTATGGCTGCTGTGAATGTTTTGCGCGTGACCATCCGCGTGTAAACATTGTCTTCCGCGCCCAGGTAGTCGACGAGGAGCGTATCCAACCTGCACACGTTGTCCCACGCGGGTAGTTTGGCGATGTACTGGCGGACTGGGTGGTACGCATGGTCGGTTGCGACTTTGACGAGCGCGTCGTGCAGCTTGTTCGGAGAGTACAGGCCGTAGAGCTTTTGCACGTATGCTCGTAGCTGCGCTTCGTCATTGTCGCTCCATGTTGGCATGATCTGCTTCCACGGCAGGCGCTCTAATGGCGTGATCACATTAGTCATTTCATTGAGCGCGATACCGTGCAGCTTCTCGTCGTTTTCGAGGATCGTGACGTAGTTTTCGAGCGTGTCGAGTGGCCTACCTGTTTTGGGTGAGAGTTCGAGTCTTTCTGTCCAGTCTGTGATGTTGCTGAATTCTTCCCCAGCTTCTTTCAATCGATCCTCATTGAGCTGTTTTTTCACAAGATCGTCTTTCACAGCGAGAGTGTTCATTTCCGTGTAGGAGGGGAGACGGTTGACTGGCGTGTCTGGTTTAGCGTCATTGTCGAGTTTTCCGTACAGGTGGATGCGTACGAGGTCGAACGCGTTGACCTCTTTTCCGCATACTGGGTCTGTGGCGTGGTGGGAGTACGCGTACGTGTCGTCATAGGTGACGAGCCCTCCGGTTGATTCCCCGGCCGTGTACGTGTACCTGTCGCTCATGCTGGTTGGCTCGTACACGCCTGTGAGGTATGTGTTGATGGCGCTGCTGATTGTGTGCGCGCGGCAGAACGCCCCAACGATCCCGGGCTTACTGATTGGGTCTTCCATCCGGCTCTTTGAGCGTCGTGGAGTGTCCTCGCCCTGGGCGCGCGGCCACGTGGTGATGTCTTTCCAGTCGTCGTACTGTGCGAGCACCGTGTCGGGGTCGAGTGGCTTACCGTTTTGTTGCTCGTACACGTACTGGCCGTCTTTGGGTGTGCTGGGCCAGTACATGAGGCGCGCGGCCTGATACGTGGTCGGGTCGAATTGTTCGATGCCGAGTGTTTCGGCTATTTTCCTGCCGACTGCTGGGTATTCTTCTTCGCTGACGTCTCTCGATAGCGGGATGATGAGACGGAGCCGTGGGTGGTTTGGCGTGTGCGAGTGCGTGGAGTACATGCATGCCTGGCAGTCGTACATGATGGTGAACATGGTCCAGAAGTCGGTGTCTGGCTGGTCCACGTCGAGGGTGAGCATGCTGCGTGAGAGGACGTTACCGTTTTTGCGTTTCCCGTGTGCGAGGTGCCCGGCGACGAATCCTCCCACGTCTTTGACGCGGCCCTGTTCGGGCTTGCTCATCTGCCGGTATTCGGCTTCGGTTTCGCTGGTGCGCGTGGTGGTTGAGAGTTTGCCTGTGAGCTTGCTCCACGTGGTTGTGCCGTTGGTCCACCTGCTGCTGGTTCTGGATTCTGCGACGCTGATCTTCACTTTTAGTCTTTCTGGTAGTAGGAGCAGGTGTATCCGTCTGCTGTGAGCGGGAGCCCAGTGGCCCACGCTGGCAGGTGGCGCATGATCCGGCTGATCTTGTCAATGTCAGCCCGATCTGGTGTGGTGTCGATGACGGCTTCGTCGTGAATGTGCATGACCGTCTGGTACCCCGCGTTGTCGAGGTTGGTGAGCGCGGTTGCCAGGAGGTCGCGTGCAACAGCCTGCACGATGTTTTCTACGAGCTTGGGTCCGTAGGTTTGTATGTGCGACCATTTTTTGACTGTGTTCACTCCGAGGTGCGTGATCCCGGTGTTGCCCCACCGGTTTTTTTCGATGCGCGCACCGGGGTAGAAGAGGGCGCGCCCGGATGGTAGGCGGATGATGAGCATGTTTTTCGCGTACCCGATCTTCACGTGGTACAAGCGGCTTGTTCGCCGGTGTTGGATGGCTTCTTTCGCGGCCTTGTCGATGTCCCACCACATGCTGACGATGTGCGGGTTGGCGTTTCTCCACGCGTCGACTATTGGTTGGAGTTCGTCTTCCTGGAGCCCCATGTTGAGCGCTCCCATTGCTTTAAGCGCTCCGACCGATCCACCGTACCCGCAGGCGAGGGTAGCAATTTTGCCTTTCTGCCTGAGTTCAGCGTTGATGCCGTGTTTGACGACTGGCACGCCGAACATCCTTGATGCTGTTTCGCAGTAGAGGTCTTTCCCGTCTCTGAATGCTTGGAGCGTGCTGGTTTCGCCTGCGAGCCATGCGAGGACGCGCGCTTCAATCGCACTGAAATCACACACGGCCAGAACATTGCCTTCGGACGGGATGAACGCTGTGCGGATCAACTGGGACAGGGTGTCTGGCACGGGGTAGAGCAGTTTGAACATGCTCATGTCGCCCTGCTTGACGAGCGTGCGCGCTTCGTCAAGGTCGCTCATGTAGTTTCTAGGGAGGTTTTGGACTTGGATGAGGCGGCCCGCCCACCGGCCTGTCCGGTTCGCACCGTAGAACTGTATGAGCCCGTGCGCCCTGCCCCGCGTTTCGCAGTTCAGCATCGTGTCATACTTGCGTGTGCTCGACCGGGACATTTCCTGCCTAAGCTCAAGCACCCGCCGCGCTCGCGGGCTGCTCGTGGTTTCTACCGCTTGGGCAACGTTTTGTTTGGAGAGTGATTCGACCGGGCAGGCGTTGGCTTCAAGCCAGTCGGACAGCTGTGTGACGCTGTTCGGGTTGTCAAGCCCTGTCAGTTCTCGGGCTTCTCTTTCGCACTCCTGCTTGTACCGCTCACCAATATTCCTGGCATTCGTGGCGAATTGAGTGTCGATTCGCACCCCACAGTCATTAATCCTCTGATCCAGCCAGTACAACTCCCACTCGAATGCCGGTGGCACGCGGTCTGATAGCTTCATGCTGATCTCGTGTTCGACGTCAACGTCCCTCACGCAGTATTTCTTGAAAATCTCCCACGCTTCAGGATCAGACTCAGGCAGATTCCGGCCACCGTCGGTGAGGAGGTTTTTTGGGTTTGGCGTGCAGAACTGCTTGATGAGTTTTCGGCCTTCTCGCATTTTTTGTTGTTCGAGGCCGAGGGCTTTCCCGCACGCGTCGAGGCTCATCGGCAGTCCTGCGTACCCGGCGTGCACCATGGTGCAGTACCAGCCCTCCGGGTCGAGCGGTTCTGGTAGTCCGAGCCAGTGGGAGAGGCAGACGCGTTCGAATTGAGCGTTGAACGCGTGCTTACGCACTGCCGGGTCTGCGAGCGCGTCCACCACTCGCTGTGGGACTGTCTGTCCCATTGCGAGGTCGACTATTTGCGTGGGTTGGTCGTCTTCTTTGTAGGCGAAGAGGAGGACCATGAAAGACGCGTCGGCAGCGTACTTGTAGAGTCCGCTTTTTCCGATATTGGTTTCGCTGAATGTTTCAATGTCGACTGACAGGTCTTTCATGGCCACTCCTCCTTCGCTTTACGTGTGTCTGTTAGTTGAGCAGGTCGTCTAGATCGTCGAGATCATCTGAGTCGTCCAAATCGTCCTCGTCGATCTCGATTTCGCTGAACTCGTCTTCGGCTCTGATACGACCGTCGAGTGGCTCACCGTCACGCATCTTCAGGATGTTTCCGAGAGCGCATGCGACGCCAGTGTTTCCTGACGCGCTGTATGGGTAGAATTCGACGGTGACGTGCGCGTAGCAGCCCGAATACACCTCGTCCTCGTTAAGAACCGGCTCCTGCTTTGTCTTGCCGTTAACGCGGACTACTTTGAGGATTCCGGGCTTCGTTCTTGACTTGGCATTCATGAAGTAGTGGCCTTTGTAGGCTTCACCTTTGTCCTCGGTGTCGCCGTCACGTAGCGGGGTGCGCAAGGCTTTCCACTTCGCCCCGTACTGCTCCTTACCCTTACGTTCAGCCTCTTTAATGCCAGCCTTGATGGCGGCCAGGGACTCCTTGTCGTTCTTGTCGACAAGAAGGCTGCACGAGTAGGAAGGCTCAGCGTTATCGTTGATGGCCCTGGGCTTCCACACGTTGGCGTATGAGAGGCGAGCGTTGCGGATCAGTGTGCGTTTCACGAGTTTTCTCCTATGTTCTTGAATTCTTCTTCTGCCGTTGCGGCCACGAGTTCAGGCCGCTTGTCTGATTCGGGTACGAGACTGGGTTTTCCTTCTGGGCGGATGATGAGGTCACCGAGAATCCGGGTGAAGTCTTTTTTGCCCATGAGTTTTTCCATTGCTGTGAGTGTGAGTAGTCTCCTTTCGAAAATGTCTGTGTATCCGGCCTCCTGAGCTGCCTGGATGACACGGTTTTCATCAGCGAATTTCCTGACGGACCGGCCTTCGACGAGCTTCATCCCGTCCCATTTCTTGCCGTGCTCTGTGGCTTCTGTGAGCGCGTATTTTTCTACATCACGAGCCCACTTCATGAGGCCGGGCAGTTGTTGGAGGATTTGTGCGAGTTCGGTGTCGTCGAGTTCCGCTGGTGCCATGAATTCGTCTTGTGCGATCTGGAGGTTGTGGTCTGCTCTCGCACGGCAGGTATGTGCGAGCTTGCAGAACTGGCACCAATCGCCCACCCGGAACTCGCCCTCACCCTTAGAGGCGAGGACGGCAGCGGGTTTCACGACGTTTTCGCACCAGTCGGTCAGCTCGCTGACAGTGATGGTCTGGCTACTGGTATTGCCGCGCCTGGGCTGGAAGATCGTCATACGCACCGTGTCGATGTCGTAGACGAGGTTGAACGCGAGGACAGCCCCCATCGCGTAGAGTCGCAGTTGCGGATTGTCGTGCGCGTCGACGAGAACACCCTGCCCGTATTTCAGGTCGATGATGTGCAGCATGCCATCACTGATGAGGATGCAGTCACCTGTCCCGAATCCCCGAGGCACGTACTCTGAGAAGTCGAGTATTTGCTCGATGAACACGGACGGCTTACCCATCTCACTGATCTGGTCCAGGACGAATTGCACGTACTCGTCCGTGTAACTGTCCATTTCGTCGCACTGGTATTTCGACTTTGGCTTGCGTGTTGTTTTGCCGAGGTGTTTGCGGAGTTTGTGTTCTGCGAGCGCGTGCGCGGCCGTGCCTTCCCTGGACGCTTCGGTGTCTCGGTCTGGTTTGCCTGCTTCGAGTTGTGCGCTTGGTGTGCAGTGGAGCCACCTGTGTGCGCTGGATGCGCTGAGCGTGGCGTGTTGTTTAGGCGGCATTGTTGGCCATTTCTACTATCTGCGAGTATTGGTCTGGTGTGACGTCGGAGAATCGTTTTGCCCCGATGGTGTTAAGAATTTTCCTTAGCTTGTTTTTGCCTTCGGTGCCGTTGGCTGCGAGTTGTGCGAGGGCTTTACGCGCGTCTTCCATGCTGACCGTCGGCTCAGTCTCTGCTGCCGGACGCTCCTCTTCTTCTGGCGTGTTGTCGACCTGCGGCCACACATGATCCACCTTGCTGTCAGCCCAGTTGAGCGTGTCGGTCTCAAGCTGCTCTATCGTGGCCTTGAGGTCGTGGAGTCCTCCGATGAGGAGGTCGAGCCCGCCTTTCATGTCCTCGAAGCTGCGAGCGATCTTTTGATTCGGCTGTGTCATTTGAGTTTCCTTACTGCTTCAGTGATGTCGCGTAGCTGTTTTTCGAGTTTGCTGATTGTCTTGTCTGTGT
>NZ_KV816994.1:0-780 GCF_001814535.1 Actinomyces sp. HMSC065F12
AATTCAGCTTCGCTCATCGTTCCTGCCTTATCGCGTGAAGATCCGGGTTAATAACTGTGGCATTGACATTGAATGTTGTAGTCGCTTGAGGGAAGCAGTTCTCGCCTTCCTGGTTGCGCATTTCCCAGTGGCTTGAGGCTGCTCCTTCGTAGCCTTGCGCCCGAAACGTGCAAGAAATCTTGATGAACCTCGCTGTCGCTGGTGGGCTGTCAGGAATGGCAATCTGTGTGGTGCCGACGGGTCGTAGTCGCGGGTCTGTTGGATTCGTACAGATGAGTGTCCGACTGGTCCAGTCGATGCTGCCAACGTTGCGCAGTGTCCATGTGTGAGTGAACTCGACCCAAAATCCTGGCTTGTGTTTTTGCAGTGCGGGCGGTTCCGTGACGTCGACGCGATCTCCTTGATAGAGCGGCTGCGGCACGGGGTTTATTTCTTCTGGTTCCTGGTCTTCAAGGCGAAGTCGGTAGCAGTGTTCAAGGACATCGCAATGGTTTGGATCGTGGATGATCGCGTCGAACCAATCTGTGAGTGCCCAAATGAATGCTTCTGGTTCGATAGTGAGGGTTGAGGGCAGTCCGGCATCTTTGCCGACTTCTTGGCAACGATCATCCAACGTGCGCTTCGTGCTTGGGAGGGGCCTCAGGTGGGCAAGAAGGAAATCATGCAACGATTTCTTGCTCACCTGTGTAGGAAATGACTCGTATTGCGGTTCGGAGATCGGTTTTGCCCCGGTAAAGATCTTGCGTGCGTACTCGTCGTCTAACCGCTCTGCACTGCCAG
>NZ_KV816995.1:0-2458 GCF_001814535.1 Actinomyces sp. HMSC065F12
TGCTTGCGTTAGCGGGTATCAGACGAGGGTGTTAGAACAAGAAATCTGGCATCGAGAAGGCTTCTGGCACGTTGTATCTGATTTCGTTGGCTTCTTTGCGGACGTTGATGTTCGAGCTTTCGAGGAGAATCGGGTTCAGGTGGGGTTTTCCTTCGTGAAGGAAGATTGCATTGGAGACGTTGATTCGAATGTAAGTGGCGCTCTCGCGGGTGAATCCGAGTCGTTGGAGAAGGATGGTTTCCTGTTTCGTTGTGCCGTACTCGACGTATTCGTACCAGTCGTTGTCGAACTGCTCTTTTCCGTGGACCTTCTTGTATTCGTTGGAGAATTTAAGAAAGTAATTCGATAGCTCAAAAAGGATTACTTGCTCAATAGCTTCAAGCGTGTCACTAAAAACAAGGTTTCGGTGTTCTTTCGAATCTAGGTAGCGATTCGGTTGCCGATTGATCCACACAATTCCAGTTTTCCGGTGATGCTCGATTGCACGATTCATGATGGAACGCAAACCGTGTCCCTCCATCCACTGCAACAGGAGGACGGTGTACCAGGACAGCATAGCGAGCTGGTCACTTCCCTTGGTTGTTCTCCCTAACGTCTCGGGATTGTAAATTCGCCATTTGAAGATTGAGGCAAGCCGCTGAAGAAACGCGAGGGTCTCGTCGTAACTGAACTTTCCGTTTGGAGAAAGTTGTGGATACTGGAGTCCAGCTTGGATTGCGTGCGTCAGCGCTTCTGCCTGGTCAACGGAGACATTGATATCGTCATCTTGTTGGCCTTCGCGTCGCGAGAAAGTAGCAATAATGCTGTTGGTAGCCTGTTCGTCAAGATAGTCAGAGAATTCTTCACGCACCAGGCTTTGACGTCCGGTAGTGATGTCGCGCAAGAGCATGAGACCGAATTTGCGTTTCATATCATAACGCTCATAGCTCTCATTCCCTTTGGAGAATTCGATGCGACCTTCCTGTAGATCCTTGACGACACCTTGCTTCATTTTCTTGCTGATAATTTGTGAGTCAGTTTGCACGGATAGCTTCTGTACAGGAACGTTCGCTTGTAGGAGTTCCTTGGCCTTTTGCTCGGATGCAAGTTGGTTGCCCACGATGATGAATACGTTGCCGTAGAGGTTGAACTCGATACGCCCGACTCGGCCGATCAGGTTCTTGAAGTCGACTGCTGTCATTCCTGCTCTGCCGATTTTGTTGGTTGTGATGACGAGGTTGTCGGCGGGAAGGTTGACTCCTTCGAGGAGCGTGCTGGTGCAGAATAGTGTCGAGATTTTGCCTTCGCGGAACAGGCCTTCGATGCGTTCGCGGATCGCTGGCGGGAGGTAGCCGATGTGGTAGCTGACGCCTCTACGGATGAGACCGCTGAGGTAGTAGTCCTCGTGGACGTCGCGTTCGATGTCTTTTGCGAGAGCGTCCAAGTCTTTATCGTTGAGGTCTGCCAAACCCTGGGCATAGTCACGCGCCGCTTGCACTGCGTGATGTCGGGCAGAATGAAACACGATGGTTTGCCCACGATGATCTGAACCTCGTGATGATTCACTAACAAATCGGGTTACGCCCTGTGCGGTAGCGTCCTGAGCTTGAAGTGAGGCTAGGTGCGTGAATTCTTGGGTGTGGTCGTTGTAGCTGGAAATGGTGTTCTCGTGCAGGTTGACGAGGTATTTGAATTGCGCGACTGGCGAATACTGGGTTGCGACCGCGTTGGTTTCATTTTCGTCAGAGTTTGGATCAACCAGCCTTAGGAATACCTCTGGGTTGGGAATGTTGGGTGAAGCGAAGATGAAGTGTGGTGGTCTGTGGCGGTGTTGAAGGATTGTCACGGTTTGGTAGTAGAACGGGGCGCGGCTGTTCTTGCCTGAGAGTTTGTGTGATTCGTCGAAAAAGACGTACTCGAATTCGATTGCAGGTTTGCCGATCAGAAGGTAAAGCAAGCGTTCTGGGGTGAGCACGAAGATGAAGTTGTGATCGCCTTCGAGCACGATGTCACCAGCGGCACTGACGATTCGATAGTTGTGCCGTTCAAGGTCTTCGCCGAGGTCAGCGATCAGTTTCGAGCGGGTCTCGTTGATCAGCGCTTTTGACGGCACGATGATCGCAAAGTTGGCTGTCACCCCGGATTTGATCTGGTTGGTGATGAAGGTGCGCATGATGAAGGACTTGCCCAGTGACGTTGGGGCCGAGAAGGAAAACTTGCCGTCGTTCAGGCGGTCGTAGATCTTCTTTTGCGGCGCGAAAAACTTCATCGACTTATCACCGGGCACGGTGAGGTATTCGGCTTGGTAGGCGTTGAATGCGGCGTCGAGGATGCCCGCATCGGAAGTCACACCCAACTGCTTCAGGCCTGGGTAGTTACCTAGCGTGGTGAAGATTGCAGGAACGTATGCTTTCGTTCGCGCGTCTTGTGGGTAGAGAATGTGGCACAGGAGCGCGATTTCTTGCGCCCACACCCTGTG
>NZ_KV816996.1:0-844 GCF_001814535.1 Actinomyces sp. HMSC065F12
GCTTTCTGCACGATTTCGCACACTTCCATTTGGCATTCGCAGAGGCGTTCGAATTGGATGCGATAGGATGGCCGCGTCCGGTCGTATTCGCGTGCGAGGACCATGTGCCATTGCAGTAGGTCGCGAGGAATAGCGATGGTGAGATCAACGATGTCCATTAGTGGGTTCTTTCGTTTTCCGCAGCCATGTCGACCAGCCAGGCTGCCACAGTGAGCATCTGCGATGGTGCTAGTGGAATATTGATGCTCGTGTCTCCCTGGGAGGCGATCAGGCCGTGACTGTTCGTGTCGGGCGCGAGAGCCACGCCGTCACCCTTGATCGTGAGACTGGTGTCCGCTTCCATCACTTGTTGCCCTCCTTCATGAGCAGGAAAGTCATGCTCGAGCAGGCGTTTTGCGCCGCGTTGACGCGTCGTTGGAGTGTTTGCCACCGTTTCGCGATCTCCGGTTTTTCGGGTGGGAGCGGGGCTCCGTTGATTGCTGTGGTGGCCGCGCATAGCGCGCCAGACGCGCGCCTCATGCGTTTCTCGAGCGTGTCAGCTGCACCGTCCTGGGCTCCTGCCATGAGGACAAGCCACTCAGCCACTTGCAGCATTTCGGTCGGGCTGAGCGGGACGCCGGTCACTAGTGTCGGGGTCGTGCCGGTGTAGATGATGAGCCCCTTACAGTCAGTGTCTGCCGTGATTATGCTGGTACCGGCTGTGATGGTGCGTTTCGGGTCGGGCTTCACTGCTCGTCCTCCTGGCTACAGAAATTGCGGTCGGGGTTTAAGGCGAGGATTAGCCATTTCATTGGGGTTCTTCCTCGTACATGTAGAGGTAGTCGTGTTCTGAGTGCGGGTCGAG
>NZ_KV816997.1:0-9554 GCF_001814535.1 Actinomyces sp. HMSC065F12
TTGCGAATGAACCTGTTCACCCCCACTAGGAAACCTATCGGTTGGAGCCAAGATGGCACCGGGCGGCGCAAACGCATCTACGATACCCCCACCACCCCTTTAGAGCGTTACTTACCTCCGGGACACTTTCAAGGACGCAAATGCAGCAATTACGTCAGTTGCGTGAGAACACCAATCCCGCCGAACTCACCCGCGATATCCTGCGCTACCAAAACATCCTCACCGGCCTAGCCAAAACCCCGACCGAGCAGTTACTAGCCGAGAGGGAAAAAACACGCGAGAAACGAAAAACCAAACTCACCACCGGCATCAAAACCCACGCCGCCTAACCCCGGCTTCGCGCTCAAACTATGTGAGGCACCAAAAAACTTTCGCGCTCAAATTGACATGAGGCACCACGTAGCACAGCGGAAGGTAATGTATCTGGTTTCAACTGTGTGTACCGTTTGTCCTGCTCATGGACGTAAGGCGTATACGTGAGCGAATTGACAAATGGAAACAGTGCGACTCATCGTAGGTTCGAGAACTGAGAAAACTGTTTCGTCACACCATTGACGCGCCTTCCAGCAGCCGACCGATCGCGTAGGTGATGATCATTGCCGCACTGCCGGCGCACACCAGTCGCAGGACCGACCTCTGGCGCGGAGAGCGTCCCAGCCACGCGCTGATCCACCCTGTCAATGCGAGAGCCACAAATACAGACACAAAGGTTGCCACGATGCGAAGCGGTGGGAGAGCCAGAACCATTGTCAGCATCGGCAGGGCAGCACCGCTGACGAATGCGATGAAGGAGCTGCCGGCCGCAGCCCACGGACTGGTCAGTGAATCCGAATCGATGCCGTACTTGAATGAAATGACGGCATTGACCGGCTCATGTGAGGACAGGTCCGAGGCAACCTGGTGCGCGCTCTCCTCGCTCATGCCGCGTTGCAGACACACCTGCTTGATCTCGTTGAAAGCGTGGCCGGGATTGCGGCTCTGTGCCACGTGCTGCAGGCGGACAATTTCGCGCTCAGTGTCACGTTGAGTGGATACCGACACGTATTCGCCGATTGCCATTGACAGTGCTGCCGAGGCGATTCCGGCAATCCCCGCAATGACAATGGCATGTGTGTTCGTGGGGTCGACAGCGGCGATGCCGATCAGTAGACCGGCGATCGACACAATGCCGTCATTGGCTCCCAACACTCCTGCACGCAGCCAGTTGAGCTTGGAGGAAATGAAGCCCTGTCGTTCACCGCGCGCCGCTTCGACAACAGTACTCATGGGAGCACATTACCGCAGGTCAAACCGGGTTTCTAGCAAGGAAAAGCTGATCTAAAAATGGCCAGCTTACGCAAACCTTGGCTCGCTCAGTACACCATATCCATCGCGCGACGCACCTCAGCCAGCGTGCGATCAGCCTGCTCATTGGCGACTTCATCACCGTGATGGAGAACCTCCAGCAGGTAATCCTCGTTAGCGGCCAGCTCTTCACGGCGCTCGCGGATCGGCGCGAGGAACTCGTTGAGCGCGTCGGTCACGACTGATTTGAGCGTGCCGCCGCCACCATCGCCGATACGGTCGGCAATGGCGTGGGGATCCTCGCCAGTGGCCAGTGACGCCATCATCAACAGGTTCGACACCTCGGGTCGATTCTCCGGGTCATAGGTGATGACGCGATCAGGATCAGTCTTGGCTTTCTTGAGCACACGCGCCGTCTCATCGGCAGTCATATCCAGCTCGATCGTGTTGCCACGAGACTTTGACATCTTGTTGCCGTCGGTGCCCAGCAGCAGCGGGGTCTTCGACAGCAACGCGTCAGGGCGCGGGAAAACAGGATGCTCCTTGTCGGCGCGCCCGTAGCGGCGGTCAAAACGCTGAGCGATCAGGCGTGTCTGCTCCAGGTGGGGGAGCTGGTCCTGTCCCACCGGCACGAGGTTCGCCTTGCAGAACAGGATATCTGCAGCCTGATGCACCGGGTAGGTCAGCAGCAATCCCGACATGGCGCGACCGTTCGTCGCATCAAGCTCTGACTTGACCGTAGGGTTGCGATGCAGTTCAGACTCGGTGACCAATGACAGGAACGGCAACAGCAACTGGTTCAGTGCCGGCACTGCCGAGTGATTGAAGATGATGCTGCGCTTTGGGTCGATACCCACGGCCAGATAATCGGCAACGAGGCCCAGGACGCGCTGGCGCAGCGGGCCAACAGCGTCGCGGTCAGTGATGACCTGATAATCGGCCACCAGAACCCACGTTTCAACGCCGCGGTTTTGCAGTTCCACGCGGTTCTTCAACGTGCCGAAATAGTGCCCCAGGTGCAGCTTTCCGGTCGGCCGGTCGCCGGTGAGGATGCGGAATCGCGACGGATCCTGATCAATGGCTTCCTCAAGTTCAACGGATCGGGTCTTTGCCCGTTCCAGCGAAGCGTGGTTGGTGGAATTTTCAAGTTGGTCTTCACTACTAGTCACGCCCGTAGTCTACCGAATGATGAGGGGTGCGTGCTGACAACATGACGATCACGGACTGTGGCTCGATCGTCACTTCGTCCCCACAACGGACAACTTCCAGTCTGTCAGGAAGCCCGCGTTCCAGGCGCTCGATGTCTCCCTCGACGTTGATACCGCCATCGGAAGGGCACGACCAGGAGGTATCCATGACGACGTACCAGTCAGAGCCGCGCCCGCTCACCAGACGAACCGTGGCAACATCCAATGTTCCATTCACCACAACGAGGGCGTCGCGGTCACCCAGCTGATACCCCGAACGGAGCATCTGGAAGACACGGTTGTGCTCCTGAGCCCAGCCATCCTGCGCAATGTCGTGAGCGTCACGATCAAACCACCCCAGATCGGCTATGACATCGCCCTCAGCTATCCTGCCATCTGCGAAAAGGGAGGGACGTAAGACCGGATGATGACGTCGCAGGGCCAGCAGCCAGCGAACAGTGGCAAGCTGCTGCTTCTGCGAGTCCGACATGTTCCAATCGATCCATGAGATGGGAGAGTCCTGGCAGTAGGCGTTGTTATTGCCGAATTGCGTGCGCTGAAACTCATCGCCCGCCACAATCATCGGAGTACCAGACGAGGTGAGCAGCGTCGTCAGCAAATTGCGCTGGCTCCTGTGACGCGTGGGGTAAATGTCCTGCAGGAAGTCAGAGCTGGCTGGCGACCCGTTCAGCGCGTCGTGAGCGTCATCGACCGGAGTCTGCGCAATAGTGCCTTCGATGCCGTGGTTCCACGAATGATTATTCGTCGTTCCATCGCGGTTCTGTTCCAGGTTCGCCATGTTGTGTTTGTGATCAAAAGCGGTCAGGTCAGCCAGGGTGAACCCGTCGTGAGCTGTCACGAAATTCACGGAGCGCCGCGGTCCGTCAAAACGGTGACCACCGTGAGCAAACAGATCAGAAGAGCCGGACACGCGTGTGGCCAGCTTCATCGGGCCGATCGCACCGCGACCCATTGCCAGGGACCTGAAATCGGAAAGCCAGAACTCGCGCACCGTGTCGCGGTAACGATCATTCCACTCAGAAAATGGTGAGGGGAAATTACCGGTCTGCCACCCGCCCGGGCCAATGTCCCACGGCTCGGCAATGAGCTTGTCCTGGCACAGGTCCTCATCGGTTCCGATCCCGATAAGCAGAGGGTGCATCGGCGCAAAGCCCGTTGAGAAGCGTCCAAGCGTGGCCGCCAGATCGAAGCGGAAGCCATCGATCCCCATTTCGCGCGACCAGTAGCGCAGCGAATCCAGCACCATTTTCATGGCCAGTGGCTCGTCCGTGTTCAGCGAGTTGCCCGTTCCCGTCACGTCGATCATGCGACGAGGGCGCCCATGATCGAATCGATAGTACAGCGGTGCGTCAAAACCGCTCCACGACAGTGTCGATCCCGTTTCCGACCCTTCGCATGTGTGGTTATAGACCACGTCCAGAAGCACCTCGATGTCGGCCTGATGCAGGATCGACACCATGCCTCGGAACTCATCAATCACACCCTGAGCGCCGCGCCTGCGTGCAGCCTCGGTAGCGTACGACGGTTCAGGGGCAAAGAACGACAGCGTCGAATAACCCCAATAATTCGTCAACCCGCGTTCAATCAGGAACGTCTCATCGTGTTTGGCGTGGATGGGCAGCAATTCCACAGCCGTGATGCCCAGCTTCTTCAGATAGTCCACCGCTGCGGGGTGCGCCAGTGCTGCGTAAGTTCCCCGCAGGTCATCCGGAATGTCAGGCATATTGAGCGTGAAGCCCTTGACGTGCAGCTCATAGATCACGGTCTGGTCCCACGGTGTGCGTGGTTTGTCAGCAATGTCGAACTGCGTGGACACGACAACCGAGTGCGGCATGTAGGGTGCTGAATTCAGGTCAGACTGTTCCAGCGGATAGGTTGCCGGGTACAGGTCCTCGTCAACGGTGTGCGCGTGAACGGCAGCCCCCATCTGCACCGAACCGGCCAGGCCGCGCCCATAAGGGTCCAGCAAAAGTTTTGCCGGATTGTGAAACATTGCGGCGTCAGGATCCCACGGGCCGTGGACTCGGAAACCGTAGTGCGTTCCCAGGCCTGCGCCGTCCAGGTGCCCATGCCAGATTCCGTCTTCGGGTCCGAGCAATGACCAGCGCTTTTCACGTGTCGTACCGTCATCTGCCAGGATGCACAGATCCACGCGCGTCGCATGGCGCGCCACAACAGCAACGTCGATTCCGCCTTCACGCGCATACACTCCGATCCGGCGAGGTGTGGGATTCGGTGAGGGGATGCGCGGTGCAGGAGCGGCGAAGTCGTGATCGGAGCTGGGCACCATGTTTCTTTTACTATCCATTTACTCTCAAACGTGTGTCAGGCAGGCACAATACCTGTCTCGATTGTAAGTGATCACCCCCAGTCATGCGTCTCAATGACGGCTCTGAGCGCGCATTTCTTCGCGAGGAGCTGAGACGCCCCTGGTGGACGTAACGTAAGCCACCACGAGGTTCGCCTCAAAGTGTGGCACGCTAAAGGCATGAGAATTGCAGTATGTGTCAAGCACGTACCTGACGTCCAATCGGAGCGTCGTATCGAAGACGGGCGGTTGGTACGCGGAGAAGATGACGTGCTCAATGAACTCGATGAAAACGCGATCGAGGCTGCCGTCTCCCTGGTCGAAGAACACGGAGGTGAAGTGATCGCAGTGACAATGGGGCCGCAGGACGCTGAAGATGCCCTCGTGCGCGCACTTCAAATGGGAGCCGACCGCGCCATCCTCGTCACTGATGAGCGTCTCGAAGGTGCAGACGTGGTCACCACGGCGCGGGTGCTGGGAGCCGCACTCGACCTGCTACGCGAGGATGAGCCTCTCGACATGGTGATCACCGGAATGGCCGCACTTGACTCTCTCACCTCGGCGCTGCCGGCGGCACTGGCCACGGTCCTTCATCTGCCATACCTGGGTCTTGCCCATCAGATGAGCCTGACGGGCGAGGAAGAAGGGCCGTGGACTGTGACGATTCAGCGCACCGCTGATGGCTTCGATGACACGCTGACCAGTTCCACTCCTGTCCTCGTGTCGGTAACCGACCAGATCAATGAGCCGCGCTATCCCTCGTTCAAGACGATGCGTGCTGCGCGTTCCAAGCCGCTCGACGAGCTCTCACTGGACGATGTGGACGATGCGTCGCTCGATGAGATTCGCCAGGACGGCGCTCCGCGTGCCATTAACGTCCTTGATGCGCAGGAACGTGAACGCGACGGTGAGGGCACGATCGTGGCCGATTCGGGAGACGGCGGTCACCAACTGGCTCGCTACCTGATGGAGGAGTGCTGATTATGGCAGAAACACTTGACCAGCCGTTGCTGGTGATGACCGACCACACGGGTGACGACGCGCAGGGATACACGCTGACCCC
This sequence comes from Actinomyces sp. HMSC065F12, assembly GCF_001814535.1. Taxonomy (NCBI): domain Bacteria; kingdom Bacillati; phylum Actinomycetota; class Actinomycetes; order Actinomycetales; family Actinomycetaceae; genus Actinomyces; species Actinomyces sp. HMSC065F12. Next base: position 5,864 of record NZ_KV816997.1, read on the forward strand.
GGCATCGCACCAGCTCCTCACACTGGCACGCTCACTGACCACCGGGCCGATTACAGCGATCGCTCTGAACAGTGCGCCGGACATGGAGGCGTTGGGAGCGCAGGGCGTGGCGCACGTCCTGAGCCCGGACCTTGCCGGCCATTCGCCGCGCATCAGTGCTGTTGTGGCGGACGCGGTTCGAGCCTGCTTCGACCGCGTTCCAGATGCTGCCGCCATTTTGTGTGTGGCGAATTACCGAGGGCGAGAGGTTGCCGCTCGGCTGGCTGTCCAGCTCGACTCGGGTGCGGCTGTTGACGTGTCAGATGTGCATATCAGCGGCGGCGTTCTCCACGCAGCCAAGACAGTTCTGGCCGGAACATGGGAAACGACAATGGAAATCACTCGCGGCACGCCGATTATCGGTCTGCGGCCCTCGTCTGTTCAGGCCGAGGACGCAGAGACGGCGACCACGCCTGACGTGACCACCGTGCCCGTGAAGTTCAGTGCAGAAGCCGACGCCGTTCAGGTCCCACAATCCGTTCACGCCGCGGGTGACGGACGCGTGTCACTGACCGACGCAGACGTCGTCGTGGTCGGCGGGCGCGGCACCGGCGGAGACTTCTCACTGGTCGAACAGCTGGCTGACGAACTTGGAGGTGCGGTGGGTGCAACCCGCGTTGCCTCAGATGAAGGGTGGGTACCGCGTTCCATCCAGATCGGCCAGACCGGCGTGTCAGTGGCACCGTCGGTGTACATCGGCCTGGGCGTGTCCGGCGCAATCCACCACACTGTTGGTATGCAAGCCTCCGACACGATCATTGCCGTGTGCGATGACCCGGATGCTCCGATCTTTGAGATCGCTGACTTCGGCATCGTTGGCGACATCTTCGAGGTCGTTCCGCAGGCTCTGGAGGATCTGCGGGCGCGAAAGGACCAATGACCACGCCCACGCACTATCTGGATTTTGCGGCGACCACGCCGCTTCGGCCCGTTGCCCGGGAAGCGTGGCTGAAAGCCCAACATGACTTGACGGCCACCCCCGGCAACCCGTCCTCCCTGCATGCGGGTGGGCGTGCTGCCCGCCGGATGCTGGACGATGCGCGCGAACAGATCGCAGACCTGCTGGGTGTGAACCTGCACGAAGTGCTCTTCACATCCGGCGCCACTGAATCTGACGCCCTCGCCGTGGCGGGGACAGCTCGGGCGGTGCGGGCTGTCAACCCTGCACGCAGCGTTGTGGCAGTGTCCGCCCTCGAACATGACGCAGTGGCACATCAGCGCGAGGTCCTTGAACCTGCCGGATTCACGTGGCAGGTACTGCCTTCCAGCGCTCAGGGCATCACATTCATTGGCGAGCTCGACGCTGCACACCTCAGTGAGCACTTGGCGGTGGTGTCGGTGTGCACGGTGTGCTCGGAAGTGGGAACCATTCAGCCGGTTGCCCAGCTTGCCGACATGTTCGGCGCTGCCGGTAATGATCCGGTAAGAGCTGCGCGTGGTCAGCGCCCCATCATTCACACGGATGCGGCTCAGGCCTTTTCATGCCTGCCGATCAGCATGGACACCCTCGGCGCTGACCTGCTGAGCATCGGGGGACATAAAGTGGGTGCGCCTGTGGGGACGGGCATCCTGGTCGCGCGGCGCGGCATCCCGTTGACAACGGACCGACCCGGTGGGGGGCATGAGCGCGGAATCCGTTCGGGAACACCGGACGTGGCGGGCTCGGTCGCCCTGGCTGCCGCGATGGTCGAATGTGCTTCTGAGCGGGATCAGATGCATCGGCACTGCTCGCAGATGCGTCGCGAGATCCTTGACCACCTGCCTGAGGGCGTGTCAGCGACGGTGGGGGATGCGCCCACCGTGCCCTCGATCATTCACCTGTCGATGCCGACCGCACACCCCGAAGTGGTGCTCATGGCGATGGACCGAGCCGGTGTGATGGTGTCAGCAGGCTCTGCTTGCCATGCTGGTGTGACACGCCCGTCTGAGGTGGTCACGGCAATGGGCAGATCGGAACGTGAAGCACTGGGCGTGCTACGTGTGTGCGTCTCCACATCAACAACCCTCGACGATGTGCGCGCACTGTGTCAGGCTCTACCTGACGCGCTTTCGCAGGCGCAGGCAATGGACGGATTCGATGAACGGGGACATGTTGTGAAGGAGGACAGATGAGGGTCCTGGCTGCACTATCAGGGGGAGTGGACTCTGCTGTGGCGTGTGCGCTCGCTGTCGAAGCAGGCCATGATGTGGTTGCCGTTCACATGGCGCTGTCCAGCCAGCGTCAGGAATGCCGCATCGGTTCACGCGGATGCTGCTCGGTGGAGGACGCAGGGGACGCCGCCCGCGCGGCGCAGACACTGGGCGTGCCGTTCTACGTGTGGGACCTGGCAGAGGAGTTTGAACGAACTGTCATCACCGACTTTGTCGATCAATATCGCCAGGGGCATACTCCCAACCCGTGTGTGCGATGCAACGAATTCGTGAAATTCCGTGAACTGGCCGATCGCGCCCGCACCCTCGGTTTCGATGCCGTGTGCACCGGGCACTACGCGCGCGTTATCGACGGTCCGGATGGTCCCGAGCTGCATCGCGCCCGCGACGAAGCAAAAGACCAGTCCTATGTGCTGGCCATCATGGGGCGCGAGGAGCTTTCTCGTGTTATCACACCGCTAGGCGATGCGCCGGATAAAGCGTGGGTGCGTGCCGAGGCGGATCGGCGCGGACTGGGCGTGTCCAACAAACCCGATTCCTACGACATCTGCTTTATCCCTGACGGCGATACGCAGGGCTTCCTGCAGCGCGCCCTTGGCAAGGACATGGGTGAGATCGTGGATGCGGACGGCAACATCGTGGGTGAACACGGTGGATACTGGAACTTCACGGTGGGGCAGCGCCGCGGACTGCGTTTGGAACGACCGGCCGCTGACGGCAAGCCGCGCTACGTTCTGCGCACCAATCCACAATCCAATCAGGTGATCGTGGGGCCTGCTGAATTGCTGAGCGTGGATCACATTTCGACCACCGACGTGGTGTGGATGGCGCCGCGCTCCCTCGCCACTGTTGATCAGGAGGCGACCGTCGCGTTCGGGTCTGCGGTGGCCGGACGGATGCTGGCAGATGTCCCCGAGGATGTCCTGACCGCGCAGGTGCGCGCTCACGGAACGCCCTCCGTTGTCGCCGGGGTTCATATTGACGAGGGCGACGCTGCGCCTGCACTGAGTGTGGATCTAGCTGATCCGATCCGCGGCGTGGCTCCGGGCCAGTCGCTGGTGCTGTACCGAGGTACGCAGGTGATCGCTGAAGCAACGATCGAGTCGACCGCTCGGCGGGAAGTGTGTCCGGTGTCTCGCGAGGCGTGAGCCATGAGGGAGCCCGTGCCAGCTAGAAACCGTTAGAATAGATGCCGCGTAAGATAAATGTCGCGCGCGAGTGGCGGAATTGGCAGACGCGCTGGATTTAGGTTCCAGTGTCTTTGACGTGGGGGTTCAAGTCCCCCCTCGCGCACTCTTGTGATGTATCGGGACATCGTGGACATTGTGTTGGCGGTGCCCCGGCTTTTTTGTGTGTGGCGGTGGCCCGAGCCGGGTTTAATGCCCGAAATATGTGTATGGGGTGGGCGTGTCCGGTCCTCCATAAACTTCCTAATGCACTGACGCTACTGCTCTGCCAGTGCCCGGTGTGCACAAGCCCCTAAAAAGTAGCGCGAAAGTGC
>NZ_KV816998.1:0-429 GCF_001814535.1 Actinomyces sp. HMSC065F12
TCATCACCGTGAACGCGTTGAAGGAGGGCTGGGACTGCCCCTTCGCCTACATTCTGGCGTCGTTGGCGAACAAGACCAGCCAGGTCGATGTTGAGCAGATCCTTGGCCGTGTTTTGCGCCAACCCCACGCCAGGAAGCAGCCGAACACGTTGTTGAACATGAGTTACGTGTTGACCTCCTCGAACGATTTCGGGACCACGCTCAATCAGATCGTTGCGGGGCTCAACAGTGCCGGATTCTCCAAGCGTGACTTCCGCGCAGCCGATCAAGTCGCTTTCGACTTCACTGGCACGAACCAGCCAAGCAAACCCGCCCCAACGTCCCCAGTCCCAGGGGAAGATATGGACGTTGAAGAGTTCCTGGAGTTCAATGAAGAACAGGTTGCAGCTGATTTAGATGCGCGAGAAGAATCCGCTAGTTCACCAGAGC
>NZ_KV816999.1:0-1742 GCF_001814535.1 Actinomyces sp. HMSC065F12
TTCAACGTGGCCGTGATATTGCGTGACAAACGCCGAGATAGAACAAACTTGTGGTAGTTCTTTGCCTCATCCCACGCTCGAAACGCGGTCGCTTGCACAGGCGTGAGCTTCGCGATGCCGCGGGCTTTCGACGAGGCGGAGGCCATCACGAGATCTGCGCCGGTTGCCGTCATGGTCTCCCACGTCGATGCGATCAGACGGTCGGCTTCTTCCAGCTGGCGGGAAGTCAATTCCTGAACCACGCCCTGTGCGGATAAGTCGTTCTCATCCCACACGCCATGGTCGTAGACGAGCCACTTGGTAGCCAGTGAGTAGCGGATCTTGTTCGCATACTCGCCAGCCAATGTGTCTGCCTGACCTACATCGGAAAAATCATCCGGACGCAAACCCGCCAACGCCTCATACGCCTCAGGCGGCAGATAGCCTGGATCAGCAGCAACCTTCGAAGCAAACCTGCACGCGCTATTCCAAATCGTCTGTAATTCGCCCTCGCTGAGCGGTGGCTCGCAGAGGTTGGCTTTGCGGTCGAACAAGTCACGCGCCTGGTCTGTATCGCCGTAGCGGATGAGGACCCTGCCTGCGAAGCGTGAGAGTGTAGCGTTACGTGAGCCCTCACCAATGACCAAAGTGCTTTGATCGAAGGCGGCGAACACGTCGATCTCGTCAGCCGCATCAAGCCATGCATCGAGGAGCTGATCACCTTCATGCACCGTCACTACCGCGTTCGACGCCCCGTAGATGAAACGTCCTGCATCCAAAGCATTACGGTCGAAGAAGGAGAACCGTGATGCGAGGCGGTGCTTGAGCCCCGCATAGTCGTCTGCGTCGCGTATTTCATGTATTGGGAAGTAGACGTGGAAACGCGGCCTGGCCGACACCACGCCCTTCGGTTTCTGGTGATTACGAGACGTGGCGGTCATGAACTCCACACCAGCCATCAACTCGGCGAGCTTCTCCGGGGTGACCCACTCGGACTCGGTGTCGGTGTGATCGTTGTCGATATCCATCACCACGCAATCCGAGGAGATGAAGGCTGCAGTTGAGCGGCGATCATTCACATACGTGGCAGCCACGTGATCAAAACCCGCGACCGCGCTCAGCGAGGCCGCGTCAGCGACGATGTGCTGGTTCGGGTAGTGGTTATTGTTCTGCACACCTGTAACCGTGGCAGCAAACAGAGTGAAGGACGTGGTCATGGCGTGACCTCCTTGAAATCAGAATCGAAATACTTAATCGGCAACTCGAGGTCGCGCGCCCACCCGATCTCTAAGCGCATACCAGGGCTCACGCGTCCGACATATGCCCACAGCGCTTCGCACTTGGCGAGCAACACCCTGTTGAAAAACATCGCCAACTCACGCTGATCGGGATCGGCGTCGTCCATGAACTGGGGATAGTGCAGATGCGGAGCGAACGGGATCTTGCCCGCGCTTACTGCAAACCCACAGAATTGACGGGCGAGCTCAACGTTCGCCTCGGTGTCACCTGAGTAGGGCGAGCAGATATAAACCAAGGGTCGGTAACCGAATAGTTCGCGCTGGAGCTTCTTGAGCGCGTGGTAGCTCGTCAGGTCCAGATAGCCTTCGGTGTTCTTCTTCGAAAACCCAATATCAAGAGTCGCGACAGTCATGCTTGCACCTGACTTTCACGCTCAATCACCGGGAGAATGCCGAGCTGGTTCTTGAGCAGGTCGTAGATGAACAGACGTCCCTTCTGGGTCCAGTACATGTGGGTGCGGGTCT
>NZ_KV816999.1:1842-4775 GCF_001814535.1 Actinomyces sp. HMSC065F12
GGTCCAGTACATGTGGGTGCGGGTCTGGCCTTCGCCGTATTCGTGGGTCTTGGACTGGGTGTATCCCTGCTCGGCGTACTTCGCGTACAGGAACCACCGGCCCGACTGATGGAACTGCACGCGAGCATCACGCAGGATCCGGTTGAGCTTCTTCGCGGAGAGTCCGTAGTCCTTCGCAATCGCAGTCGTCGTCAACAACGAATCCGATTGCAACACAACGTCGTAGTACGAGACTTTCGGTTCCGCTTCGAGCAGGGCTTGCTCTGCTGCCAGGCGCTTGGCCCGTTCGGCCCGCAGAGTGGCGATGGCATGCTCCAGGAATTCATCGTCAGCGAGTAGTTCGTCGTATGCGTACATGCCGTGGCGGCGAATCGTCGGCAACACCTCATCGAACACCCAGGCTTCGAACTTCTGTGCTGCCGGGAGCTTTGAAGAGATGATGAGGCGATAGAGGTCACCTTCGGTAATGAAGGTGGCTTCTTGTTCGCGTCCCATGGCATCGACGATGGGGTAACGTTTTAGACCCCCATCGGCGCGAGCATGATCGCGTACTGCCTTGCTGGCGTTAACGTAGCCGAGCGCAGTGGCGACGTCCTTCCCACAAAACAGCGTCTGGCCATCATTGGTGATGGTGCGGATGGTGCCGAACACGTCGTTGGTGAATGTTTGAATCTGGTTTCCCATGGCGGGGTTCCTTCCCGAGACCCCGTCGAGAAAAAGTCGTGCCGGGCGGCACAAGGAGTTAAGGGCCTCACCCCACTGCCGACGAACCTAAAAGTGTTAAATCCATGCAGGGTATACCCCGCAGACAAACAGTGCTACACGAGCGATCATGGAGATATGGGTGAGATTGATAAAGCCACGGTGTGGGCGATGGCAATGCGCATGCGTCTCTTTGCGTTCTTGGAATACTTACACGATCTTGACAACGATCCAGCGCCCTCTGCTGCGAATCAGCAGATCGCCGCGTATCTTCGAGAGTTCATGGAAACCGACCCGAAGCTGCTGCTCGGCGACGAGTAGGAGTTAGTCCTTGCGGTAGTAATCGCATTCGTAGCCGTCGGCGTCGAGTGGGAGCCCTGCTGCCCAGTCGGGCGGTGTTGTCATGAGCTCGCACGCGTCAGCAACGGTGAAGCCCGAATCTGTGGGTTCGTCGATAACGATTTCGTCGTGAACATGCATCACAATCTGGTGCCCTGCCTCGGCGACTGCGTGCATGCCAACCACGAGCAGATCACGAGCGATCGCCTGCACGATATTCTCAACCAACTTCCCTCCGTAGGTTTCGAGATGTCCCCATTTTCTGGCGGTGGTGGTGCCGGTGTAGGTGATGGATGTGCCGCCCCAACGGTTCTCCCCAAGACGCGGCTGCACATACGCAAGTCGTCTGTCTGAGGGGAGTTCGATGAAGAGAATCCCGGACTCGACGGTAAATCGCAGATTCCGCAGCCGGATCGGCTGGCGCAACGTGATTGCAGCGATAGCGGCTTCTTCGACGTCTGCCCAGAGCTGCACGACGTGTGGGTTAGCTTGCCGCCAGGCGTCCACGATCGGTTTGAGCTCATGCTTGGCTAAACCCATGGTGAGTGCTCCCATGCGCTCCAAAGCGCCCGTTGAGCCGCCAAAACCACAAGCCAAAACTGCTAATTTTCCTTTCTGCCGAAGCTCACCATTAACGCCGTGTTTTTCGACTGGCACTCCGAACATACGGCTCGCGGTTTCGCAGTAGAGGTCTTTACCTTCACGGAAGGCTTGAAGGGTGGTGGTTTCTCCTGCGAGCCATGCGATGACACGTGCTTCAATTGCAGAGAAATCAGCAACGATGAACCTGTGCCCAGGTGAAGGGATAAACGCGGTACGGATGAGTTGGCTGAGGGTGTCGGGCACGGACTCGTACAGAAGCTCAAGGGCATCGAGGCTGCCTGTTCTGACGAGCGATCGGGCTTGGTCAAGATCAGGCAAATAATTCCTGGGGAGGTTCTGGACTTGGACGAGGCGTCCGGCGAAACGTCCGGTACGTCCTGCGCCGTAGAACTGGATGAGCCCACGTGTACGGCCATCGGATCCTGCGACGTTTTGCATGGCCTGGTATTTCTTGACGCTTGATTTCGCTAGATCGCCGCGAAGTTCGAGGACTTCTTTCACCTCACCGGTCGCAGTATCGAGGGCTGCATCGACGTCGGCTTTGGTCAGCGATTCGAGTTCGCAGCCGTGCTCGCTCAGCCATTGTTTGAGCTGGATCGGCGAGTTCGGATTCTTCAACCCAGTCAATGTCTGTGCCCGAGCGAGTGTCGCGTTGCGGTGGTGCTCATCCACCCCGACCGCGTTATCAACCAGCGTGTGGTCGAGAAGAATCCCGGCATCATTAATGCGTTGGTCGAGCGTGTAGGTGTCCCATTCGGACTCCGGCATCGGAAAAGACGCCAGTCTGTCGTGGATGGCTTGTTCGACTTCGACGTCGCGCCGGTTGTAGTCGATAAACCGTGCCCAGCCGGTCGGGTCAGCTGATGGTGGGTTCCTGTGTTTGCCGCCGTTCAGGACTGAGGGTGTGGCGGGTGTGCAGAACTGCTTGATCAGCTTGCGCCCCGCAGAATCTTTTTGGACGTCAAGCTTCAAAACTGTGGCTACTGCATCGAGGCTCATCGGGAGACCAAGGTAGGCCGACCAGATCATGGTGCAGCGCCACTGCCTTGGGCCAAGAAACCCATCAGCGAGAAGCTCGGGATGATGAGTGCGTAGCCAAGCGGACAAGCAGACTCGCTCGAAGGCGGCGTTATGCGCCCACTTCACGACGGACGGATCAACTAAAGCCGCCAGAACCTCATCGGGCAGGGTCTCGCCGCTGGCAAGATCCACTATTTCGACTGGGCCGCCGTCAATCGAATAGCCGAACAGGAGTAGCTCGAAGTCTGGGTGCTCGGCATACGGGTAAA
>NZ_KV817000.1:0-488 GCF_001814535.1 Actinomyces sp. HMSC065F12
TATGAGCCGGATCGGGCAACGGTTTTGGATCGTGACTATCTGGCTTCGATCCCTCCTGAGTGTGCGGCTAGTTCGTATGTGATTTATGCCGACACGTGTTTGTTGTCGGATGAGGAGCTGCGCTCTCTGAATATCACGTTCAAGAAGATCCCTCGGGATATCACCCGTCTCTAAGGAGTGTTGGTTATGGAGTTGAAGAAGTATCAAAACCGGGTGATCGCCGATCTAGAGGATTACCTCACGCAGCTTAACGAGCAGCCTACGCTGAGCGATGCTTTTAAGATGTTTTGGGAGTCTCGCCAGATTGAGGTTGGCACCCCGCAGATGCCGGGCTACCAGAATGTGATCGATGGTGTTCCGCACGTGTGTTACAAGGTTCCAACTGGTGGTGGGAAGACGTTCTTGGCTTGTGCGTCGGTGAAGCCGATATTTGAGGCTTTGCCGCCGACGCGGAAACAGGCTGTGGTGTGGCTGGTGCCGTCGGATTC
>NZ_KV817001.1:0-450 GCF_001814535.1 Actinomyces sp. HMSC065F12
AACTTCTATCTCATTATCGCACGCCGACTCGCGCTAACGCTCATGAACACGCATCAAGTGATGGTGGGTGTCGTAGCAAGAGCGAAGGAGGTGAAGCACATGGGGAGGAACCGTAAGCAGACGTCCGCGAAGGTGGTGTCCAAGGCGTCGAAGATTCTGACCGATGGCCGTTATGGCAAGGACTCGAAGTCTGTTGCCGCTTCGGCGTTGGCGCAGACTAAGCCGCTCAAGCGCGGCAAGTAGCCGTACACAGCCCACTCGGTTTCGACACAGTGCGGGCCGGGTGGGTGGGGACGGTAGCGCTGGTGGCCACCGGTACTGACGTTCTCCAAGCCTGAGCGTGATTGTTCGGGAGCTCATCTGGCGGATGAGCAAGCCCTATGGCGGGTGCAGGCCGTGGGGTTAGACAAACAAATCACTAGTGAGACCTGCTCTGGGAGCGCTCGGCGG
>NZ_KV817002.1:0-598 GCF_001814535.1 Actinomyces sp. HMSC065F12
GCCCCATACGACCAGCAGGCAGCCGTCAACGCGCTTGAGCGCGCCAACCGGTTCGCCACGCAGATCACCACGCTACGCAGCCTCACCGGCAACGGGGGCGTGGACCAGTGGATCAGTGGCCTACCCAGGGCAGACGGCTGCTACTCGTGCAGCCGCTACCCAGACTGGCAGCCACCACACCAAACCGTCGATGGAATCACCATCGACATACCAACCAACAACAACAACAAGAAGGAGAAAGCATCATGATTGACTACACGCTTATTGACGAGGGCCTGAAAACAGGCAGCAAAAGCGCGTTCAGCAAGGACGACCTGCCGGGCAAAACAGTGACCGGCACCATCACCGACCTGGACTACAGGCAGACCACCGACTACACGACCGGCAAGCCAGCCGAATTCGAAGACAGTAGCCCGAAAATGCAGTTCGTCATCACCATCCAAACCAGTGAACAGGTTGACCCGGACGACGATGGGCAGCGCAGTATTTACATTCCAGCGTGGGGCAACAAGAAGCGCGCCCTCCTGGACGCGATGCGCACCTACGGTTCCACGAAAGCCAGTGAAGCTCTCGCCCTGGGCAACACGTTCACCGCGAC
>NZ_KV817003.1:0-4624 GCF_001814535.1 Actinomyces sp. HMSC065F12
ACACGCTCTAAAGGCGGTGTTTATCCAGTCGTTTTGCCCACAATCTGTGGTTGATAGATCGGGCTCCACGCCTGGAACAACAACCGGTGAGCACGCTGATGCTCTGCGGGTGTGAGCACGCCCCGACCTGCCAGCATGCTCAAGATGTGAGCGTCCGTGATGAAGGCGAGTTCTCGGGCGAACACGTCAGGTTGGGCCAGTTGATCAACAGGAGCGGCGAGCGTGTTCATGGTCGTCCGCCCCTGGTGCCGAAGCGAGCACGCACATAGCAGGCGTGACAGCAAAACTTTTGACCTGGCTTGTCCACGATCGCGAAGCAGCGTCCGCAGTGCGTACAGGTCTGCTCGCGCATAGGCTCAGTTTTCTGTCGATGCCGCCAAGCTTTATGCCTGCAGGCGGGCGAGCAAAACCGAGCCCGAGCTGCTCCCTGTATAGGGTTGGCACACCACTGGCACACGTGCTCGACCATCACCGGAGCAGCGTCAAGGTTTCGGGTTGTGCAGTACGAGCGGATCTGGTCACGAGTCAGGGCGCAAAACTCGGCAATCGCTTTATACCCCCAGCCCGCCGTGCGCAGGTTGCGGATACGTTGTTCATCAAGATCATTCACAGTGGGGTCACTCCCTTCACCCCACTGCCGACGAACCCCCGTTTGTTAAATCCATCCATGAAACGACGAAAAGCCCCGCCACCACCGGCTCCCCGAGGATTGGGAAGTCACAGTGGTGACGGGGCTCGTATGAGCAGATAGATAACTGCCCGAAAAAAGGACATAAAAAAATCCCTCCAAATTTAAAAACAAATTCAGAGGGTAATTTAGGGTATAACAAAATAACCCACCCGAATATCGTTTTTTTTATTTGGTGAGTTTGTTCTTTCAAATACGAAACAAAAAGAGCCGATGATTCGTGAATTGTTCCACAATTTCATCGGCTCTGCGTCTTAAGCGTCTGGCTCTTTGATGACAGTTATCTTCAAGTTGTCAACTTTAATCAATCTTTCTTGTCTGCATTTTGGACAATAAAGGGGATAATTCTCCAAAACAGTGTCCTTCCTAATTTTATTACGGGTTTTGCTCCCACAAACAGGACACAATATCCATTCGCATTTCATCATAATTAGTCTCTAATCCTTTCAAATCTCATTTTATATGACTTTTGCAAGCTGTTAAGCTAACTTGTGGAACATATGCCGAACCTTATCTATACGGCTATTCGGGCGGCGGGGTTGGCAAATAAATTTACCAATAGCTGGATGGTATCCTTTTAACTCTGTCAAGCAGACTCCCTGCCCATTTGTGAAATAAGTTAAATCGTTCCTGTATTCTTGAATACATCTAGCAGGGATTTCTCCTTTCAGAATGACCTCGTCATTCTTTATCTGAGTACTTACAATATCTGCACAATACCTTGGAGCATCATGATACGCCCGTGAGAGATATTCCTGCGGTGCATAAATTTCAAAGTGGAGATATGGCTCTAATAGTTCTGTCCCTGCTTTTTTTAAAGCCTGCTCCAATACGATAGGGGAAAGCAGCCGAAAGTCTGCGGGGGTACTTACAGGACTATAATACAATCCATATTCAAAACAGATTTTACAGTCTGTCACTTTCCATCCATACAGCCCCTGCTCGCAGCCATAAAGAACCCCCTCCATAACCGCATTTTGGAACGATTGATTTAAATATCCAAGTGAAACTCTGCTTTCATACTGCACTCCGCTTCCAATAGGGAGCGGCTCTATGGACAACCCGACAGAAGCCCAGAAAGGATTTGGCGGGACTTCTATGTGGATGGTATATTCTGCTTTTCTAAGCGGTCTTTCCATATATATAACAGTAGGCTCTTTTATTTCTGCCTCCACATGATATTTTTCCTCAAGGATGGCACAAATGACTTCCATCTGCACATTCCCCAAAAAAGAAAGTATAATCTCATGCGTTGTAGTATCCACATAATATTTTAAAAGAGGGTCGCCATCTGAAATTTCTGTAAGTGCCCCAAGCAATATTTCCCGCTGTTCAGATTTCTTTACTGCAATCGTTGTTTGGAGCATAGGGAGAGGATTTTCAATAAATTTTCTCTGCGGCAACAGTATTTCGTTCCCCAAAATACTGTTTAGCTGCAAAACATCATTTGGTAAAATTACAATATCACCAGAGCAGGCTGTATCGGATGAATATAATTCACCGTTTGTCGGAACACACATCTCTGTGATTTTTATTTTCTCTTTTTCAGATATTCTAATAACATCCCTCAAATGCAATGTTCCGCTATATATACGCACATAAACAAAACGCCGCCTTTTCTCTGAATATTCAATCTTAAAAACCTGCCCGCATAGTTCAGATTGACCTTCAGGCGTTGATGAATAAAATTTACTGGCAATTACTTCTATAAGCTGCCGAATCCCCAGATTGTTTTTAGCGCTTCCGTGATAAACGGGAAATAACGTTCCGTTTTGGAATCTCCTGTTTTCTTCCTGTTCCAGTTCTGACATTTTAAACGGTTTCCCTGACATATATTTCTCTAATAGTTCATCGTTTCCCATAATTACCGCATCCCACTGTTCCATATCGTCATTGTCCGTTACATTTATATGGGGATGCTGCCCAACCTTTTGCTTCACTATAATTTCCGAAGAAAGCTTTGCTTTCATTTCCCGATATACCATTGGCAAATCAATCCCCTCTTGGTCAATTTTATTGATGAAAAAAATTGTCGGAATCTTCATTATCTGTAGTGCATGAAACAGTATACGGGTCTGTGCCTGTATGCCATCCTTTGCAGAAACTAATAATACTGCTCCGTCTAATACGGATAAAGAACGGTATACTTCCGCCAAAAAATCCATATGGCCTGGCGTATCTATAATGTTGACTTTTACATCCTCCCACTGAAAAGATGTCACTGCTGTCTGGATAGTGATTCCCCTTTGACGCTCCAAATTCATTGTATCTGTCCTTGTTGTGCCTTCATCTACGCTCCCTAGTTCTGCAATTGCACCACTGGTATACAATAAACTTTCCGTTAATGTTGTCTTTCCTGCGTCAACGTGAGCCAGAATGCCTAAGTTAATTATTTTCATGTGATTTTCCTCCTATCAACACCCAAAAAAGGGCATAAAAATACCCAGTGATAAATACTCCTATCACTGGGTAAATAACTCCAATAGCCCCAAAACACTTATATGTTTTCGGGCATATAAAATTACATGATAAAAGTATTCTTAAACTGGGTACAAAAAACTAAGCCCCATATTAAAAGTGAAACGGGACTGCTACTTTTTGTTCCCACTATCAAATTGACAGTTTATTTAAGAATACCTTGCCGCATATTTATTAACTCCTTGTATAATACTGAATCTAATTATATTCCTTAACCCTTTATTTGTCAAGCTGACAAACTAAAGCAGAAAAAGCGGCAGGATTTCCCCCTGCCACTAATCATCTGTTTATGCAAAAATAATTTCCTTTTCCACAATCTCCCTCGCACAAGCCCTTATGTTATTGAGGCATCCTGTCCATTCTAAGGCGTTTTCTGCCTTTAGCTGTTCCGTTATGCCCTGTGCCTGTTTCATACCCTCTATGAGCCTTTCAAAGCGTTCCTGTGCCTGTCTGTTGATGTCGGCAAGGTAGGCGTTTAGCCTGCCGCTTGTAAGAAGATTGGTGTATGTAACTTTACGGTACTGTTTTAGATAATCTAAATGCCGTTGCCCCCAGATGCCTATTGCCTGTTCTTCTTCGGCGGGTACAGTTAAGCACGGTATCAAATAATCCCCTTGCCTTTCGTATTTGCCGCCCAGTTCCTCAAATAATGATTTTGCCATTGTCTGTTACCTCCACATTCTTTTTTATTTTGAATGTCCGCAAAATCCGTCCTACATCAGTCGCTCCGACGTGGCGCGGATGTTTAGTAGCCGAGCTTGGCATTCACGCGCGCCTGAACAGCGGCGTAGAGGTTGCCCAAGCGGCGCTTACGTTCCTCACCATTGCCATAGTCGCCACGGATCACGGCGTCGGCAAGCGCGTCGATGTTGGGCCCTGCTGGCTTCGTCGGCGTGTTGCCAGAGAGCTTCTCGTTCACTCGCTGCTGGACAGCCGCGTAGTTGGCTCCGAGGCGGAGCTTACGCTCCTCCCCGTTCCCGTAATCACCGCGAATGACAGCGTCAGCCAATGCGTCGATGTTCGGTGCTGCAGGAGCGGGTGCTGGTGCGCTACCGCTCATCTGGTCATACCAAGACTGTGCGCGGGACATGTAGGCGGCATGCTGGGAACCAGCAAGAGAAGCCGGGCAAGCCGTGGCAGAGAAGTCTTTGTGCCCGAACACGTTCTTGCCCCACTGGGGTCGGCCAAGGCCGTAGAACTTGCAGATCGCGGCGACGAGGTGTGCTCCGTTATCGAGGCACGCCTCCGACACAGCCCACGGGCTGGAGCTCACGTCGGCGTGTTCGATGCCGATACTGGTGGTGTTGGCTGCAAAGTTGCCTGCATGCCAGGCGGTATCGCGATCCCATACGAGCTGGCCAATTGTGCCGTCGGTTTGGACTTGGTAGTGGGCCGATGCAGGACGGGTTTGCCACACGTCGTAACAGCCCCTAATGGTGAGGTTTCCGGCGTTGTGGT
>NZ_KV817003.1:4724-5296 GCF_001814535.1 Actinomyces sp. HMSC065F12
AGTGTGTGTTCATGATGAGGTCGATGTCGGCCTCAAGCGTGTTCCAATTCTTCATGACTGGTTCTCCTTTGTGTTTTCAGTGGTCGTTTCGGTCAGTGAGGGCCTGGTTTCGGCGCGGTTGGCGATCGCATCGAGCGCCCCACGCATCTGGGATGGGACAGGCAGTCCCAAGCGGGTGGCGTTCTCCACCAGCGAGATGCCTTCGTTGGACAGGTAGAAGAAAATGACCGCCGCGCGTAGCACGCCGGGTGCTCCGAGAATATGGACGTCGATGAGGTGGGCGAGGCCGACGAGGGTGAAGATGAGGATTTTGCGGCTGATACCCCTAAAACCGACGGATGAGCTGAGGCGGCGCTCGTTGATGGCGGCCAGCACCCCGGTGATGTAGTCGGCGATAGCGAAGACGATCAGCGCATAGACGAGGCCGTCGAGGCCTCCAAGATAAGCGGCGAGCCAGGCACCAATACCAGCGATCCCGGTTTGGATGGCGTGCCAGATGGCGTGAAGAGACATGGGAATGATTCCTTTCGTGGGCATAAAAAATTGCCCACACCCATCTGGGGTGAAGGCAT
>NZ_KV817003.1:5396-11882 GCF_001814535.1 Actinomyces sp. HMSC065F12
AAAATTGCCCACACCCATCTGGGGTGAAGGCATCTAAAAATTGGTGTAGTACTGGGCTACATGGTCGGGTCGGTGAGGACCTCGAGAATTGGCAGGCTCAAGTCGAAGGACGCCGCCTTGGGCGCTGGGAGTTCTTGGGCTTCGATGGTCTCTGCTGGTGGTGAGGGCGTGGCATCGGATTCGACCGGGACGATGGGTAGCTGCACTTCTTCGCTAGGCGTTGACTCATTGCCGTTGGGCTCAATCAGCTCCGTGTTCGTTTCTTCCTCGGTGGTCATTGGCCACCCTTGGTGATCGCGTCGTAAAGGACGTCATAGGCCTCGGCCGCTTCGCCAGAAAGCTCACCCTCATAGCCATCAAGAAATGCTTTCACGTCCTTGTCGTGGCCGTCGTAGGTTGGCCCCGATACTTCAGCGATCGACGCGAGCAGGGCTTGACGGGCTTCGAGGAATTCACTGGCCTTGTCAGGGTCGGCGAGGACGAACGTGCCATCGTCGGCGAACACTGGGCGACCCTGATCGTCAAGTGTTGCGAATTGGGCGACGAGGTCGTATTCATCTTCCCCGAATCGCGCAATCGCTTCCTTCACTAGCGTGAGGAGTTTCGAGCGGGCACGGGACTGCGCCGCCTTGAGCGGCATATTGGTGAGTAGGTCTGCGATGGGTTGCAAATACTGGTTTGCGAGCATGATCTTCATCAGTGTTTCCTTTTACTTATGCGAGGTTGGTGGACATGGCCGACAGGCCAGTGTTGGAGAAGTACCGCCAGGTGATGTTCGACCCGGTTCCGGAGATGGATGTGATCCAGCCTTGATTGAGTAAGCTCAGGATTGCGTTCATTCGCGACATCAAATCCTTGGTGCGGTCGAATAGGCGGGTCATGTTGTAATACGACCCATTGGTGACCACCATCAGGTCGTAGGTGTGAAACACGATCTTCGACAGCCCGCTTTGCCCCACCCAGCCCGAATAGGTTCCCTTGCCCGTCAGCGTGCAGTCCTGCAAGGTCACATATCGTGAGCCCGTCGTGTAGAACTTGTAGCCACCTGTTCGCAGATCGGAGCCGAGGTGGATACCTGCCTGCCCGTAAAACAGGCCTTTCGGGTCAAGGGTGAGACAGGTGTAGTAGGTGCCGCCGTCTGCCTTCTGGTAGGTCCAGGCGACGTAGTCGCCTTTGTAAGCAAGTTGGTTGACGATGCCTTGCACATTCGGCTTGTCCTTATGAGCCCGCCGAGCAAACTCACCGATATAGCGGGTTCCGTACCAAAACTGCATCCCAGCGCTCGTGATCTTGCCTTCCAGGGTGGTCCCGTCATACCAGGCGATCTGCGTGGGCGTAATGCGGATCGATTGCGTCCAGTCTGCCAGGCCTACTTGGATGGCGTTGGTCGCGAGCTTGTCGGCCGTAATCGACCGCGCCCCAATCCGAGCGGCGTTCAGATACCCGGTGGTGATCTTCCCAGCATCCAGCGAAGCAATCTTGGCCGATGTGACCGCAGCGTCCTTGATCATCGTGGACTGGATAAAACCGTTAGCGATCGTCAACTTGTCCGAGGTAATCGAACCGGCAGCGATCCGTGCCGCCGACAAGGTACCGGTCGTAATCTTCGACGCCGATAGACTGCCAACCTTTGCGTCCGTGATCGCGGCGTTGGCAATCATTGCGGTGGTGATGAACCCACTCGCGATGGTCAGCTTGTCGGAGGTAATACTTCCCGTGGCGATACGGTCAGCCGCCAAGAACCCAGCCGTGATTTTGGCTGCCGACAGTGAACTGATTTTCGCGTCGGTGATAGCGGCATCAGCGATGTGTGCGGTGCCGATGGCGGCATCTGCGATGTGTGCTTGGCTGATCGCTTTCGGCCCGATCATCGCGGCACCGACCGGTGTTTGTTCCCATTGGTTGTTGGTGAGGAGATATTGGCGGGCGATCACTCCGTCTACGCGCACTTGCCACAGCGCACCCTCCGGTCGGCCAGCCGCATCCGCTACGCTAGGATCAACAACGGCAACCGTGAGCCGCCCATCCGAGGTTACCGCGATGTCGTGGGCATCCTGCGCCAACTGGGTAGCACCAGCGGCTGCGGTCTTGGCCTGGTCAATCTCCACCTGCGCCGACGCCATCTGAGTGGCGACAGCATCGGCGGCGGTTTGTGCATCCTGGGCCGCAAGCAGGGCGTGGCCGACTTGTGTGCGGACGGCATCGAGTTCCGCACCGAGCTGGGCATGATTCAGATCAGTAGCGAGTGCCACCCAGCCGGGCTGCCCGGTATCAGTGAGCTGGTAGATCCAGATCTCGACCTGTTCGCCATTTTGCCGGAACCACGTGTCACCCAGCTTGGCCTTGGCGGGCTGGATGCTGCCGTAGTGGTTGGTGTTCTTCCCATCCGCTGAAGCGAGTGCGAATCCTGCCGCATCCGACGCAGCCACCGCCGTATTGACGGCGGTTTTGACCTGCCGGGTGACAGACGTGAACTTCCGAGCAGTAGAACCCAGCTCAACGGAGATGTACTGGAGCGTGAGCGGGTTGTATTCGTAAGCGACCACCCGTGCCGTGAGCGCAATCCCAAGATCAGCGTGACGGACGGTCACGGTGTCGCCAATTTCGACGGTTTCCAGGCGTGCAAGATCAGCGTATTCACGGGTGGTGGCGAGATCGACGAACCGCACCTTATACGAGCCCGACGGCTCATCGACATGTCTTGCGCTGAATTCTGCTGCAGCTAGTCGGCGCAGCTCAGAGTGGGCTTGGTCGAGTGGGAGTTCACCCTCACGCGGGTTGTCTTTGTCGGTGATGGCTTTGACTTGTCCGTAGCGGATGACGCGGATACGCGGCACCACATAATCACCCAACTTCGGACTATCGACATACAGTTCAGGCAGGAGTAGGCCGTCGTATCCGACTGGCAGAATCCGCGTCACCACCGTCGAAAAATCAATGGATGATTCGAAGCCAGTGAGGTTCTTCCGATCACGAATGACCACCCCATGGTTGGCTCCGCGCATGGGCGCGTGATGGATATGGAAATTATCGCGGGCCAGTTCGCCGCCCCAACGCGAGATGAGCGTGTTGTCCTCGCCCGCGTCCATGAGCGCAGCGGTGATGGGCATGCGCACCATCCGCGCCGACGAGCGCGTCACCGTATCCGACGAGGTAGCAGTAAACCCGTGGCTCGTGTTCGCCGCCCCAAGGATCTGGGTCAGTGCGCCTTTCGCGGTTTTGTTGACCACGTAGGTGTCGGCGATGAGATTCCCCGCCAGATCATAGAACACGTGAAACGCCGTCACTTCGAGCATGCCGTCAAGCGTGGTGACAACCTCGCTGATGCGGAACCCCTGACGTTGCTCCAGCCCTGGCACGGGCGCTGCCACAATGTTCTCAAGCGTCAGGTGCGTGGCTGCTGGACCGTCTGCCGGGTAGGTGAAGGTTAGTGAGAATTCGCCACCTAGTTCCTCGACCACGATCGGATTGATGATCTCCCGATCCAAGACTCCTAGCCCGGTGGTGGTGAATGTCGTGGCGGTGCGGTCGTGAACCGTAATCATGAGGGGCCTTCCAAAGACAACAGTGGCCACCCCACGAAGGGATGGCCGTCAGAGAATGTAGTGAGTTGGGTGTTAGGGGTTGCGCCAGTTCGGCGTGATCACGATCTTCGAAATACCCGCGCCGAGCGTGAGGCGATTGATCCCAGGCTTGAAGGTCGGGAAGGCGTCGGTGAGCGCATCGGTCTGGACTTTCCCGTGGGCGTGAGCGACGAGACGTTCGCTGTCGAGCGTGACGGAACCTGCTGGCGAATTCACGTGATAAATGCTCGTATTGATCGTCAGCGAGAGCGCCCCGGTGCCGGTGACTGTGATGATCGGATCAGCTTCCAGTAGGCCGGGGTTCGTGATCGTCCCAGATGCAGTGAGCGTTACCGGATTCAATCCCTCGGTCAGGTACGTGAAGGGCTGGCAGGTCAGGCGCGCGGTGAAGAACCCCCACCCCGACAGCTCCCGGCGCAGTTCGCTCACTTCGCAGTGCTTAACCTTGCGGTAAACACCAGGCTCGGCAGTCAACGCAATCGTCGAAGAGCCCGTCAGCTCGTGAGCAGCCTGCCGATACTGGTCGAGCCCGTCACGAACAGGCACCGCGAGGTCGAGATCGATCTCGGTGTCCTCCCAGCCCGTGAAGCGCGTGAGGGTTCCGGCGCGTCCTTTGACCTCAATATCATCAGCCCTGCGCACCGACGCTGGGATCGCAACGGGTGCCGTGAGTCGCAGACCCAGCGAAGCAGAAGACACCTGGTTATTGAGGGTGAAGCCGAACATGGTTAGTATCCTCCTGCCATCACGGTCTGCCGCCGATCAAGGCGGGCAAGTTGTTTATCGAGGGCGGGTGCGAGTTTGCCCACCAGCGTCCCATCCGACAACGTCACCGAAATATCCAAAGACCCGAGGATACGCTTTGCAGTCGCATCCACGATCCCAGCGACATCCACACGCTCTGCCGCTTCATCAGTACTTCGCTGAGATACAGTCACGGGTTGTGGGGTGAGGTCAACGCTCGGCACTTGCAGGTCTGCCACCGCCTCGATCGGCACGGCCAGCCCGTCCTCAAGGTCGGCGAAGGCGTCTATCGTGTTGCGCGCGAGCCCTGAAGCTGCGGTGACAGCCTTGTTGCCGTCCGTGCGGATGGAGCCTGCGAGGCCTTCGACAAGCATCCGTCCTGCCCAGGCCATCTTGCGTGACGGTGAGTGGATGCCGAAGAAGCCAGTGATGGAGTCCCAAATACCTGATGCCCAGTTCGAGACCGAATTCCACAGCCACCCCGCTAAGGATTGGATACCGTTCCACAGGCCGTAGACGAGGTTTTTGCCCGCCTGGGCCATCGCTGAGACGCCCTGACCAACAGCAGACACAATCCCAGAAATAATCGATGGGATTGCTGCGACGATTGTGGAAATAATCTGCGGCAGGTTTCGTACCAACGCGGTCAAGAGTTGGATGCCTGCTTGGACGAGTTGCGGGATCGCCCCACCAATCGCCGACACAATAGCTCCGATAATCTGCGGGAGCGCGGCCACGATAGTTGTAATGATTTGCGGCAACGCCCCAATCAAAGCCGTCAACAACTGAATGCCTGCTTGGATCAGTTGTGGGATAGCACCAACCACGCCGTCCACGATTGCAGTAATAATCTGCGGGAGTGCTGCGACAATCGCTGTGATGATCTGAGGCAGCGCCCCGATCAAGGCGGTGAGTAGTTGGATTCCTGCTTCGATGATCTGCGGGATCGCCCCCACAAGGAACGTGACAATCCCGGTGATGATCTGTGGGAGGGCTTCGATGATCACGGGAATGGCAGCGATCAAGCCTTCGGTAAGTCCGGTGATGAGCTGCAACGCCGCATCAAGAAGCAACGGGAGGTTGTCGACCAGACCCTGTACCAAAGCCATGAGCATCTCCACCGCCGCAGGAACCAGTTCCGGTAGTGCTTCGCCGATACCAGAGACCAGTGTGGCGATGATCTGTATCGCCGCCTCCAACAGGGACGGCAACGCTTCGATGATTGTCTCGACCAGAGCGATAATCAACGTCACGGCTGTTTCTGCTACTTGTGGCAACACCTTGATAATGCCTTCAAGGAGCGCGGTCAAAATGCTCATGCCGGTCTCGACCACCATCGGTAGCTGCTCGGCAATAAATGCGAGAGCTTCCTGTAAGACGGTGCCGAGGGTGTCGATGAGGGCGGGTGTTCCGCCTTCTTCGAACGCTGCCGTGAGTTCGTCGATCCACCCGTTCAGCATCGGCAACACCGAACCCGCCAACGCCTCCGACAGACCACCAGCCAACAACCCCTTGAGATTTTCAACCCCATCCTGCATCGTCGCCAACTGGCCCGAAAAGGTTTGGGATTGGGCGTCCATGGCCCCGTAGAAACGCCCGCCTTCAGCAGTAGCACTGGCGAATGCGTCAGCGACCATGTCAGCCGAAATAGCACCCTTGGCCATATCCTCCTTGAGCTCACCAATGCTTTTGCCGGTCTTGCGGCTGATCTCTTCGAGCGGGTTGAATCCGGCGTTGATCATCTGCAGCAAGTCCTGACCCGTGAGCTTGCCGGTCGAAGACATTTGGGCGAAGGCGAGCGTGAGCGATTCCATCTTCACCGCATCACCTTGGGAGATATCGCCGATTTCGTTCAGGTGCTTTTTCGCATCCTCAAGGCTCATGCCAAAGCTCAGGAGGGTTTGCATGTTGCCCGCGAGTTCTTCCATACCAAACGGAGTCTTCGCCGCTTGAACTTTCAGATCGTTGACGAGCTGTTGGGCTTTTGCTTGGTCGCTGAGCATCGTCGTGAAGCTTGTGGAGTATTGCTCCATGCGAGCGTTGTACTCCACGCCCTCTTTCAACGCGCCTACCATGCCGCGACCAATACTGGCGATCGCATGCCCGATGCCTTTGACTCCGGCGATGATGGCTTCGGAGGCGAGGTTGGCTTTCAACA
>NZ_KV817003.1:11982-31436 GCF_001814535.1 Actinomyces sp. HMSC065F12
CATCCACCGCGCCCTCAAGACGTCCTGCGTCCTTGGCGGCGTCTTTAGCATCGTCGCCCGCACCGTCTGCCTCGTTCCCGAAATCAGAGAGGGCGTCGTTGTTGGCTTTGAGTTCGCCTTCGAGCCGGTTGAGCTCCGCGCCTGCGTTGTTGAGCTGGATCTGCCAGTTCTTCGTCCGACTATCGTTCTCACCAAAGCTCGTAGCGGAGTTTTCGAGTGCGGCGCGTAGGGTCTCGATCTTGGCTTTCTGCACCTCAATCTCTTTGCCCAGCACTTGGTTACGGGCCGTGAAGGCTTCGGCAGACTTGTCGTTCTTATCAAACGAGGACGCCACGAGCTTCATCTCACTGCCAAGCACACGCATCTCACGGTTAATATCCGTAATCGCGCGCTTAAACTCCCGCTCGCCCTCAAGCCCAATCTTCAAACCAAAACTGGAGTCGGCCATGGCAAAGTCACCTCCTCGAAGGGATAATGAAAAGGGATCAAATTGCTAAACGAAGGGGAAACCTATGGGAATGAGTGCAGAAGATTTCGGAGCTGTGCTTGCTGAGCTAAATGGACCTACGCCGCTTGCTGATGCTTTCGAGACGTGTTTCCCTCAACAAGACGACAACCGCTGGTGGTTCTCGATCCGGACTCACGCTACGTCAGTTTTTCTATCGAAGGAATACTTTGATTTTGAAACTGCAAGGAGAAACAAAGTAAAGCGAAGCTATAAGGAACTCTTGGCTCGAAAGGTTTGGGAAAGCCATTCGTTCACTCGTCGACCTGAGCTTCGCCTATGGATCCTCGAAGCGTTGGGACTCCTAAAAAACGACAAGGAAGTATTGAAAACCATGCTTGAGATGGAGACGAATACTTCTCGCTGCACGTACCTCAAGGATTTGTTTACTTGGGACGAAATCGAAGATGCAGCACGTAAGGAATTCCATCGTCTCGTGAACGAATCACCCATGACTCATCGAAATTACTAAATCCCTGGCGGGATGACGTCGTCGATGAACCATTGACGCAGCGGCTCAGCTCGTCCGGTTTCGATGCGCCAGCAGTCCACGAGGTCGAGGAGTTCTCCGAAGACAGTCAGACCCACTTCCACGCGTGATAGGTGAAGGTGGGCCATTCCAATGTAGGTCAGCCGCGTGAACACAGCCTGATCGGTCTCGACTATTCGTCCGTCGGTGGTGCTTTTGGGGCTGGCTCGGTAAGGATGTCTCGTCGTGTTCCGCGCTGGAGGGCTTCGGCGATCGCGCCGCGATAGTCCGCCAGATCAGCGGGAACGGTGAGTAGTTCAACCTCGTCCTCGCTCAGCTCTGGGCGCTTGTCGTCTGGGTGGCGCAGGTTGTGGATCTGGATGGACTGGTTGACCAGCAGCGTGATTAGCCAAATCACCTCACCCAATGTTTTGCCCAGATCGTCGGAAGTTTCGAGGGCGTTGCCCAGATGTTCGAGCCCGCCGTATCGCTCGGCGATCAGACGCGTGGCTTTCGTCGTCAAGACAAGCTCGCAGTCGGTACCGCCGATGCTGACAGTGGCGGAGCGCCCTGGGTCAACAACTGATTCAGTTTTCTTCTTGGTTGTCATGGCTCATGCTCCTTAGGCTTCAGATGTGGTGCTGGCGGGTTCGTAAACCTGTGCATACCAGTTCGTGATCGTCTCGGGCTTGACGCCGGTTGTGCCTTCGGTGACTTCGGCCTTCCACGGATGCCGCCCCTTACTATCGGGTTTGTTACGCCGCAAAATCGTGCCCTCAATTGAAGGGGTGGAGAACGTGATGGAGTCGGCTTTAGTTGCCAGGGTTTCGGTGGGCAGGGCGAACTTGACCCGGTACAGCCAGAAATACTGATACTTCCCCGTAGAGCGTGCGGCTCGGAAACCGATCGCCACCGGAGCCCCGCCGTCCTCGGAAGCTGAAATGAGCACCCCGTTGGAATCCACGGTCGCACCCGTCAAGGCTGCGGCTGCTTCACCACCCAGGTCGTCGATACCCAAAGTCAGGGTGCCGGATTTGAATTCCTTGACGATCTCACTCGGCCCGTCATCGGCATACAGAATCGCTTCAGCGACCTCAACACTGAGTTCTGCGGAGATGGCTTTGGCGAGGGGTTTGGGTTTGGCGTAGGTTTCCTCACCCGTGTCGGGGTTTTCAGTGATGGTGGCGTAGTAGAGCTTGTCTAAACCAATAGTCGCCATGAGTAATGCTCCTTCATGTGTAGGTGTGGTGGGTTGCGACATCTATCGCGTAATGATGAAATCCGGTATCCGCTTCGAAGCCGACATAGGTACGGGCAGTGATCGTCAGTCCAGTGTCGAGCAGGGCGCGGGTAATGCGGCTACGCAGGTCGAGATAGTTTCCGCGAGTGAAGAGTGCGAGGCGGACTTCCTCAACCTCAACGCTGGGTTGGTTATCGGCGAACACGTCCAACACGTCCGTCAGCGGGGTTGCCACCAGATACGTCTGCGGCGCAGGCGTAGCCGTGTAGAGACCGACCTCGAACGGCAATCCGAGCTTGTCAGCAATCTCCATGAGTTGTTCGAGTAGCGGTGTCATGGCCCCACCTGCTCAATCCGCGCCGTCAGCGCCGCCTTCATGGCCTCGATTGCACCACGCCGTGTTTGCGACCGTGTGGGTGCAAGGAACGGGCGTGCGGGCTGGTTGGACCGGCCATGTTCGAGGACGTTGGCGATCAACGCATTCGCTCTGCCGTCGCGGCGGTTCTCAGCGAAGCCGACCTTAATGTTGTGATCGCCTCGGCTATTGACTTTCACCGAGGTCGTACCAAGCGCGCTGAGTAGTTGCCCTGTTGACCGCGAGGGCTGATTGGTGGCACGTCCGATCACGCCCGTGAGGTTGGCTCGCATACGCGGCTCAACCACCGCGGCTCCCGCCTCAAGCACCTCATCCGCCGATGTTTCTAGCACACGGCTGGCAGCATCAAGAGAATCAATAAACGCGTTCGGCAGACGAATCTGAACTCTAGCCATGGGCGTCTCCTTCGGGCGTGGTCTGGTGGGCAAGAATCTCAACATACCTGCCGATCACCCCAACTGCGTCAATCACATACCGCCCATCCGGGCCACTGATCTCCATATCAGTGGTCACGGACAGTCCGGGAAAAGATCTGATGCGGAAGAGGACGTCGGCCTTTGAGTACGCTGCCCGGTTCACCCACGCGCTCGATGCGTGCCGCACCTCGATCTGCGCCCGCACCGTCGCCTTCACTTCATCGCGCGTGGTGGTGAACCCCGCCTTATCCCGAACAACCGTCGGCTGGATGAGGTCGATGGTGGTGCGCATGGATCCCAAAGAAGCCATTGGTCTACACCTTCCAATCCCGGTCCAGGCGCAGCAGATTGTTCACCGCGTTCCATACCGCCCGAGCCGCATCTGGCTTATCTGCCCAGAACCCTGCCGTGGAACCATCACGCGACTCATAAAAATGGGAGGCGAGCATGACAACGCCCTGCCTGGTTGCCCCAGACATGTCGTGTGTCTCGTAGTAGCCCTCATCAAGGTGTTGGTAGGAGCAGGCGTAGGAGGTGGCCGCGTTGATCAGCGCGCCGATCAATTGATCGTCATCGTCAAAGGTGATGAGCAGATTCGCCTTCACCTGATCGATAAGCTCAGTCGTGGTCATTGCGGCCACCTCCTCTCAGTGTGTAGAACCGCTGGTTATGCGGATGCCTTTTGGGTGAGCAGCTTGACTGCTTCGGGTAGGACGAGCTTGCCGTCCAGTCGCTGGGATGCGAGGAATCCGACCTGTCCGGTGGTGGCGAACAGTTCGTTGAGCCGCTTAAAGGAGCGGCCCTGTCGGTCGGCGATCCAGTAATACGACAAGTCACCGAAAGCAACCGTCGACGCACCAGCCTTGATCTCCGGCACAAACGTCGACGTGTGGACCGGGCGGCCAAGAACCAGATCCGGCGTTCCTGCGGTCAGGGCAGGTTGCCACAAGTACTGGCCGTTACCATCCTTGAGCTTACGGATGGTTTTCACAGTGGAATCGTTCATCAGCCACACCGCGTTCTTCCGATACGGGCCGCGCAGGGCGTAGTGCAGGTCGATGAGCTCATCAGCGGTAATGTCGGTGGCCTTGCCCGTGGTCACCGCCTTCTCGCCACCGCCAGATGCAGTGAAGATGCCGGTGGGTTTGCCCTTGCCGTCTCCGGTGAGGAAGGCTTCTTCTTCAGCCGCGCCGATACGGCGAGCAAACTCAGCTGCTAGGTACTGCTCGACATTAAACGCGCTGTCATTGAGTAGCTCTTCGCTGATTTTGAGGAAGGTGCCGAGCTTAAACGCCGACAAAGTGACCTGCGTGAAGGTTTCATCGGATTCGGTGTACGGCTTGCCTTCATCGAGCCACCCGGCAGTGCCATGCGTGGAGACGACTGGGATCTTCCGATCCCCGCTGGTGGTTTGAATGACCTTGGCCAGGCCGCGCATGATGTTCTGATCTTCAAGTGAGGAGATCAGCGTGCGTTCGAACTCGTCGGGCACCAGATAGCCGCCTTCAGTATCAACACCCTCGCTAAGGGCGTTGCGCACCTCCATCGGAGAAGCGTTGAGCCGCATGGCATCCCAGAAGGCTCGCTTATAGGAGGATGTAGCGCGTGGGGTTGTGTGCTTGACCTCGTCATTGTCGGGGTTGATGCCGGGCATGGAGGTGAGCGGTGTGTTGGTTGCCTTAGCGAGGTCGGCGTCGCGGCGCAGGGCACGTTCAGAACGGGCAATCTCGTTGGTGAGACGATCGATTTCGGCTTCCATCTTCGCGTAAGCCTGATCATCTTCAGCAGACAGGCAACCGGTTGTGGTGTCGCGGCGCTCGTCAAGGAATGCCTTCGCCTTCTCCCAAGCATCTGCGCGCTTGGTGCGAAGGTCAGAAACAGTCATAGGGGTTGTCATGGGTGTTGGTCCTTTCAGTGGGGTTGGTTCGCTAGTTCGGCGTACAAATCGAGAACCCGCCGACCAACAGGCACGGCGGGTTGAATGGTTGGGAGTGGTGGACGCACTCGCTTCGACGGAGGTGGCGGTGATGTGGCGGTCAGGTGTGCGACGAGCTTTTGTTCGGAGGCGCGGCGGGAAAACACCGTGCCTTGTCCCGCGTTCTTGGGTGGAAACGGCAGGCGCTTCGGATCTTCATCCTCGTCGTCTTCGTCGGGTTCGTCTGGTGACTCGGCCTCGTCCTCATCGTCATCCGGCTCGTTGTCCGGCTCAATCGCAAACATTGGGTCGCGTTGGTTGGTGAGGAGTTCGTCGGCGAAACCCATGTCGATCGCAGCCCGCGCATCCATCCACGTCTCAGCGTCCATGAGCTTGGACAGCTTCGCCCGACTCAGGTTCGTCTTCTCCTGATATGCATTCAGAATCGATTCTTTGACCGAATCAAGCATGCTCATCGCACGTGCGAGTTCGTCCTTATCGCCAACCGCCATGGTGGCCGGGTTATGAATCATCAACATCGACACCGGGCTCATGGCAACCTTCGTGGCGGCCATCGCGATCACAGACGCGGCCGATGCGGCGATACCGTCGATATTGACGGTCACCTCGCCTGGGTAGTCGATGAGCATGTTGTAGATCTGCGCCGCAGCCACCACATCACCACCCGGGCTGTTGAGCCAGATCGTCACCGGCCCCGACCCAGCGTTCAACTCGCTGGCGAAGATGCTGGGTGTGATGTCGTCATCGAACCAGGATTCTTCAGCGATCGTGCCGCTAATGCGCAAAACCCGGACTGCATCTGCGTCCGGGTCAGTTGATGGCTCTGGTGTGAGCCAGTTCCAAAAACGTCTCATATCCTCCTCCTTACAGAAGATTCACTCATAGGTTCCTCAGCCGGTTCAGGCTCCGATTCAGACCCGGTTGTCTGCGCGTATGCACCTGCGAGACTGAGCGGGAGCATGTTCCCGTTGACGAGGTAGAGGTCGCCGCCAGCCTCGGGACTGATGCGATCGAGGTTTTCTAGTTCGCGGATATCGTTGGCGCTCATCCAGCCGTTTTGCCTTGCCACCGCATAACCATTCATTCGGGATTCGTAATCCCCACGTAGCAAGCCTTCGAGGTTGAACTTCACATACACGCCAGGTTTTTCACGCGAGCTGAGGAGTGTTTTGGTGATGGCCTGTTCCCACCGGATCACCCACGGGTCCAACGTGTACTTCACAAACTCCAACGACTGCTGCTCAATATTGGAAAACGAGGATTTTTCGAGGTCGCCGATCATGTGCGGGGGTATGCGGAAGATTCGAGCAATTTCGTTGATCTGAAACTTCCTCGTTTCAAGGAATTGAGCTTGTTCTGGGCTGACGGAGATGGGCGTGTATTTCATGCCTTCCTCGAGCACAGCGATCTTGTTCCCGTTGCGGGCTCCGCCGAACGTGGACTGCCAGGACTCCCTAACGCGCGCGGGGTCTTTGATCGTTCCCGGATGCTCCAACACACCACCAGGTGCAGCACCGTTAGCAAAAAACGATGCGCCGTAGTCTTCTGTTGCTTGGGCGAGGCCGATGGCATTCTTTGCCATCGCAATCGGGCTATAACCAACCAGCCCGTCAAAGCCCAACCCTGGAATGTGCAGCACCTCGCGCGCCGAGAGTCGCACCGTGTCGAAGCGTCCAGCTGGTTCGTCCCAGGTGCGCTGATACTCGTAATAGAGTCGCCCAGCCTCGTCGCGCCCCACCATCATCCGGTTCGGCATCAACGGATACAAACCAATCACTTCATCTTTACCGTTGCGCAGCACTTGGGCGAACGCATTACCCCAAAGAAGCAAATGCGTCATCAGAGTTTCCCTAAAGACAAAGGATGTCATTTCAGGGTTCGGCTCATCATGCAACAGCCGGTATAAGGGATGGTCGAGCGCCTTCACCTTCGCCCCATCACTGCTCTGCTGGTAAACATGCAACGGCAGACCCGCGATAGCTTCAGCCAAAATCCGCACGCATGAGTAGACGGCGGTCATTTGCATCGCGCTGCGTTCTGTCACCGGACGGCCAGAGCTCGTTGCCCCGAAGAAAAAGCTGTAGCCAGAGCTGATCGCGTGATCGTCAGCGGAGCGGGTGGTGTCGCCACGCAGCCAATTCAGAAAACTCATGCGGTGTCCTTTCACATGTAGAATTGGAATATGAAAGCGCCCTCAAAACAGTCGTGGGCACTGATGAGTGTCCTGCTAGCGGCATTTTGGTTGTTGCCGCTCATTTCCATGTGGATCAGCAGGCTGAGCGATCCCAACGCCAAGTGGTTCATCGCGTTGCTCTTCCTCGCGTTTCCACTACTCACCATCGTTTTGAGCGTTATCGATGGGGCACGCCACGGGTTCGGCTGGTGGTGGCTACTGGCCCCGTTCGCAGGGTTCTTGACCACACTGTTCGTGTACTACAACGATTCAGCCCTCATCTACGGCGTCGCCTACTCGATCTTGGGACTGATCGGCGCAGGCATCGGCGCGTTCATCCATGAGCGTGCTCACAGCACGAGTAGGCCGCGTTCGTCATAAACACTGCCGCTGACGTGCCCGGTGCCGTTTCGGATGGCGCGGTCGAGGGCCATGATTGTTGCGACGACGCCGTCGATCTTCTCGGTGCTCTTTTGTTTGTCGGGTTTGATGTTTCCTGCTGGGTCGGTGCGGACGTGAATGTTGTCTACCATCCACGAAAGCACTGGATGCCCGCCATGTGCCAGTTTTCCCTCTAAAGCGAGTTTCATGAGTTCTTTGGATGGTGGGCTCATGTCTTTGAAGCCTTGCCCAAACGGAACAACCGTGAAACCTGCTTCGTCAAGGTTTTGGCTCATTTGGACTGCGCCCCACCGGTCGAATGCGATCTCGCGGATATCGAAGCGTTCACCGAGTTGCTCGATGAAGGCTTCAATTGCGCCGTAGTGGACGACGTTGCCCTCAGTGGTTTGTAGGAAGCCTTGCTGTTGCCACAGGTCGTAGGGCACGTGATCACGGGCAACCCTTAGTTTGAGGTTGTCTTCGGGTATCCAAAACCATGGCGCGACCGTATATTTGTCATCGTCCCCGTAGGGTGGGAATACGAGAACGAAAGCAGTGATGTCCGTCGTGGAAGCCAAGTCGAGGCCGCCGTAACACACGCGTCCTTCCAAATCTGACAGGTCGACGGGTGCTGAGTTTTGGTTCCAGATGTGCATGGGCATCCACCGCACGCTTTGTTTGACCCATTGGTTGAGGCGAAGTTGGCGGAATGTGTTTTCTTCGGCTGGGTTTTGTTTCGCGCTCGTGCAGGCTTGGCGGACTTTCTCGATCGGGACAGTGATCCCTAAGCTCGGGTTAGCCTTATGCCACACGTCCTCGTCGGTCCAATCATCATCTTGCGCCGCCCCATAGATCACCGGGTAGAACGTGGGGTCGTGCTTTTTGCCATCTAGGATGTCTTGGGCTTTTTGGTGTTGCTCATAACAAATGCTATGCGTGTCGGTACCCGCTGTCGTGATGAGGAAGTACAGGGGTTGGGTGCGCGCGTCGCCTGATCCTTTCGTCATGACGTCGAACAAGGCACGGTTGGGTTGGGTGTGGAGTTCGTCGAAGACAACGCCGGAGATGTTGAACCCGTGCTTCGAATACGCCTCCGCGCTCAGCACCTGGTAGAAGGAGTTGGTGGGCTTGTAGATGATCCGCTTCTGCGAGGCAAGAATCTTGACGCGTTTGGACAGCGCTGGACTCATGCGAATCATGTCCGCTGCGACCTCAAACACAATGGATGCTTGCTGGCGATCAGCCGCGCACCCATACACTTCAGCGCGTTCTTCACCATCCCCGCAGGTGAGTAGTAGCGCAATTGCGGCGGCGAGCTCACTTTTGCCCATCTTTTTGGGTATCTCGACGTAGGCGGTGGTGAATTGGCGGTAGCCGTCTTCTTTGACAGTGCCGAACAGGTCGCGGATGATTTGCTCTTGCCAGTCGATGAGCTGGAAGGGCTTGCCTGACCAGCGGCCTTTGGTGTGCTTTAAGGCTTGGATGAACGCGACCGCGAAGTCGGCTTTACGCTTGTCGTAGCGTGAGCCTGTGGCCATGAATCGGGTCGGCGTGTAGGTGTCGAGAGTGCGCATCACGCCCTTCAGGCTCCTTCCTGTGCTGGTTAGTTGGTGTGGGCAAGCGCCCAGGCGATGGCGTGGCCGGCGTCTTCGAACAGTTCCTCAGCCTCAGCAACCAGGGCGAGTTCGCATTCAATGAAACTGCGGGCGTCCGATCCCCAGCCAGGGATGGGCTGCTCGGCGAGTTTGTAGACGCGGGCGTCGTTTCCGATCCGGCCTTTGCCCAGGTGCCGGTATGCCGAGGCGAGGACGAAGTCTCCGTAGGCGATAACCGTGCCGTAGCTGTCGGTCGCGATCTGCAGCTGCTCCATCGTGACCTTGCTGGTATTCATGACCTCGCTCCTTTATTTCTTGTTCGATCATGTACATACAGCCATAGGTGTGCGCGGTTATCCAGTCGCTTTTCGCCGGTTCTCCGCAAGGAACTCAGTGGTCGGATTTGGGCAGGGTTTTCCATGCTGCGTTGCCTTCCAGATTCGCTAGCAGGACTCGGCGCACGTGCTTGTAGTTGTCGCCGATCATGCCCAGGCGCAGCAACCAGCAGCGCATCGCATACTTGTCATTTCCACCTGTCTTGGCAGGCTTCGCGGAGACTCTCGTGGCGGTTTTCGCGTGCTCGATCATGAGCTGAATCAGCACGCTGACCGCTTCAATCACCTCCGCATCTGGGAGCTGGTCAAACCAGGCAAACTCAACGGTCCCTTCCGCCTCATCGATCGCCATGGGCGTAGCAGGAATAACCAGTGCCTTAGCGATGAGTGCTCCCTTGGAGGCGAGCAGGGCGTCGAGCTTCGCGCCTGTGGCCTCGTCCCACCTGGTCGTGGGGAATGTGAGCGTGAGTCCGTAAACCTCACCCGCAGGCGCAAACCCGGCCGCGCTCGCGGCGTCGGTTATCGCGTCGCCGTCTGCGTTGTCTGGGAGGTGGAGCACCCAGTCCCGATCCAACCGCGCCTCACCAATCAGATAGTCAAAGGTGGGCATGCCAGCATACCTGGCTTTCACGCCAAGATGTTCCGCGATGACTTCGGCGAGTTTCTTACGCCCAGCCTTGTTCGGGGTAAACTCGATCGTGGTCATCGGGTCACCTGTTCAAACCAAGAATCAACCAGTCGCAGATAGCCATGCGGGTCGTGTTCGATCGCACCGGCAACCAGGGAGAAGTTCCACTTTCGTGCAATGTCGAGGGCTTCTTCAATGTCCCAGATGTTGATGCCTGCCTCCAGCATCTCGCTGATCTCGATATGTAGATCACTCATGACCATCCTCCATCTCATGTTTCCCCCTTGTCGGGGTTTGTTTGGTCATGTACATACAGCCATAGGTGCGAGTGCTTATCCAGTCCCTGCGCGAGCAAAATTCTTCAGTCTTTCAAGGACGTGGCGAGCAACGGGCAAAGCGATCGCGTTACCCCACAACTTGTACTGGGCACTATCACTGGTTGGATTCTCCAACCAAGTAGTGACTTGGCGTGCGGTTCGTGGTTTCACGCCGCGCGCCAAGTTCCAGGTAGCCCAAATGCCCGTCCAATACTCGATGTCCTCGCTTGTCGGATCCTCGATAGCAAGACCGTCACACCAATCGTCAGGAAACCCCTGCAACCGGGCACACTCGACCGGCGTCAACCGCCTGGGGCACAGCGACGAGCTGGCGACCATGGGCGGATCGGTGTAATCCGTGGCCAGCAGCGCACCTGCCTGATCCTTGGTGACGCGGGTGAAATAGTCGGCCTTGGATGCGGCATAGACGGGCTCCAAGATGACCATGCCGCCCTGATTGCAGGTCGGCTCCCCGCCTTTCAAGTCGAGGGTTTTCGACACTTCCGCTTCGTAGCCGTAGTGGCCGCCACCGCTGCGGGACTGGTGGATCGAATTCAGGCCAAACACCCTGCGTTCTTCTGGGGCGTCGAGGAGGATGGGGACGTTGGTGGGTGAGTTGCCCATCCGGGCAGTCAGCGTCTGCACCACCCCCGAGGAGTTAACGGTCAACCTCGAGTCCTGCGGATGATGATCCAACAACATCACCGAGCTGCTACGGCCTCCAAGGCTTGCTTCAGGGGTGTGGGCATGGTCTTGTTCTTGCGTGCCGCACGATTCAGGATTCCTTGGCAAGCTCGCGGGCTCAAAAAGAATCTCGGGTGCGGATCGGCCTGCAAAATCTGCGACAAGGTAGATGCGGCGGCGTCGTTGGGCGAGGCCGAAATGTTGCGCATCGAGTACACGCCATGCCAGTGAGAATCCCTCACCCATGACACATCCCGCGTACGGCCATCCACCCTCAGGGACAGGCATATCAGGCGTGCTCGGGTCGACGATGCGCGTGAGCGTGGTAAGGACGGTGGCGAAATCGGATCCTTTGTGTGAGGAGAACGCGCCAGGGACATTCTCCCAGATCGCGTAGCGTGGAAACATTCCATGGGTTGCTTTCCTCATCTGGTCAATAATTCGTACAGCATGAAAGAACAGACCCGAGCGTTCACCCGCCAGGCCTGCTTGTTTACCTGCAACGGATAGGTCTTGGCAGGGAGAACCAAACGTGATCACATCCACCGCATCAACATCAGCCCCGTTGACCGTGGTCACATCACCCACATGAGTGAGCTGCGGCAGACGGCGGGTCGTAACGAGAATCGGGAATGGCTCGATTTCACTCGCCCACACAGGACGAATACCCGCCTGAATACCTGCGAGAGGGAAACCACCCGAGCCATCAAACAAGGAACCCAACGTCAACTCACTCACGGTTCACCCCCCTCAACATCGCGCACCAAATCCAAATACGCGTATTCCTTGCCGCCTCGCAGGCAAGTAATCCCGGCAGCGTCCCCTGTATGTTCGGCATAACGGCGCAAAATAACGCTCGCGTATTTCTCATCAAGCTCCATGCAATAGCAGATGCGGTCGGTTGCCTCAGCTGCCATGAGTGTGGAGCCTGAGCCTGCGAAGGTGTCGAGCACGATCGCGTTGGCCTGCGTGGAGTTCCCGATCGGATACGCCAACAAATCCAGCGGCTTGCTGGTCGGGTGGTCAGCATTACGGCGGGGCTTGGCGAAGTTCCAGATCGTGGTTTGTTTCCGGTCGGCGTACCACTTGTGCTTACCCGTCTTCACCCACCCGAATAGCACCGGCTCGTGCTGCCACTGATACGGGGAACGTCCCAATACGAGGGAATCTTTAACCCAAATACAACAGCCCGACAGGTAAAAGCCTGCCTCAACGAAGGCGCGGCGGAAGTTCAAGCCTTCAGTGTCAGCGTGGAACACATACGCGGACGCGCCCTTCTCACACACGCCCACCATGTTCGAAAACGCTGATAGCAGGAAATCGTAGAACTTATCGCCATCCATCTTGTCGTTCTTGATGGACAATCCGGATCCTGATTCGAAGGCGACGTTATATGGCGGATCAGTCAACACAAGATTCGCACGTTTACCATCCATCAACAACTCGACGTCCTCGACGCTGGTGGCGTCGCCGCACACGAGTCGGTGACGGCCAAGCGTCCAGATATCCCCACGCTCCACGAACGCGGATGCTTCGAGTGCGGCGGTAAGGTCGAAGTCGTCGTCCTCAACCTCGTTCTCATCCAAGGAGCCGATCAACTGCTGGATTTCGGCGTCGTCGAAACCGGTGAGTTCAGCATCGAAATCCGAAGCATCGAGGTCGGCGATGAGGAGGGCAAGTCTGTCGTTGTCCCATTCGCCGCTGATCTTGTTGAGCGCGATGTTGAGTGCTTTCTCGCGGGTCTCATCGAGCTCAACAACGATCACGTCCACGTCCGTGTGGCCGAGATCTTCGAGCACCTTCAAACGCTGGTGTCCACCGACGATGTTGCCAGTGGTGGAGTTCCAGATGACGGGTTCGACGTAGCCGAACTCGGTCAAGGATCGCTTGAGCTTCTCGTATTCGGCATCGCCAGGCTGGAGGTCTTTACGCGGATTGTAGTCAGCGGGCTTGAGTTCACTGATGGGCATTGGTTTCATGAGCATGTGTGGTCACCGCCTTCTTTAATGCGTCGACGTGAGCGAACGAGTTCTCCCAGTGCAAACCGGCATGGCCGAAGTGTCCGTAGGTCGAGTAGCGGGTGTAGCCGGGTGCTCGCAACCCCAAAGCGTCAATGATCGCTCCTGGGCGTAGCGGAAACACCTCACGCGCAGCCTCGGTCAGGATCTTGTCGGAGTATTCACCACTGCCGAGCGTGTCGATGGTGAAGGCGACCGGATCAGCCTTCCCAATCGCATAGGAAATCGCGACCTGGCATTCCTGCGCAAGACCGGAGTCGACGATAGTCTTGGCTATCAGACGCGCCATATACGCACCCGAGCGGTCAACCTTGGACGCGTCCTTACCCGAGAACGCCCCACCACCATGTGGGGCGAGACCGCCGTAAGTGTCGACCATCAGCTTGCGACCAGTGAGCCCCGTGTCTGCCTTTGAACCACCCACCGTAAACAAGCCCGAGGGATTCACCAGAATCTCGGTGTCAGCGCTAATTGGCAGATACGGCTTACACGCGGGTGCGACGATCAGTGTTTTGACCTCAGCCGCAAGCTCGTCCAGAGTCTTCGTAGCGTCGTGTTGGATCGACACCACCACGGTTTCGACTGCTACGGGTTGTCCGGCGGCGTCGTAGCGAACCGTCACCTGCGCCTTACCATCGGACTTGATACCGCTGATCGTGCCGTCCTTGCGGGCGTCATCAAGACGCCCACAGATCTCATGCGAGAGTACGAGCGGCAATGGCAAACGCTGCGGGGTTTCGTTGGTGGCGTATCCGTAGACGGTGCCTTGATCGCCAGCGCCCTGCAACGCAAACTCACTCGTGTCTCCGAAGCGAGCCTCCAAGGACTTGGAAACTCCTGCGTTGATGTCTGGGGATTGGCGGCGTGTCCAGACGAAAACGAGGAACTTCCACGGCACATAACCCGCCTTCACCAGCGCGTAACGCACCGACTCACGAATACGCGGACGAACCTTCGAAGTGATCTCGCCAGTCACAATGATCCTGCGGCCAGATGCCATCACTTCTACTGCAACGCGGGCAGCAGGATCCTCGTAGAGGATATCGTCAAGGATCGTGTCAGCGATCAAATCACAGAGCTTATCGGGATGGCCGATACACACGGCCTCAGCAGTCTTCGTAACAGACATACACACTCACTTTCCAAAGAATCGGGACATAGAAAAGTGCCCACCCATCTCGGGCAGGCACACGAGAATCAAAGGGGTGTTAGGAGCGGGCTTGCAGCAGGCGCTCCATCACGTCATCACCCGGCGCCGAACCTGAGTAGTCGCTGGTGCAGGTGGCGCGCACTATCTCGTAAATCTCGTACCAGTACACGTTCGCTTGCTTCCCGAAAGACTGGGACATAGCAACGAAAGGGGATGCGATCGCAGCCCCTGTGGTTGGGTGTTTGCCGAGCAAGCCGAACTTGGAGATCGCCTGTTCACACTGCACATAACGCGCGAACGCCTGCGCATAGGATTCGATCAAGCGCGGTGCGACGAACTGGGAACAGCCACGTTGATCGAGCCATTGCCATGTTTCTCGGTAGACGAGGTCAGCGCCGAGGGGTTTACCATCACGCTGAATCTCCGACAGATACTCGGCAGGCTCCGGCATCACCTCACCAGCAAGCACCGCACCATCCCCGATATCTGAGCCTTCAAAGTCAAACGGCTCACCCAGCGGATCATCAAGCCGCGTGGCTGGGCGGCCAGCTGCGAGCTTCGCATTCAGCGGATCGGGTTTCGCACCTGCCCGCACACGGCGGCCACCCCGGTTCGTTCCGTCTTTCGCCATAGGTTTTCATCTGCTTTCCTGCTGTGAGACAATTAGTGGCGTGCCGAGACCGAAGACGAAAACTGAACTATTGGATGCCGCCGAGGCGCAGTATGCGAAACTGGACAGCCTCATTGAGGGCATGAGTTCCGACGATCAGCATACGAATTTTGATCCCAGCATCACTCAAATCGGTAAAGAAGCCCACTGGGCGCGGGACAAAAACCTGCGCGACGTCCTTGCCCACCTGCACGAGTGGCAGCGCATGTTGCTTGGCTTCGTCGACGCCAACCGCCAGGGTCAGCCTCGACCGTTTCTTCCGTTTCCTCACACGTGGCGAACCACGCCAACGCTCAACCAAGAGATTTGGACTCAATATCAGGGCACTGAGCTTGAGGCTATCCGCGAGAACCTCGCTGACAGCCACACCGCAGTAGTGGCTCTCATCGGCGAGTTCACCAACGAGGAGTTATTCACCAAGGCGCATTTCCCGTGGACGGGCACAACCTCGCTCGGCTCCTACTGCGTGTCAGCCACATCAAGCCACTACGAATGGGCAATCAAAAAGCTCCGTGCATTCACCAGAAAGCCGCCAGAACAACCCCATAACCAAGCCGCCCCCCAGTAGCTTCTTACCACGCTGTACACCACAGACAGATACTCGGGAGCCTCTGGTATAGGCGCTCCCGTGCGCCTTTTCGTGACTGTCGGGTTCAACGCACCAGGCCTCGTGCCTGCATTCACGCAACATCCGCCCGATCAGCGCTATCCTTAGCAATGCAGGGAAACCCTTCTTGTAGAATGAGAACTTATTGGGGCATACAACTCCTGATGCCGTTGCCGTATCAAAATGTGTAGCGAAAAGTTGAAGGGACTGGTCATCAAAAAAATATCTGTGTTTCTTGTATCCGCTCTGGCATATTTTGTCGGCGCGTGGCTTTTCGCCGCCATCTTTCTACGGTGCAAGGATCAGGATCAGAGATTTTTTGTGGTCTTCTTATTGATGCCACTCATGTATGTGTGTTTCACGATTCTTCTTCTGCTTTTTAATAAGCATTTCATCGGTATTCAATCTGCCCGCGCGTTGCAACTTTCAGCAGGAGCCTTTATCGGACTCTCAGCTTTTCTCTTTTCACTCGATGGTGTCGGCTCGTTAGTTCATAGTGATTCTTTTTCTCAACTGCTGAGCCAGTTTTCCGTTCCCGCCATCGGCGCTCTTGTTGCTGGTGGTGTAGCGCTTGGGTTTAGCGTTTTTACCCAAGCGCCACACCAAGGAAAAGACCAAATCAATTATCGGTAGATGAATTCAGCTAGCTTTCGGCAAGCTGTCAAACGAATCTCTTCCTTGACGTATCCAGCCAGGAACCATCCTAAAACGGCGCTATCCAAGTCGGCATATTCACTTATTTTCTGATATGCCTCAGTGGAATTATTCGCCCCCAAGCTCCAGCCAATCTGCTTGAATCTGTTGGCAAGTTTGCTGGAATTGTTGTAGTACTCTCGCAATGTTGCTGACAGAAGATGAGCGTTGGAGTCGTTGCCGTTTTCTAGCGTGTTAGCGATAACGATGGCATC
Organism: Actinomyces sp. HMSC065F12; assembly: GCF_001814535.1. Classification (NCBI taxonomy): domain Bacteria; kingdom Bacillati; phylum Actinomycetota; class Actinomycetes; order Actinomycetales; family Actinomycetaceae; genus Actinomyces; species Actinomyces sp. HMSC065F12. The sequence goes on from NZ_KV817003.1 coordinate 28,391, forward strand.
TCCGTCACAGCAGAGATCGTCACGGTTACAGTTGTTTCCTACCGATTCCCATTTTCCCTTGTCGTTTTTCTTGTCAAGTACTAGCCCCTTCAAGCCAGGATGCTGACGGTAATCGTTACCTTGACCGATTAGAGCTGTGGCCACCTGATCCAGGTTCGCACTGGGATTCCACTCAAGTGTTTTCTGAATATTCTCCATGGCAGTAGCTAGGTCTCCGGCCCAGCCAGTCCACGCATCAGGGATAACATTCCAGTTGGTGTATCCAAGTGTTGTTGCCGCCAGATGCGCCAGATCAACCGATTCTCCGGTCTTGTCGGTCATGGATTGCCGCCACGTGTTATCAATATAGCGATTCAAGGCAGCGATGATCTTCTTGCCTACAGCGTCCTTCTCGAGTACGCTCGCGTCAGCACTCCTGAAACTTTCGGCAGACACGGACCAATTCACCGCAGATCCACTACCACCGTCACGCAGGTAGGCTTTTGCTAAATAGTTGAGGATGCAACGCCAAGTCGGAACGGCAATCCGCGTTCCCGCACCATGAGAACCCGCAACGTAGTCTTTTCCAACCTTGCCACTGGCACGAAGTTCTTCGAAGCGTTTCTCTAAATGCCAGATCAGATCAATCGGAGCCAGCTTGGTGTAATCAATGCTGGTGTCGGGCGCAGCGCCACCGGCACTCGAAGGAGCAACATGATCAACTGCCGCTGCTTGTCCTGAATAGGCGACCCTGTCTAGGTCAAAACCAGCACCCTTGTAGTCACTGATTTCAGTGAACTGGTCATAGTTCCAATCGTCAGGAATAGGGAAGCCAAGGTTGCCAGAAAATCCTGTAGACATGTCCGAGACGAACGCGCTTCCAGCGTAGCCGGCTTTAATGATGCGGCTACAAATGTTACGCGAGGCGTAGATGCCTACTTTGTATCCGCCTCCCAGGCTTCCACGCACACCCTGGAAATACGGAAGAATGTGACTTGTGACCTCGGGGTCGGTCGCGTCGAAATCAACTGCGAAATAGATATACGTTCCCGGAATGCCAAGTCTTTGGGCTGCTTGCCTTGCGAGCGTCGCGTGCCGAGCGCCGTTTTCCCGCGTGAAATGTCGAAGCTTGGTTGAGTACTCCTGGAAAATCGGGAAGAACTTCATTCCTCCGTTGGTGATGCGTTCAAGTTCTCCGGGGCGAATTGCTTTGAAATAGTCAGACGGATCTTTTGAATCCTGATTCGGCTCAGTCAGGTAACGCCCCACAATCTCATAGCCGTTCGCCTTAAGTAGGTTGAGTCGCTCAGCCGTAATCTCGAAGCGTGTATCGCATGCTTTGCAGGCGCGATTCGGATCACCTTTCGAGGTCAACAGGCTCATCCATGTAGTCGAGTCGACCACCCCGCTTCGTGGGAGCTGATACTTTGCTTGGAATTGCGGAACGAACGTTGACAGTGCGGTTTGTGCAGAAGGATAGATATCGGGAGAAATCCGGTTACACACTAGAGCAACCTGAGCTAGCCAAGCCCACTTCGGTAAACTTGCCGCATTGCTGGGTGTAACTATTGTTAGACGCGCTTTGGTGCCATTGCCGAAATTACCTGTGGCTTCCGCAGGGCTAAATCCTTCAATGGCTTGCAAGACCTGAATCAGAGCAGTGTTCATTTCCCGACCGTAGAGTCCATCGGTTGGGATGATTCCGGTATAAGCGCGATACTGTTGGTTGATTTGTTGCTGTGCTTGCCGAATCGCTGAAATGCCCCCATAAGAGCGAAGCAGGACGAATTGCTGCATTGACAACAGCGCTTTCATGACGTCGAGCGTCACAGTGGAATCTCCACCAATGCCCATGTTGCTCTTAAGCTGTTTGATGGCCTTTCCAGTTCCGCTATAGAAATGCGTAGTGATATCGCTGGCACCAGCAGAATATCCCTTACACCACAAAGCACCTTGGATAATGCCGTACACATTAGAAGTCTCCTGCGCACCGTCATCCTGCTGGTGGATGCCGTTAGGCCACCGAGACTGGAAGCGACTGATAGTTCCCGGTCCGAAATTGTTCGCCGTTGTCGTAATACCCAGCTCGATTTGCAGGGCCCGAATCAAAGCGTTGACCGTGCCCCAGCCGGTATATCCGTCCTCTACGACTGAACCGAATCCAGCCTTGCTCCTATAGGTGCGATTGAGCCATTGCTGTGTTTTTAGCACCATTTGATCTGTCATGATTCCTCCTTTTTAGAAACCAGTTTGTTAACTCAAGACAGGCGAACACCTGCCAGAGAGGGATCCAGAACACCGGATGAGAAGCTCCGAGTTTTTTGCCCTCACCTGTACGTCCCTGGGAAACCCAAATCCGGACGGACAAAGCGCAAGAAAACCGAGCAACACTCAGCGGGATTTCACCCCTCACTGGTACTGCCGACGAAGCCCGAAGTGTTAATACCTTGTTTGATTCGGGGACTTTGCGCACGGTTGGCCCCGCCCGCTGACCTCTGACAAGGCATGAGAGATTCGAAGGCCCCAACCCCTCACCAGCGCCGCGAGGTTGCCCCGTGTTCGGCAAACGCCAGGCGGGTAGGCATCTTTGAGGTTCCAGATGATCGTCGCGCCAGCGGGCAACGTGTGGGCTCGTCAGTAGGCGTAGACACGAGGTTGTTGCCTCCACCGGTCATCATCGAGCGCGGTCTGGCGCGAGTGGCAGGGCTTGCACAGGCTTCGGAGGTTGTCGAAGTTGTGGGTGCCGCAGTGTTCGAGCGGGAGAATGTGGTGAACCTCTTGTACTGGCGTGTAGAGACCGGCCTCTAGGCAGTCTTCGCAGAGCGGGTGGGCGGCGATGTAGGCGGCGCGAATCTTGCGCCAGCGCGCGCCGTAGCGGCGGTTGATCTTCGGATCCCGTTGATACTTCCGATACCGGGCGTCTTCTGCCTTCGCGTGCTGCTCGCAGAAACGTTCGTGGGTGAGTTCGGGGCAGCCGGGGTGGGAGCACGGGGAGGCTGGTTTGACTGGCATCGCTGGCTCCTTCCCCGAACATGGTGAAGCCCCAAGTTCCCGTGTGGGTTCTTGG
>NZ_KV817004.1:0-2095 GCF_001814535.1 Actinomyces sp. HMSC065F12
GGCGTTTGTCACGCAATATCACGGCCACGTTGAAAGAAGCCGGGCCAATCTTGCAGGTACGTATCCGTGACCTTGACGTCGACCCCTACCAGCTCAACACCCCGTCAGGTACCTGGGATCTACGCGACGGCACAAGCCACGAGCACAACCCAGCCGATCTGCTGACCAAGCAGACCGCTGTCAGCCCCAGCGAGGAGGGCGCACAGATCTGGGCCGACGCGCTCGACGTCTTCTTCCAAGGAGATCCTGAGTTGATTGGTTACGTGCAGCGCATTGTCGGCCTGGCGGCTATCGGTCAGGTTTTCGTCGAAGCGCTCGTCATCGCTTACGGGGACGGCCGCAACGGCAAGTCAACGTTTTGGAACACTATCGCCCGAGTGTTGGGGACGTATTCGGGCACGATTTCAGCCGACGCGCTCACTGTCGGGGTGCGCCGCAACGTCAAACCCGAACTCGCCGAAGCCAGAGGCAAACGGCTCTTGATCGCGGCTGAAACCGAGGAAGGCATGCGCCTATCAACCTCGAACGTCAAACAGCTGGCTTCGACCGATCAGATCTCGGCAGAGAAAAAGTTCAAGGATCCCTTCGCCTTCACACCCTCCCACACGCTCGTGCTCTACACGAATCACCTGCCGCGTGTGGGAGCCATGGACGCAGGCATCTGGCGGCGTCTGATCGTCATCCCGTTCAACGCCACCATCGAAGGCGACACGGATGTGAAGAACTACGCCGACCACCTGTTCGAAAAAGCGGGCGGAGCAATCCTTTCCTGGATCATGGAGGGAGCGCGCCTCATTCACAGTGAGGGATACAAGCTCACTCCGCCGCCTCAGGTGGTTCAAGCCTCGCAAGCATATAAGGAGGATAACGACTGGTTCTCGCAGTTCCTTGAGGACTCGTGCGACGTCGAGGACGGATTATCGGAGAGGGCTGGTGACCTCTATCAGACGTATCGGGCGTGGGCGCAAAACACCTCAGGATGGGCGCGCCCGATGGTCGACTTCAACGCCGCATGCGAACAAGCAGGATTCGAGCGCAAGAAAACCAAGTCCGGTATCCGCGTCTACGGGCTGGCCCTGACCAGCGAATTCAACAGCTGAAAGTTATGAGGGTGCAGACCGGTGCAACCCGTTTTCCTACCTTACGCATGTGAAATTACATGGTGTTTTTCTCTATGTAAAAGGTTAGGAAATACCCTGCACCACTCTGCACCCCTTGAGAAACCATTCAAGGAGTGACCATGAACGAACGAACCATAGAACACCAACTGAAGAAAGCCATTGAAGCCTCTGGCGGCTTGTGCTGGAAGCTTGTCTGCCCTGGAACCACGGGTGTACCTGACCGGATATGCCTGATGAGAAACCGCGTAGTTTTCGTTGAGCTCAAAGCACCAGGTAAACAACCCAGGCCAATCCAGGTGCGCCGGATGAACCAACTCCGCCAGCAAGGTTTCACCGCTTTGGTCGTTGATTCGGTTGACGGGATCAAGGAGGTGCTTGATGCACTATCAGCCGCATAACTACCAGCGGCAGGCGACCCAGTTCATCATCGACCACCACGAGGCCGCAATCTTCCTTGGGATGGGTTTGGGCAAATCGGTGATCACGTTGACGGCGATCTGGCAGCTCATGCTCGACTACTTCACCATCCACCGAGTCCTAGTCATCGCACCACTGCGGGTAGCCCGCGATACCTGGCCCGCCGAAATAGCGAAGTGGGATCACCTTGACGGGCTCACCGTCGCGGTCGCTGTTGGCACCAAACAAGACCGGCTGAACGCTCTCGCGGCGTCTGCGATGGTAACCATCATCAACCGTGAAAACATGCCATGGCTCGTGGGTCAGTACGGCGATGGCTGGCCGTTCGACATGGTCATCATCGACGAACTCTCCAGCTTCAAGAACCATCGTGCGAAGCGGTTCACGGCGCTGGTGAAAATGCGACCATACGTTAAACGCTGGGTTGGCCTGACCGGAACGCCAGCGTCGAACGGGCTGATGGATGTGTGGGCTGGGTTCCGTCTTCTCGACGGTGGCGAGCGTTTGGGTCGTTTCATTACTCGTTATCGTGAGCGGTGGTTTGTGCCCGATAAGCG
>NZ_KV817005.1:0-617 GCF_001814535.1 Actinomyces sp. HMSC065F12
CCTGCCAGCCCGGTACACGAAACCCACCAACCGGTCCCTCAACAACCTCAATCACACCACCAGCACCAGCGACGTCAACATTCTCCACGCCAGCAGAGCCGGGAATGGGCGGAGTGGTCGTTTCTTGGCGGTAATCGACTTGGAGCGTTAACTGGTTGTCAGAATCCGAGCGAAAGTCGAATGAGTACCTATCTGTGTCATTAGCTGGAGGCGGTGACGTGCTAACTAGGATCAAGTCGGCAATTAAAATGGCTTTTTTCCAAGTCTCTACTGGCTTCATGATTGTGAACCTTCATCCTTAGAATCGCCGTAGAGACGCCTTAAAACGAAAGATCCCGAACCGCTGTCCACTTCGAGCTCGATGACCTCAGTTCTTTCTACGCCGCTGACAATTTTCCCCTCTTCATTAAACGCAACGTATATGGGGGTATGTACTGTACCCACAACCAAATAGACATCCTCATCATCCGAATGAGGGATGCCATCATCTAGAGTCCTGACCTCGTATTTCATACCGATGTTCCACCCGCCGCCTGTGTATTGCGTCTCGATCTCGTTGATAAAGGATTGGCATACATTGCATTCTGGGCTGCTGACTTTTTTGAGGGTGGTGGTGT